>CAZNZD010000023.1:0-20518 GCA_964577435.1 uncultured Clostridia bacterium
AACCCCTTATGTCAAAACCCGGTCCTGGACCCTATCGCCATGGGGCCGGGGCGACACGCAGCGTTGCTCGACCCCCGCCCGCCCCGATGCTTGGGGGTGAATAACGCTTGCTGGTCCTAATCTTCCAACAGCTAGTCAACGGCCTTATCGTAGGCGGCATATATTCCCTTACCGCGGCCGGCGTGTCACTTACGTACGGAGTGCTGAGGGTCCTGAACCTGGCCCAGGGCGAGATGTACATGCTGGGGGCCTACATCGCGCTGACCATGGTGACCGCGATGCATGCGCCGTACTGGGTGGGCCTGCTGGGGGCATTTGCGGGAATCGCGGTGATGGGCCTTATCACCGAGCGCGTGGCACTGAGGCCCGTAAGGAAATCGGGCACTATGTACGCCTATATAACAACATTTGCTGTCTCATTCATAGTTCAGAACATAGCGGTGCTGGTCTGGACGGCCGACCCCAGGATATTCCCCTCGGGCCTCGCCCAGATCAACCTGTCGATAGGCGGGGTCTACTTCACCGCACAGCAGCTGATGGTCTTCATAGCCTGCTGGGTGATAATAGGCCTTCTGTACTGCCTCATACGCTTCACGAAGTTCGGCCTGGCGATAAGGGCCGTATCGCAGAGCACCGACACGTCCAGCCTGATGGGCATACCCGTCAACTACGTCATCTCGGCCACTTTCGCCCTTGCGACGGGCCTTGCAGGAGTCGCAGGCGCCCTCATCGGCCCGAGCATGCTGGTGTACCCCGGCATGGGGTCTCTCACCGGCATGAAGATCTACGCCGTCATCCTGATGGGAGGCCTGGGAAACGTCTTCGGAACAAGCCTTGCGGGCTTCCTGCTGGGCGCAATCGAAGGCGTGTTCGCATCCTTCGTGGGCTCCACGTTCAGGGACGTGATGCCATTCCTTGTGATAATCGCGATACTTCTTTACAAGCCGAGCGGGCTCTTCTCCCGCTCGTCTTCTAAGTGAGGGGGATGATGTGATGAAGGAGAGAAAGGCCGCAAAGGCCGCCGGATACGTCGCCCTCGCGCTTCTGCTTCTGGTCCTGGCGCTCATACCGGTCGTGATCAAGAACCAGTACTCGCTCCACATATTCATCGCATCGGGCCTTGCCGTCATACTCTCTTCCAGCTTCAACCTGGTAACGGGATACACAGGGCAGCCTGTGTTCGGCATGGCGGCCTTCTACGCGGTGGGCGCGTACAGCTCGGCGATACTTGCGACCAGGCTTCACCTGTCCTTCTGGATCACGATGCCCCTTGCGGGGCTTGTGGCAGCCGCGGTCGGCTTCGTGCTGGGGCTTCCGAGCCTGAGGTTGAGGAAGTTCTTCCTCGCCATAACCACGATAGCCTTCGGAGAGGTTGTAAGGCTTGTAATCCTCAACTGGGTGGGCCTCACAAGAGGTCCGATGGGCATCACGGGGATACCGATACCCAAGCCCATTACGATCCCCTTCGTCGGAACCATCGCGTTCAACAACAAGATAAGCTTCTACTACCTAACCCTGCTTCTTGTAATCGCGGTGGTCTTAAGCATCAGGAGCATAATGAACTCGCCGGTCGGAAGGGCGTTTCTGGCGACAAGGGACGATGAGGACGCGGCCCAGACCTGCGGCATAGACACAAGGAAGTACAAGATACTCTCATTCGTGCTTGCGGCCTTCTTCGCCGGCATCGCGGGCGCCATGTACGCCCACTACTTCAAGTACATAAGCCCCAACAGCTTCGGCTTCACGGAATCGGCCATGGCAGTCACCACGGCGCTGGTCGGAGGCTTGGGCACCATCGCAGGCCCGATAGTCGGAGGGGTGCTCCTTACGGCAGCGCCCGAGTTCCTAAGGGCGATAGCCGAATACAGGCTCATCATCTACGGCGTGACGCTTCTTCTGACTCTTGCGTTCTGGCCCGCTGGCATAGTCGGCGGCGTAAACAGCGTGATATTCAGGCTCACAAGGGGCAGGGGCAGGGGCTCCGAGACCAGGGCGGCCGGCAAGGGGGTGTCAAGATGAGCCTTCTTGAGACAAGGGCCGTGACCAAGAGGTTCGGCGGCCTTGCGGCGCTGAGCGCCGTCAACATAAGAGTAGACAAAGGGGAGATAGTGGCCGTCATCGGACCGAACGGGGCAGGCAAGACCACCCTTTTCAACTGCATAACGGGGGTCCTTCCCGCGACTTCCGGCGAGGTGCTCCTCGAAGGCAAGCCCATAACCCATGAGAAGCCCTGGAACATCGCCCACAAGGGCATATCCAGGACCTATCAGAACATAAGGCTGTTCGGGAAGGCCTCGGTCCTGGACAACGTCCGCATAGGCCACCACCAGCACATCAAGTCCGGCTTCTGGATGTCGCTTCTAAAGACGAGGGGCATGCGCAAGGAAGAGGAGGCCGTAAAGGCGAAGTGCCAGGATATCCTGCATTTCGTAGGTCTTAAGGGCAATTACCTCGACATGGCGGAGAACCTCTCGTACGGTGACCAGAGGAGGCTCGAGATCGCAAGGGCCCTTGCAATGGACCCGAAGATCATCCTCCTGGACGAGCCGACCGCCGGGATGAACCCGGATGAGACGGAGAAGATGTGCGAGCTCATCGAGGCGGTAAGGAAGAAGGGCGTGGCGATACTCATCATAGAGCACGACATGAACGTGGTCATGGGCATATCCGAGAGGATCTACGTCCTGAATTACGGCGCCGGCATAGCCGAGGGCTCGCCCGAGCAGATACAGTGCAATCAACAGGTAATAGAAGCTTACCTGGGCAAGGAGGAATAGGCCGTGCTTGAGCTGGTAAACATTGAGGTTCATTACGGCAAGATCCGCGCCTTGACCGACGTAAGCCTCACGGTCGAGGAGGGGGAGATCGTATGCCTCCTCGGAAGCAACGGGGCGGGCAAGACCACGACCCTAAGGTGCATATCGGGCCTATTGAGGCCGTCTAAGGGCAAGGTGCTATACGACGGCAGGCAGATAAACGGCATGGCGCCGCATAAGATAGTAGGCATGGGCATATCCCACACCCCGGAGGGAAGGGCCATCTTCCCCACTTTCACGGTCCTGGAGAACCTGCAGGCCGGAGCCTACCTCAGAAACGACAGGAAGGGGATAGCCGAGGACATGGAGAAGCTGTTCGCCGAGTTTCCGAGGCTTGGCGAGAGGAAGAACCAGGCGGGAGGAAGCCTTTCCGGCGGAGAGCAGCAGATGCTTGCCATCGCAAGGACGATAATGTCCAGGCCGCGCCTCGTGCTCCTGGACGAGCCCTCGATGGGCCTTGCGCCCGTGCTGGTCAACGAGATATTCTCCATGATCAGAAGGCTGAAGGAGGAGCACATAACGGTCCTTCTGGTAGAGCAGAACGCAAGGAAGGCCCTTCAGGTCGCAGACCGGGGGTACCTCCTGGATACGGGCAGGACCACGCTCACCGACAAGGCGGCGAACCTGCTGAACGACCCGCGCATGATCCAAGGATACCTGGGCCAGTCGTGCCCGAAGGGGAAGAAACCCGCAGCAAGCTAAGCACATAATCCGGGCATGGCGGAAATGGGAAGGCCGGCTTTTCGCCGGCCTTTCCTTATCCTTGACGGGCGCTTTCCGCCTATTGCGCCGTTATCCATTCGAGGCCGAGCTCCGCGAGCTTCGTCGCCGTGGGATTGCCCGTCTCCGGGTCCCAGCCCATGAGCTCGTAGTACTGGCGCCTGGACTTGGCGTAGACGTCCCTGTCGATCTTGTTGCCCTCGGAGCATCCGCCCACAAGAGGCTCGAATATCCTCTCTGGAAGGGTGTCCTCCTTTGCCGACATGCCCTCCCTCATGTTGAAGGCCCGAAGCAGGTTTATGCGCCTTTCACCAAGCATCATTATCTCCCAGAGGTTAGTGTTCCAGCCGGTGGCGGCGTTTACGAAGCTCACCATGTCGTCCACGCCGTAAAGTAGTCCGATGCCGAAGCAGAACTGGCAGAGCTCGAGGGTGTCCAGCGCGCTGTAGAGCTTCTGGGTGTAGGCCCACAGCTTCACCTTCTCGAAGTTGAGCTCCTCGATCGGCACCATCTTCGAGAAGCCCATGGCCTTGATGGACTCAGACAGGTCCTCGGAGGCGAGCACGGGGTCGTGCTGCGACGACTCGTGGTCCGCACCGAAGGGGTTCGTGGAGTAGGCGAGCGCCAAAGATGCCTTGACCCTGGGCATATGGGCGGGGAATTCCTGCCTCTTGGAGCAGATGGCGTACTTCTCGGCGCCCCGTCCTATCCGCTCCGCGGCGGCGGACGCCCCCTCGGCGAGCACATCCCCGAAGCCCTCGCGGCCCTTCACCATCTCTATCATCCTGAGGGCGGCATCCGCGTTTCCGAACTTCAGGTCCAACCCTCCCAGATCCTCCCTGGTTATCAGGCCGTTTTCGTAGGCCTCCATCGCAAACGCGAGAGTCCCTCCCATGGAGATCGTGTCGATTCCGTACCTGTTGCAGAGCTCCGTCGCCTTTGACACCGCTACCAGGTCTCCTATCTCGAGGTAGGAGCCCAGGGCCGCGATGGACTCATACTCGGGTCCGCCGTACTCGGGGTCCACTTCATAGGGCTCCTTCGCCTCTACAACCCTCTTGCAGCGCACGGCGCATGCCCAGCAAGATTCGTTTCTGACAAGTATCGTCTTGTTCATATGGGCGCCCGATATCTCCTCCGCCTTGTCGAAGGTGCCGGACGTGAAGTTCCTGGTGGGAAGGCCGCCTATCGCCTGGTTCGAGCTTACGACGCCGGCAGTCCCGAACTCCCTTAGGAAGCTGGACACTCCGTGCGTCTGCGAGCGCTGCGAGCCGGACTTCGCCATCTGCATGATCGCGTCCCTGTCGGCGAACTCCGGGGATTTCGTGCCCCTTACTGCGATAGCCTTGAGGTTCTTCGACCCCATCACGGCGCCCATGCCGGTCCTTCCGTTGAAGTGCTTGAGCTCGTTTGTTATGCAGGCATACCGCACTAGGTTCTCTCCGGCAGGGCCGATCACCGCGGCTCTGAGCTTCTTGTCTCCGAGCCTTCTTCTGATCTCCGCCTGGGCCTCTCCGGTCTCAAGCCCCCACAGGCCCTCCGCGTCCATCAGCTCGAACTGGCCGTCGTGCACCCATATGAAGCAGGGGGCCTCGGACTTGCCGGTGATGACTATCGCGTCGAAGCCTGCGAACTTCAGCTCGGTGCCCCAGAAGCCGCCCGCCTGGCTGTCGCCCAGAGCGCCTGTAAGGGGGGATTTCGCCGTCACGTTGTAGCGGGATGCGCCGCTTACGGGGGCGCCAGTGGTGCACGATGCCGCAAAGACGAGGACGTTTCCGGGGTCGAATGCGTCCATGCCCGGTCCCATGCCCTTAAGGCAGTAGTAGGCGCCCAGGGCGGAGCCGCCCATGTACTTCCTGTAGAAGGATTCCTGGGGCTCCTCGACCCTGAAGGTTCTCTGAGCTAGGTCTACGTGCAGTATCTTGCCGGTGTAACCTTTCATAGCGGACCTCCCGATATTTTTATCGTATATTACCGAAGATTCGACTAATTCCTGTAGTTTCCTATATAGTATTCGATAAAGGCATGTGGAAAAATTTTGCATAGGAGGTGCGGACATGGCTGCAAGCGACTTCAAGGAGGGTTTCAGCGTGCGCGATGCCCTCAGCCTGCCCTGCCTTTCCGGGGCCAAGGTGGTCGCCGGGGAGAAGGGGCTTGACCGCCAGGTTAGGTTCGTGACAGTCATGGACGCCCCGGGCGGGTACGACTGGGTGCGGGGCGGGGAGCTGATGCTAAGCTCCGGCTACTTCCTCAGCAAGGAGGTTGAGCTCCAGGACCGCTTCGTCATCGACCTTAAGCAATGGGGTGTGGCCGCCTTCGGCATGAAGCCTAAGAGGTTCCTAAACGGCATACCTCCCCAGATGATAAAGCAGGCCGACGAGCTGGGCGTGCCCCTCATCGAGCTGCCGTACCACCTAGCCTGGGTGGACGTCATAAGCCCGGTGCTCGCCGAGGTGCTCCAGTCCCAGTCCAGGATCCTGCAGATTTCCAAAGAGAGCCACGAAAGGCTCACTAAACTCGTCCTTGCCGGCGGCGGCCTGTCCGACATCGTTAGGGAGCTGTCCTTCATCATAGGCCGCCCCGCATACATAACCGACCGCAACTGGAAGTGCATCGCATCCAGCAGGCCCGGAAGCGGCAATGTCTGCAACCTCGCCCCTGAGCTAATAAGGAAGGCCTGGACGGATGGAGACACCCTGGATAACAGCCTTCTTCCGAACTCCAGGAGGGCGGACGGCATCGCCATCGTGCCGGTGACGGCCGGCGATAAGGTCTATGCCTATCTTCTGATAGAAGACGCCTCTTCCGACCTTTCGAAGACGAGCCTTACGATAATCGAGGATGCGAGCACCGTATGCGCGCTCGAAATTGTCAGGAACAACGCCATAACCGAGGTGGAGAGGCGCTTCAGGAACAACTTCGTGGAAGACCTTGTGCTCGGCAACTTCGAATCAAGGCAAGTGATGCTGAGGCGCGCCGCAAGCTTCGACTGGGACCTGGCAAGCCCGCAGGTAGTCCTGAACATCGACTTCGACGGCTTCGAGCGCTACTACGTCGAGCTGCAGGAGTACAACGACAAGGCGATGAGAGATGCCAAGAACCGCCTCGTGCGCATAGTGGAGTCCATACCAAAGCGCCTTAACAGGAGCCTTCTGGGGGCCGACAAGAGCGACAGCATGATAGTGCTCCTGTCGTTTCCTAAGGGGGCAGAGCAGGCTGAGGTGCGCAAGAGCGCCCTTCACATAGCCGATTTCATCCGCGAGGAGGTGTCAAAGAACGTGACGCCCCTTACGGTCTCCGTCGGAATCGGAAGGATCGCAAGGGACATCGAGGAGATACCGCTGTCGTACAAGCAGGCTACCCAGGCAATGGTGCTGGGAAGGAGGGTGTTCGGCGCAAACCGCGCCACCCATTTCGACGACCTCGGCATATTCCGCGTGATATTCGAGGGACCCGGAAGCGAGGAGCAGTCCATGTTCCGGAAGGAATGGATAGCCCCCGTGGCCGATCACGACAAGACCCGCGGCACTAACCTCATAGAGACGCTTTCCGCCTACTTCGAATGCAACCTGAACGTCCAGGAGAGCGCAAAGCGTCTTTTCATACACGAGAACACCATGCGCTACAGGCTTAACAAGGTCAAGGAGCTGCTTGGCGCCGACCTGGGCTCCGGAGAGACCCTCCTTAACCTCTGGACGGCGCTCAAGCTGCATGTGGCGGCCGAAGCCGGCCAGCTGGAGGGCCCTGCCAAGTCCTAGAACGCCGACTTCACCCTTGCCATCAGAGACTCGTCGCAGAGAAGCTCCAGCCCTGTTAGCGCCACCGCGGCCGCGACCTTCACCGTGCGCTCGAAAGCGTGGCCGCTTCCCGAGGCATCCGCGAACTCAGGGGAGTGGCCCACTATGCTCCCGTCGCATATCTCGAACATGGGGTGCACGGTGGGTATGACCTGGCTGACGTTTCCCACGTCGGTGGAGCCCATGTTGGTGGCGTCTCCTCCCATCTCGTAGGGTATGCCCATGGCCTTGAAGCTTGCTGCAAGGGCGGCTTCCAGGGCCGTATTGCCCTTCATCGGCTCATATATGGGGCCAGTCCTCTCGAACTCGACCGTCGTGCCGGTCGCAAGGGCGGCGCCCCTTGCGCAGTTTCTTACCTTTTCCGCTGTCTCGAGCATCGTCTCCACAGTCGCCGCCCTCACCAGGAAATGGGCCTCCGTAAGGGAAGGGACGACGTTTACGGCGTCGCCGCCCTTGGTGATTATCCCGTGGATCCTCACATCGGACGTCACATGCTGCCTCAGGGCGTTGATCGAGTTGAACGTCTCGATTATTGCGTTGAGGGCGTTTATCCCTTTATGGGGTACGGAGCCCGCATGGGCGTTTCTTCCGTGGAAGGTCATCTTTATCGGCTCCCAGGCAAGAGACCTAGAGGCGATGCAGGTATGGTTTGCGGGGTGGGCTATCAGGGCTGCGTCCATGCCCTCGAAGGCGCCCCTTTCAACGAGGAGGACCTTTCCTCCTCCCGCCTCCTCGGCGGGGGTTCCGAACAGGACCACCCTTCCGCCCGTTTCGCCAATCGCCTTCTTAAGGGCAAGCGCTGCCCCAACACTAGATGCCGCTATGAGGTTGTGGCCGCATGCGTGGCCTATCTTGGGCAGCGCATCGTACTCTGCGAGGATCGCCACAGACGGGCCCGGACCCTTTCCCCTGTACTCCGCCCTGAAGCTCGTGGCCACACCGCAGCATGCCCTCTCCACGGCAAAGCCATGCGCCTCCATAAGCGAGGCGAGGTATGCCGATGATCTCTCCTCCTGGAAGGCTATCTCCGAGAACTCGTAGACCTTCTCCGAGACCTCCCTCATTACTTCCCTTACATCAGAATCGAAAGAGCTTACGACCATTTCCCTGAGCGACTTGCAATCCATTGATATGCTCCCTTCGGATATAGCTTCAATTATCTTCCCTCTAGTATCTTCCTCATCTTGCCGACCACGAAATTCAGGGCGGTGAGCACCTTGTCCCCGCCATCCGGGGCAAGGTAGTCATCAATGCCGCACATAGATACCTGGGATACCATGATGCCATCGACTTCGGTGGCATGCCTTGCGGCCTCCTCCGACAGGTAGCGGTTGAACTCCTCAGGCCCCTTTGCTGCATGCTTGGCGGCGTCTGCACATATGAAGGGGACGACCTCGACATCCTTGCCCTGCTTTGCGGCTACCCCCTTTATCAGCTCGGCTGTGCCGCAAGAGGCGGACTTGGCCGTTGCCAGCACCCCGATTCGCCTGCAGCGAGATACTGCCGCCTCCGCCATGCCCTCATCCACCTTGAGTACGGGGATGCCCACGAACTTCTGGACCTCGTATACTGTGTCGCCAAGGCTCGAGCATGTCACTAGCACCATGGCCGCCCCGGCCTCCTCGGCGGAGCTGACCATTGATAGAAGGCGCCTTCTTACCCTGGCATCGGTGCCGCCCAGGCGCGCGAAGTCCTCCAGCAGCGTCTCATCCAGAAGATGGATGATCTTGTAGTCCGGGAACTCCTTTGAAAGCAGGCGGTGCACCCTGTCGATTACTACCCTTGTCGTATGGACGGCGCATATGATCCTATCAGCCATTACGCGACCTCCTTCGTGCTTAAAGCATACTACGGGGGACCTGCCATAACCTTCGCAGTAAGGCACAAATATAGATAGTATTCGTTATGGATTCCCACATAATCCGAGGCGGAGGGGCTTTGTAATGGGCAACATAAAACGGTGGGATTAATTGTGGTTGGGCATAAAGGAAACAAGGGAAAGGCATAGAAAGTCTAATGAACAGGAGCGAATGTTCCATTATCGATAGATAGTTGCAAAGCAGAGGGGGCGGTTTTGGGAATCACCTACAGCAGGCAGTTTGCGGCATAACGACCGGTACCGACAAAAATGAAAGATGGAGGGAAAAGGATGAAGCGCATTGCTATATTGGCTGTCGTGGCAGTTCTTCTGGCGGCCCTGACCCTTTCGGTTGGAACTAATGCGGCCACCACTTTCAAAATCGGCGGGCTCGCAGCGCTGCAGCTCAGTTACGGAAAATCGATGACCAGCGGCGCGAAGCTGGCAATTGACGAGATAAACGCGGCCGGCGGTGTAAACGGCATAAAGTTCGAGATAGACTGGCAGGATTCAGAGGGCACGGCATCCACCGGCAGGACCGCCGCCCAGAAGCTCATCTACGGCAGCAAGGTCGACGCGATACTCGGCTGCCATGCAAGCACCGTAGTCCTCGGCATAGAGGGCATGGTCAAGGAAGCGGGCATACTGGAAGTGGCGATGGGCAGCGCGACTGCCGTGACCGCCCTCGGAAACCCCTGGATCGCAAGGGTCCGCGAGCCTGACCTCCTTACCGCATCGGTCCTTGCCAACTTCATAGTCGATGTCAAGAAGTTCACCAAGATCGCGATATTCCACATGAGCGAGCAGTACGGCGTTGGCGGCAAGGACAACATGGTGGCCGCCCTCCAGAAGAAGGGCGTCGCTCCGACCATAGTAGTCGCCCACAACCCCAACGACACCGACTTCTCCAGCCAGCTTCTTAACATCAAGAAGGCGGGCGCCCAGGCCATGGTCATCTTCTCCGGGCTTCCGGACCAGGGCATCATGGTCAAGCAGGCAAGGCAGCTCATACCCGAAGTCGAGATCTTCATGAGCAGCGTCGGCGCGACGCAGTCGTTCATGGACGCTGCAGGAGCTGCGGCAAATGGCGCATACGCTGTTGTCACCTACACCAATGACAACCCCGACCCGAAGGTGCAGAAGTTCGTCGATGCCCACAAGAAGGCGTTCGGCGTGCCTCCGTACGACTTCTTCGATCCCCTCGCATATGATGCGGTCATGATGATGGCCGAGGCAGTGAAGAAGGCCGGCGGTATCGACCACAAGAAGGTAAGGGATGCCTTCTTCGCGATAAAGAACTACGACGGGGCGAGCGGCCTTACCTACACAGTGCTTCCTAACGGCGAGGCCATAAACGAGCTGCTGCTCGTAATGATCAAGGACGGCAAGCACGTAGTGATCCAGAAGGTAAGCGGCTAGCCTTAAGCCCTCACCCGGGCAGAGAACCGGTGCGGAAGCGGCCACGGCCAAAAGGCCGCTTCCGCACCAACTTATACTGAGCCCGAAAAGGAGTACTTCATATGGATATCGTAATCCAGCAGATCGTAAGCGGCCTGGCCCTTGGCTGCATCTACGGGCTCATCGCCCTTGGATACAGCTTCATATGGAACGCCGTGGAGATTGTGAACATGGCTCAGGGAAGCTTCGTCATGGTGGGTGCCTTCATATACGGCTTCACGCTGATGGGGGCGCTGAAGCTGCCGTTTCTGGCGGCATTCCCGCTTCTCATCGTGGCCATGGGCGCATTCGGGGTGCTTTGCGAGAGGATCTTCTACAGGCCATTGAAGAACGCCCACATAAGGACGATACTTGTGTCGCTCGTCGCCCTGGGCATGCTCTTGGGAAACCTCGCCCTCATAGTCTGGGGGCCCTACCCGAAGTCGGCCACGGGGCCGTTCGGGCAGGCGATATTACAAATGGGCAACATCACGATACCTTATCAGAACATCTTCATAATATTCTCCACGCTGGCTCTTCTTGCCGTTCAGAATTATCTGTTCAAGAAGACCACGCTGGGTAAGGTCCTCAGGGCAGTCGCCCAGGACAAGGCGACGGCGTCTCTGATGGGGATAGAATCAGACCTTGCAATCTCGATGACATTCGCCTACAGCTCGATACTCGGCGGCCTCGCCGGCATGCTCATCTCGCCGATATTCGTCGTGAACACAGGGCTTGCGAACCTCGGCTTCAAGGGGTTCGGAGCATGCGTGATCGGCTCGTTCGGCAGCATCTTCGGGTCGTTCGCGGGAGGCATAGTACTCGGCGGATTCGAGATCTTCGCCGCAAGCTATGTGTCGTCGCTGTACAAAGAGGCGATAGTCTATCTGCTCATAATCAGCTTCCTGCTGTTCAGGCCGGAGGGGCTGTTCGGAAAGAGGAAGGAACAAAGCGGGTTGTAATGGAGGGCTTGTGATGCCAAAGAACGTTAGGAACATAATACTTGCGGCGCTTTACGTGGTCCTGGCCCTCGCCCCGTTGGCGTTCAGGGACAACTACGTGAGATTCGTGATGAGCAACATCGTGATAAACTCCGTGCTCGTCATGGCGCTGAACTTCGTGCTCGGTTTCACGGGGCAGGTGTTCCTCGGGACCATCGCATTCTTCGCGGTAGGATGCTACAGCACGACGCTTCTTACTGTTAAGCTGGGGCTCACTTTCTGGCAGGCGGTGCCCCTCACCATGCTCATAACCGCGACAATAGCTTTCATACTCGGCCTGCCGACACTCAAGATCAAGGGCTTCTACCTGGCGCTGATGTCAACAGGCTTCATCGTGGTCGTAAGCGACGTGCTGAAGAACTGGAGCAAGCTTACGAACGGTGTGTGGGGAATGGGCGGGATACCCAGGCCCTACCTGTTCGGGATGAAGATGGGAAGCAACATCAGCTTCTTCTACCTGGCCCTGGTCATATCGGCTGTACTTGCCGTGCTTGCCATACTCATAGAGGACTCGAGGTTCGGCAGGGCCTTCAAGGTAGTAAGGGACGACGAGCTCGCAGGGGAGATAATAGGCATCGACGCTCTAAGGGTCAAGCTCCTGGCATTCGTGCTGTGCGGCGTCTATACAGGAGTCGCCGGCTCGCTGTTTGCCAGCTTCCAGCAGTTCGTAAGCCCCGAGATCTTCACCTTCAACTACAACTCGCTGTTCATGTGCATGCTTGTGGTCGGAGGGCTGGGATCCGTACCCGGGGCCGTCCTGGGGGCATCGGTGCTGACTACCCTTACCGAGCTTCTCAGGTTCATGAAGGAGAAGTACCTTACTATCTACGCGATAGTCATACTGGTAATCCTCATCTACCAGCCGGGCGGGCTGGTGGCCATGTTCGGGCAGTTCTACTCGTACCTTAAGGTCAAGCTGGGCTCAAAGGGCGCGACCGCCCCGAAGGCAAGATAGGAGGCCGCCATGGATATGATGAACGCAAACGACAGCATACTGGTGGTCAACGGCCTGTCTAAGAGCTTCGGAGGGGTCAAGGCCGTAAACGACCTGTCCTTCAAAGTGAAGCAAGGGCAGATATTCGCGGTCATCGGACCGAACGGCTCCGGCAAGACCACTTGCATAAACCTCATAACGGGGGTGCTTAAGCCCACTGCCGGATCAGTTAGCTTCATGGGGCAGGAGCTTGTAGGCACCACCAGGGCGAACATAGCGAAGCTGGGCGTTACAAGGACGTTCCAGAACCTGAGGCTGTGGAGCACGCTGACGGTGGCTGACCACGTAATGGCCTCCAGGTACTGCAGGACCAAGGCCAACTTCTTCACATCCACGCTGAAGTTCAAAGGCGCGATGGAGGAAGAGAGGGCGAACATCGCGATGACGGGCCGCATACTCGAGGATGTGGGCCTGGGAGGGACCGAAGACAGGCTCGCGACCAGCCTTCCCTACGGAAAGCGGCGCCTTCTCGAGATAGCAAGGGCGCTTGCTACGGAACCCAAGCTTCTTCTCATGGACGAGCCTGCGGCGGGCATGTCCGGCAAGGAGATAGACAAGCTCATCGAGCTCATCTTCAAGATCAGGGAAAGCGGCATAACCGTGCTCGTCGTCGAGCACAGGATGAAGCTCGTGATGGGAGTATCGGACAACATAATCGTGCTCAACTACGGGGAGAAGATCGCAGAGGGCACTGCAAGCGAGATACGCTGCAACGAGATGGTGATTCAGGCTTACCTCGGAACCGCATACTCAAGCGAAGTGACCGAAGTGTGCCGGGTATAAGGTGGGGGAAGACATGGCATTGTTGGAGTTAAAGGGCATATCCGCTCGCTACGGCCTGGTCCAGGCGCTGTTCGGCGTCTCCCTCACGGTCGAGGAGGGGGAGATCGTCTGCCTCATCGGCCCCAACGGGGCTGGCAAGACGACCACCATCAGGACCATAACCGGGGCATTGAGGCCGTTCGAAGGCGAGGTATTCTTCCAGGGCAAGAACATAACGAAGGCCAGGACATCGTCCATCATCCGCTCCGGGATGTCGGTTGTGCCGGAGGGCAGAAGGGTATTCCCGAAGATGACCGTCAAGGAGAACCTGGAGCTGGGCGCATATGTGGTAAGGAAGGACAAGGAAGGGTTCGACAAGAGGCTAGCCGAGGTCTACGAGCTGTTCCCGCAGCTTCAGACGTTCTCGGAGAGGCTTGCCGGGACGCTTTCCGGCGGCGAACAGGAGATGCTTGCGATAAGCAGGGCGATGATGTCCAGGCCCAAGCTCATGCTCCTGGACGAGCCGTCGATGGGCCTCGCCCCGGTACTCGTGGAGAAGACCTTCCAGGCCATATCGGCGTTGAACAAGGCAGGAACGACTATACTGCTGGTCGAGCAGAACGCGAACATGGCGCTGTCCATCTCCCACAGGGGATACGTCCTTGAGGGAGGAAGCGTCGGGCTCACCGGCACGGCGAAGCAGCTCAGGGAGAGCGACGAGGTCAAGGAGCTCTACCTGGGCGGGAAACAGGCCTAGCGACAAGAATAAGGAAAAGGGGAGTGCAGAGATGAATTTCGTAGAGGCTTTCAAGAAGGCAAGGGTAGTGGACATTTCTAAGACCGTGGTTCCGGGGAAAGAGGAGCGCAGGCTGGAGATCAGGCCTTATAAGGTCTACGCGGGCGAGATCATGAACGACATAGACACCATGAGCCACATCGGCACGCACGTCGAAGTCCCGTGCCATTTCATAGAGCCGCTCCGCGGAACAAAGTGCAAGCACCTGGCCGACTATCCTCCCGAAGCCTGGATGGGCGAGGCAGTGTTCGTGGACCTCTCGTCGCTTCCTCCCAAAGTGGGCATCACATCGGAGTTCGTTAAGAGCTTCGGCGTGAAGTCGGGCGACATCGTAGTCATGGGCAACTCCAAGCACAAGGGCGACGACATGAACTTCCTGTCCAACGAGGCGGCGAAGTACATGGCGGACCTGGGCATAAAGATTCTCGGAATGGACATCAGCTTCAAAATCGAGGAGTTCTTCACTCCCCTCGGCGCCATGTTGACGCACGTGTACATGCTTGAGAAGGAGATCCCCCTCATCGAGGTCATGTGGAACCTTCATGAGCTGAGGGAGCGCAGGTTCTTCTTCATTGGCGTGCCTGTTGCCATTGTCGGCCTGGACGCTTTCCCGATCCGCGCCGTCGCCCTCGAGGGCGTCCTATAGTAGAATGTAGGATAAGGCCAATCCAAGGCGGCTTAATGCAAGGAAGGCCCGGTATGAACCGGGCTTTCCCTTTAACTGAAGCAAATGATCGGAGGTTCATCATGGGTTCCGGAGAAATAAAGCTTGCTTACATGCTGGCGACCGAGGACGTGTTGTCGACTAAAGTCCTGGGTTATCACGGCGACATACTGAGGTCGGCTGAGATGCTTAAAAGGCTGGGGTTCGACGGGATGGAGCTTACGAGCGCAGACCCGAAGAAGATCAACTGGGAAAAGGTGAAATCGGCCGCCGAAGGCAATGGCCTTGAGATACCGATGCTCTGCAGCGGCGAGGTCTTCGGGCAGGAGAAGCTGGGACTTGCCAATCCCCGCCCCGCCGAGAGGAAGGCCGCCATGGCCAGGATGAAGGAGATGGTGGATTTCGCATCCTTCCTGGGCTCCATGCTTAATGTGGGACGCTCGAGGTGGTACTACGAGGAGGGCACGGAAAGGTCGGAGACCGAGAGGATCATGGAGGAAGCATTCATCGAGCTTTCGGAGTATGCCGCGCCTCGTTCGGTAGTGATAATCCTTGAGCCGATTGCAAACCACGTCTGCAACTTCATAAATTCGACGAGAGACGGCCTCGTGTGGCTCAAGAGGGTGAACAGGCCGAACTTCAAGATGATGGTGGACATGTATCATATGAACATCGAAGACGAGCTTCCCATACCTGAGGGCATCAAGGAGGCGGTGGGGCTTGACGCATTGAGGTATGTGCATCTTTGTGACACAAACAGGAAGACGCCCGGGTACGGGCACATCGACTTCAAGGCGGTTATCGGCGCATTGAAGGAGTCGGGCTACAAGGGCTTCGTGTCGGGCGAGGTGGCGAACTACCCGGACCAGGAGACCGCCCTTAAGAACTTCGCCGGGGCGATCAGGCCGCTTCTGTAGGCGGAATGCTCACAAGAAAAGGCATAAGGAATAGCTGAAGGGCCTTTTACAGGCCCTTCAGGTGTTCTTCAGCAGCGATTATGAAGTCGTCGTCGCCGAAGCTTCCCGACTTCGGCGCCATCAGAAGTGCAGTCCTTCCCAGCGTCAGCACGGACGGCACACCGGGCGTGATCTCCTTAAGAAGCATGTTGCCGATTATGCCGAGCTTCTCGCAGACTGCCCCGGAGGTCTCGCCGCCGAGGACGATAAGGCGTGTGAGGCCCGTCTTCCTGATGACTTCGTCAGCTATCTCCGAAAGTGCGGACGATATGATCCGGCCGAGCTCGCGCTCCTCATATCCAGATGCGGCGCCCCTGGCCTTTGATGCCGCCACTTGGGTCGGCTCGTTTTCGGAGTGCACAAGGAACGGCTTGCCTTCGAGTATCGCCTTAACGGCAAGGGCGATGCATCCTGCCTTCTGCGAAGCGCTTTCCGAAGTGCTCAGAAGCCTGTCTGAAGAAAGCGTGAAATACATGATGCCTTCTGCCTTGGCATGCTCGACCTGCCTTCTGGTCTGAGGAGTGACGCTGCCGGCAATCATCAGTGTGCCGAGCTTAAGGTTTCTGAGGGCTTCCGTGCCAGCCAACGCGCCTTTCCCCTTGAGAGGCAGCCATTTCGGGAGCTCCTCTCCTATTGCCGAGCTTCCGGCAAGCGCCCTTACATCCCTGACTGCGCCGGCGACCGTATGCAGCATATCCTGGTCGAGCACATCGAAGATGAGGTACTGATAGAGGCCCTTTGCTTCTTCCATGGCAAGCCTTGTCCTATCGACACCCTGTGAGATCACGTCGTGTGAGATGAGCCCAACCTTCCTCCTGGTCTGCCTGCCGAGTATCTGGACCAGGTCGGATTCCAGCATGGGGTGGATAGGGTCGTTCCTGAACTCGGATTCCTCGAGGCGGACGCCGCGTACGTAATGAATGCCGTCCCTGGTGAGCCTGCCGTTCTTCGGGAAGCCCAGTATGACGGCGCAGAACTCCTCGCCAAGCTCGTCTAGCATCGCATCGAACTCGACGCCGATGTTCCCCCTGAAGACGGAGCAGGTCTTCTTGTGAAAAACGGTGCAGCCTATGGATTTCAGGATCGCTGTCGCCTCGCGCACCTTCCTGTAAGCAAGTATGGGCTCGTCCAGCCTGCTATTTGTGTTAAGCACGATTACGTCGGATTCAACATCCAGCTCCGACGCGTCTGAATACTCGGAGTAGACCAGCACCTTATAGCCATTCTTGGCGAACATTATCCCGATGTCGTTTGCGCCCGTGAAGTCGTCGGCAATCACGCCGAAAAGGCAATCGCCCCTAGATGAACCCATCTTCCACCCTCCGACTGCGTTTTATAACATATTAGCAGAAACGGGTGGCATTATGCCCGGTTACCTGAGTTGCCGGATAGGCATAGCAGGGCTAACAATGGAGGGAAATCAAAAGGCCCCGGCATAAAGCGCCAGGGCCTTTCGAACCAGGTATCTTCCTCTACCTGCCGAGTATCTTGTAAGCGCCCTTGTATAGCGCAGCGAACTCCTCTTCCGTAAGGCTCAGGCACTTGGCCATCCTGTTCGGTATCTCCCTGGCCCTGGTTTTCAGCCCTTTGCCTGCCTCAGTAAGGTTTATGATGACGCTTCTTTCATCCTTGGGATCCCTTGCCCTTGTTATCAGCCCCTGCTCTTCAAGAGACTTAAGAAGGGGAGTGAGGGTCCCCGAGTCGAGGAAAAGCCTTTCTCCGATATCCTTCAGGCCTATGCCATCCTCTTCCCAGAGCACGAGCATGACTATGTACTTAGTGTAAGTAAGGTCCAGAGGCTCAAGGAAGGGCCTGTACCTTTTAATAATCTCCCTCGAGCAGGCATAAAGAGGAAAGCACAGCTGAGCGTCCAGCTTCAACAGGTCCTTCTCCATGCGCATCCCCCCCCTTACGCCGCCTAAAGCAGCTCCGCTATCTTGCTGTCCAGGTCCTCCGGCTTAACCGTGGGGGAGAACCTCCCTACCACCTTGCCGTCCTTGTCCACGAGGAACTTGGTGAAGTTCCAGCGTATGTCGTCTCCCAGCACCGTCTGCTTAAGCTCCTCGAGCCTCTTCTTGAACTTGGGCATGTCCTCGTTCTCAAGCTCCGCCCTTGCCTCCTTCTTAAGGAAGGTGATAAGCGGCTCGGCATTGGGCCCGTTGACGTCTATCTTCGAGAAGGTCTTGAACTTCGTTCCGAAGTTCAGCTGGCAGAACTCGACGATCTCATCATTCGTCCCGGGAGCCTGGTTCAGAAACTGGTTGCTGGGGAAGTCCAGCACCTCGAAGCCCCTGTCGCGGTACTTCTCGTAGAGCGCCTCAAGGCCCTTGTATTGAGGGGTGAATCCGCACTTGGTTGCAGTGTTAACTATCAACAGGGCTTTGCCCTTGTAGTCTGACATAGCCACCTCGTTGTACTTCGCGTCCTTCACCTTGAAATCGTATATCGTCATGGAATGACCCCCTCGGTAAATATATAATAATCAATTTAATTGTATCAAATATAAGCAGCATGTCAAGATTAACCTTGGGTACTGCCCTGGCTGCCTACTTGTTCTGCCCGTAAGTCTTGCCGAGGGTGGAGATCAGTGCCTTCATCTGCTCCCCGGTCAGGGATGTGGGCTTTCCTATCTGTGAGGCGTGTATATAGCATGAGCACATCTTCTCCAGCAGCTCGCACCTTTCAAGCGCCCTCTCTGGCGTGTCGGCCACGCAAACGGAGCCGTGATTGGACATTATTGCCGCATTTCTGCTTCCTAGGGCCTTAACTACGTTCGCGGCCAGCTTATCGCTTCCCGACATAGCGTAGTCCGCCACCTCTACGGCGCCTCCGAAGCTGAAGGCGCAGATGTCTGTGATCACTGGAAGGGGCATCCGCGCTACTCCTAGGGCTATCGCCATAGGCGAGTGGACATGGACTACGGCTTTCACATCGGGCCGTGCCAGATAGATCTCCCTGTGAAGCATGCTCTCTACAGACGGCTTGAGCTTGGATCCGGTGGAAAGGGTCATCAGGTCCAGCTCTACCATCTGGTCAATTGTCAGCGCGGCATAAGGTATGCCGCTTGGCGTGATGAGCATCCCGCGGCCGTCTTCGTTCCTGCAGCTGACGTTTCCACCCGTGCCTATTGTAAGCCCCATATCGATCATCCTGATGCCGGTCTGAATTATCCTTTCGCATAGCTGCTCGTTCATATGCACCCTCCAGTCTCCTTCGCGGCCCTCGTTCAAGGCGTTATGCACTCGTATGCATATTAATATAGCACAATTACCGAGCCCGACGCTTATTAGCACGCCCTTTTTAATACGAGTCAAGATGCAGGTAAAACTACAGCAAGAAAGCGGTATTATTACTCCTCCCGGATATCGGCTACGGAATACTGGATTCCGCAGAGGCGCCTCGCTTGGGGCAGTTTTATGTATATTTTCCTTCGGATTAATGATATTCTATATTAAAGCGTTTCCGGGCGATTGTATAATTTTGGCTTTCACTCCATTAGTATACAGCCCAGAAAGGGGTGTTCGGCAGGCAGCCAACCACGGTAGTACCTGAATAGCTAGCGACCAATCGCAAGTGGGACAAGAAATCATTCTCCGGCGAAAAATATAAGCAACTAGGGGAGGGAATCTTGTGAAGAGAACATTGCTAATCGCGGTTGTACTAGTCATGGCACTCACCATCGTAACCGGCACTTTCGCAGCGACTACGCCTCTGTTGGTATCTGGCGGCGGTCTCAAGACGACCACGACAGTGAAGGCCAACTCAAAGTATCTCATCGCCTGCATCGTAAAGAATTCAACCAACCCCTACATGATCAAGCAGCTTGACGGCTTCAAGGCCGCCGGCGCGTTCATGGGCTTCGATGCCGTCGCACTGGCTCCCGCCAAGGCCGACAACATCGAAGAGCAGGTCAAGATCATCGAGGACCTCATCCAGAAGGGCGTAAAGGGCCTCGTCATCCATCCTTCCGATTCCAACGGCATAGTGCCGATAGTGGAGAAGGCGACAGCGCTCGGAATCCCCGTGGTAGTAATAGGCACCCCGGCGAACACCGACAAGATCTTCTTCCGCACCGGCATGGACTATACCGACTCGGGCCGCAAGATCACTGAAGCTGCCATCCAGAAGATGGGCGGCAAGGGCAACGTCATAATCCTCGAGGGCCCGCCCCAGGCGATCAACGCCAAGGAGAGGCTCAACGGAATGCTCGAGACCATAGCCAAGTACCCCGGCATCAAGGTGCTTGACTCCCAGACCGCAAACTTCAACAGGCTCAACGCCCTCCAGGTCATGGAGAACCTCCTTCAGAAGCATAAGGACGTGCAGGGAGTCTTCGCGGCCAACGACGAGATGGCCCTCGGCGCAATCCAGGCACTCGAGGCCGCCGGCAGGAAGAACGTGGTAGTCTCCGGCGTCGACGGAAGCAAGGACGCCTCCCAGGCAGTGCTCGAAGGCAGGCTCACCGTAACCTCCAACGCCGATCCCTATTCCAGCTCCTGGTGCGCCGCGGCGTACATCGTGAAGTACTTGAACGACGGCACCATGCCGCCTTCCAAGTTCATCCCGTATCCCGCAGAAGTAGCCATCATCGACAAGGGCAACGTCCAGAACTACATCAACAACGACGCGTGGTGGAAGTAGTCTCATAGAAGACCTGCTATGGAGCCCTGTCGCAAGACGGGGCTCCATGCACCCAAGGGGGCGTTATTTTTGGAGA
>CAZNZD010000024.1:0-20286 GCA_964577435.1 uncultured Clostridia bacterium
TGGCGTTAGGGCCCGAGAAGTACTCAGCGTCCTTGCCGAGGTTGACGACGAACTGGGGATCCTGGAAGCCGCCGCAGTATGCGAGGGATACCTTGGGCAGCACGTTGAATTCCTTGTACTTCTTCACGAACAGGGTGGTGTCAGCAATGTATGAGGCATGGAATATCGCGTCGGGGCGGGCGGCCTTCACTCTCTGGACCTCTGTGTCCACATTGGAGACCGAGGCGGGGTACTTGACCTGGGCTACCAGCTCATAGCCGTCCTTTGCATATTCCTTCGCCCACTTGGCGGCCATCTCAGCCGCATGCACACCGTACTCGTTGTCGATGTAGACCACGGCGACGCGCTTGATGCCCGCGTTGAAAGTGCTGTTGAGGTAGTTGAGGTACTTGAAGAACAGCTCGCTCTCCATGTCGTCGTTCGGGGCTATCCTGAAGAACCACTTGAGGCCGCGCTCTGTAAGCGCTGCGGAGCTGGACGATCCTGCCACGAACGGGACTCCGAGCCTTTCGGCCTCCTGGCTTGCCGGCTTCGTGGCGGAGCTGTGATAGCAACCGATGAGCGCGACTACCTTCTCGTTTACGATGAGCCTCTCGGCTTCGGACTTGGCGATTTCCGGGTTGGCCTGGTGGTCGGCGAACACGAACTCGACCTTGGCTCCGCCGAGGTTAGGAAGTCCGCTCGTCTTGGCCAGGGGCAGGTCCGAGTTGGGGAACTGCTCGTTTATTATCTGCTGGGCAACTTCTATTGCATACTTCAGCTTGATTCCGGTCGCCGCGGCCGAGCCGCTTAGAGGAAGGATTGCGCCGATCTTGATGACCTGGGCAGCGAAGAGGTTGCCAACTAGGGTGAACGTGATCAGGGCTACTGCTAGCGTGATGGTCAATGCTCTCTTCATCCTGGTTCCTCCTTACGATAATGGGTATGCAAGAATATGTCCTGTGCCTATTGAGGTGGATTGCGTTCCGCGTGTTCGATTTACCGATGGATTGCCTGTTCGAACCGTTGCCTGTTTCCAATATTTGTTCTGTATTGATTAAATATTCCCTTTCGGGGAATTGCATACTGCAAGGTTCATTACCACAAGCCTTAATAGCTCCGGCATGGCATCCAGGGAGTACTTCCTGCACAGCCTCTCGGTGGGTTTATGCGCGTCCTTCCCGTACGGGCCGATGTTCACGACAGGCGCTGCGATGCGGGAGATTGCATCCAGCGGGAGGCTGTAGCGCCTGCCCCAGGCGGGCATGTTCCTCGTGAGCGCATCGATTGCGCCCTCCGATTTGGGAAGCCGGCAGTAGCTCAGGTCCGAGATGTACGGATAGAATCTCCTGACCGTAATCTCATAGCCGAAGCCACCGCTGACCTCTTCTGCCGCCTTCTCCACTGCAGCGATGAGGGCCCTCTCCTCGGAATCCGCCCCGCTGACGTTGATGTGGGGGTAGTAGGGCGGCGAGAAGAAGGCGATCACCTTCGGGCTTTGGTCCATGAGGTGCTTGTGGACATGCATAACCAGCCCAAGGGAGAAATCCCTCGGATCAGCCTCATCTCTTCCGTCGCCCTTCTCAAATTCCGCGACGATCTCATTGAGCCTGCCCCCCGTCTGCACATCCACCTCTATGGCGAGCTCCGAGTAAGTCATCACACGGGCCTTGAACGGGAGCGCCTGGGGCGGCAGGCCGCTTGCCTTAAGAAATGCCGCATGCCTTGCCTCTAGTTCGGCGAGGGCATCTTCCATTGCAGCTTCCGCTTCTGCGACCATTCTAGATAGGACCTCGTCGGGCTCGCTGAAGTGCGTCGAGAAGTTGAAGTATAGATGGCTACCGCCCGTCGTCTGGACAGAGTACTCCTGCTTAGTATCCTTGAGCCTCAGGCTTATAGGAGGCTGGGTCAGCTCGCCTTCGGCTACATCGCACAGATCCGGGTTGAGGTCTATCCTGCGCATTATGTGAGATGCCACAAAATTTGCGTCCAGGCCACGGAACGCCTCGCCTACATGGGAAGGCGAGCCGTGCACATAGAAGGCGGGAAGGAGCTTCCCAACCGAGCCTATGTAAACGTAGTTCTTACAGTCTCCCGGATACCGCCCAGTCATATAGTCTGTGTCGATCGCCGCCGAGTATCGCAAGCCCTTTGATTCGGCTATGGCGGCAGCCGCCTCGACCGCAGCAAGCATGCCAAGTGAGCCTCCCTCCTCATCGGGAAGGAAGGCGAAAACGAGGCTCCTCTCAAGCGCTCCAGGATTTTGCGAAAGGTCTGACAGAAGGCAGATGAGTGCTGCGACTCCCGCTTTCATGTCGAAGATGCCCCTGCCGAATATGTAGTCGCCCGAGGCGAGGTCGCACGCTGCCGCGTCGTCAAGCTCCTGCAGCTTAAGGGCCTCGGCAAGACTCGGCGGATCCTGCGCAAGATCCTTCAGCCCCGAGTAATCCGAGGTGCCCACAGTGTCCGTATGGCCGATAAGAAGGAGTGCCCCTTTCGGACGGCCCAGGGGGTCGACGATGGCGATGACGCTGCTTCTGCCCAGTGAATCGCCTTTGACCGGAGCAGTGAAGGCTTTCTCCGGGTTCAGCCTGAAATAGGGGAGGGTTTTTATCAGGCCCATGATGTATGACGTGATGTCGTTCTCACCCGGCGTCCCCACGACGCTCGGTATCCGGGTGAGCTCGATTGCGAGCTCCTCGATCCTTCTTGCGAGATCCTCCATAGGGCACCTCCGTCGCTTTATTCAATAATATATGCAGGGGGCAGGGCTTGGCACCATAAATGATCAAGTTTACGGCATCGAAGTAGGCGGCTGCTTATGATAACTCAGGTGCGAATGTATATTGTATGCAGTTGTCTTGCCATAGATAATTAGCCCTGATGGTGCGAATTTACTGATTTTCAGTGCTTGACACGAAAAATCATGCGTGCAATAATGCTTACAATTCCACAGGCAATAAAGGTATACAAATATTTCGCCGGATGCAGGAATATCGGCGTGCCTGTGTCGTATATTAAACAAACAGTTCAAAGCATGCAAAATCCAGACGCCTGTAAAGTTTGAAGCCATCAGTAAAACGAAGGAGGTCTAGTTCATGTTCAGGAAAGTGGCATTGTTAGCCGTACTCATGGGCCTGATTCTGGTAATGGGCTCATACGCGGCGGAAGATGTGAGAATCGGCCTGGTTACACCCCTTACCGGTGACATAGCGACCTTCGGCGAATCGACAAGGAATGCCGCAATAATGTGGGCAGACGAAGTCAACGCCAAGGGAGGCCTCCTGGGAGGAAAGGTTGTGCTCTATGTAGAGGACGACCGCAACATCCCCGCTGAGACCGCCAACGCGGTATCTAAGCTCATCAATCAGAACAAGGTCATCGCAGTCGTAGGTTCAGTGGCCTCCAAGTGCACCCTGGCCGGCGCCCCCATCGCCCAGTCGGCGAAGGTCCCGATGATCTCCCCGACTTCCACCAACGAAGCGGTCACCAAGGTCGGAGACTTCATCTTCCGCGCCTGCTTCATCGACCCGTTCCAGGGCACAGTCATGGCGAAGTTCGCATTCACCAGCCTCAAGGCGAAGACCGCCGGCATGCTGTATGACATCGGCAACGACTACACCAAGGGCCTCGCTGAGAACTTCAAGAAGTCTTTCGAGGCACTCGGCGGCAAGATCGTAGCGTCCGAGACCTACGGCGTCAATGAATCGGACTTCTCAGCACAGCTAACCCGCATAAGGACCGCCAAGCCCGACGTACTGTTCATGCCCGACTACTATAACTCGGTCGGACTGCAGGCAAGGCAGGCAAGGCAGCTCGGCATCACCGCGACCTTCCTCGGCGGCGACGGATGGGACTCCTCTGAGCTCGTGCCCATCGGCGGCGCAGCGATCGAAGGCGGCATGTTCAGCAACCACTACACCCCCGGAAGCACCGACCCTGTCGCAAAGGGCTTCTACGACAATTACCTGAAGCGTTTCGGCGCAGCCCCTGACGCCCTTGCAGCGCTTGCATACGACGCATGCCTGGTTGTCGGCAATGCCATAACCAAGGCGGGCAAGCTCGACAAGGTCGCCATCCGCGACGCCATGGCAGCGACGAAGGACCTGAAGGCGGTCTCCGGCACGATAACCCTCGATGCCAACAGGAACCCGATAAAGAGCGCCGTCATCCTCGAAGTCAAGGGCGGCAAGTTCGTATACAGGGACACTGTGAACCCGTAAATGCTTCTTTCAAGCAAATAACAGAATGTCAGGCCGGCGGGCGAGATCCCGCCGGCTTGGCGTAGAAGTCAGAATGCGCCAGCCCGCTGAAGACGGCGGTGCGGCGCCAGGCAACCGGGACCAGGCGGAAGCCGAAGCCCAAACAATCGGGATAGAACGGGAGTGATGCCCTTTGGGGCCCAGCCTTAAGCTAGCAGAGGTCATACAGCAGCTTGTAAATGGCCTTGCACTGGGAAGCGTATATTCACTGATCGCCCTGGGATATACGATGGTGTACGGCATAGTCCGGCTCATCAACTTCGCCCATGGCGACATATTCATGCTCGGCGCATATTACGGGTTCTTCCTTATCACGCTTCTGAAAGTGCCGTTCGTGGTCGCCCTTCCGGCTGCCATGGCATTGGCCGCATTATCAGGCGTGATCATCGAGAAGCTTGCTTACAAGCCTCTAAGGAAAGCGCCCAGAATCGCAGCCCTCATCACGGCGATAGGAGTGTCGCTTCTTCTGCAGAACCTGGGGCTCATCATCTTCAAGGCCAGGCCCAGGCCGTTTCCGCAGGTCATGGACATCAAGATCTGGGACATCGGCGGCGTCATCATCTCCAACATGCAGATAGTGATGCTCGGCACCTCGCTGGTCCTGATGATACTTCTAAGCCTCTTCGTCTACAGGACCAAGGTGGGCAAGGCCATGAGGGCGGTCTCACATGACAAGGACGCCGCAAGGCTTATGGGAATAGACGTGGACAGCATAATCAGCGTCACCTTCGCCATCGGCTCCGCCCTTGCCGCGGCTGCAGGCATCCTGGTGGGCTTCTACTACAATAGGATAATGCCCAACATGGGAGTCATGTACGGCCTCAAGGCCTTCGTGGCGGCAGTCGTAGGCGGTATAGGGGTGCTTCCCGGCGCTATGGCGGGAGGCATGATAATGGGCCTGTCGGAGGTCTTCGTCATCGGCTTCGTATCTTCGACGCTGAAGGATGCGATCGCATTCGTTATCCTGATCCTCATCCTGCTAATCAAGCCTGCCGGCCTGTTCGGCAAGGCGGGAAGGGAGAAGGTGTGACGAATGGCTGTTGCTAAGGAACTGCTTAAAGGCGCAATAGCAAGGATGGACCGCAAGAAGGTCCTAAGAAGCCTTGCTTTGATCGCGGTCACCGCGCTCGCATATGTCCTCATCGATTACCTCGGCAGGATCGGAGTAATAGACGCCTACTATATGCAGATACTCACTTGGGTGGGCATTAACGTGATAATGGGCGTCAGCCTTAACCTCATTAACGGCATAACGGGCCAGTTCTCGCTCGGGCATGCCGGCTTCATGGCGATAGGTGCCTATGTATCCGCCTATTTCACAAAGATGCTGGGCCTTCCGTTCGGAATCGCGCTGATCGCAGGGGCCCTGGCCGCGGCATTCGGCGGACTGCTGGTCGGCATTCCGACCCTTAGGCTTAAAGGCGACTATCTTGCGATTGCGACTTTGGGCTTCGGGGAGATCATCAGAGTAGCCATAGTGAACCTCGAGGTCGTGGGAGGCCCCAGGGGCATCCCCGGGATACCGCAGTATACGAACTTCCTTTGGGTGTTCGTGATGGCGGTGTTCACCATCGTCTTCATATCGAACCTGGGCAATTCCAGGCACGGCAGGGCCCTCATCGCGATAAGGGAGGATGAGACCGCTGCCGACACGATGGGTATCGACACGACGAAGTTCAAGATAACGGCCTTCGTGATAGGCTCGATGTTCGCTGGCCTTGCCGGCGGGCTCTACGCCCACCGCATAACGTTCATCGACCCCAGCCAGTTCGACTTCATGAAGTCCATCGAGTCTCTGGTCATCATAGTCCTCGGCGGCCTTGGAAGCATCACAGGCGCTGTCATCGCGGCGGTGGTGGTCACCTTCCTGCCCGAGGTCCTGAGGTTCGTGCAGAACTACAGGATGGTCATCTACTCCCTAATGCTCATCCTCATAATGCTGTTCAGGCAGAAGGGGCTCATGGGCACCAAGGAGTTCAGCTTCGAGATGTTCGGCCTGGGCGACAAGAGGAAGGAACCTCTTGGCAAGGGCACCAAGGCGGAAGCGCCTCCCGTGCTTCAGACGAAGAAGCTCACGAAGCTCTTCGGAGGCGTGCAGGCGGCGAAGGACTTCGAGATTACACTGAACAAGGGCGAGCTCGTAGGACTGATCGGGCCAAACGGGGCAGGCAAGACCACCGTGTTCAACCTCCTTACGGGGCTTGCTGAACCGACCTCCGGCCAGATCATATTCAACGGTGAGCGAATCGACGGGAAGCTTCCGTATGAGATCACTTCAATGGGGGTCGCAAGGACCTTCCAGAATATAAGGCTGTTCAACAACCTTACTGTACTTGAGAACGTCAAGACGGCGTTCCACAGCAGGCACGGCTACCCGCTCCTTGATGCCATCACCAGGCTCGGATCCTTCAGGAGGACCGAGGATGTGGTCATCGACAAGGCAATGAGGCTTCTTAACCTGTTCGGGCTGGACGGGAAGGCTTATGAGATAGCAAGCTCGCTTCCTTACGGGATGCAAAGAAGGCTAGAGATTGCCAGGGCGCTTGCAACCGAGCCAAAGCTGCTGCTTCTTGACGAGCCTGCCGCAGGGATGAACCCTCAGGAGACAAAGGAGCTCCAGGAGCTCATCTACTGGCTCAGGGACCGCTTCGGCCTAACCATACTGCTAATCGAGCACGACATGAGCCTCGTCATGAACCTTTGCGAGAGGATAGTAGTCCTTGACTACGGCGAGAAGATCGCAGAGGGCAAACCGGACGAGATAAGGCACAACAAGAAGGTAATTGAGGCCTATCTCGGAGAGGAGGCGTGCTAGATGCAGATGCTCAAGGTAGACAACCTTAACGTCCACTACGGCGCGATTCATGCGATCAAGGGCGTCTCGTTCGACGTCTCCAAGGGCGAGATAGTCACGCTCATCGGGGCGAACGGAGCAGGCAAGAGCACTATCCTAAGGGCCGTCTCCGGCCTGGTCAAGCCTTCCGACGGGACGATAACCTACACCAGGAAGGACGGCGACGAGCCGAAGGACCTTACTAAAGTGCCTGCCCATAAGCTGGTTGAACAGGGCATCTCTCATGTCCCCGAGGGCAGGAGGATTTTCGCGAACCTCTCTGTCTCGGACAACCTCGAGCTGGGTGCATACCTTAGGAAGGACAAGGCGGGGATAGTTGAGGACATGGAGTGGGCTTTCAGCCTGTTTCCGAGGCTGAAGGAGCGCAGGAAGCAGGTGGCGGGAACGCTTTCGGGAGGCGAGCAGCAGATGCTTGCGACTGCCAGGGGCCTGATGTCGAAACCCGACCTGCTGCTCATGGACGAACCCTCGATGGGCCTTGCGCCGATACTTGTCAGGGAGATATTCGACACGGTAGCCCTCATCAACAAGAGGGGCGTCACCATACTGATAGTTGAGCAGAACGCGAACATGGCGCTGTCGCTGGCAAACCGCGCGTTCGTTCTCGAAGTGGGAAGCATAGTCCTACAGGGGACGTCCTCCGAGCTGTCATGCAATGAAAGGGTCAAGGAGGCCTACCTGGGAGGCAAGTAAAGCGGCAGAAAAAACATCTGAGCCGAAGGGGGGACCCTTCGGCTTTTTCATATCCTGAACTGGCCTCTTCCTATGCCCCGTCCCTTCCACGTAGCCTTTCCCGAAAGCACCATTGCCATGGACCTCATGGCAAGCCAGAACCAAAGGGGAAGCATCACCGGGTAGGCAAAGGCGAGGGGCAATGGCACTTTAGCGCGGCTGAAGGCAACTGACCAATATGAGAGGGTGAGGGCTGCCGAAATCAGTGCGGCAGGCATGCTCTCCCCGCCAGGGTAGGCAAGCAGGTATATAAGCGGGACCATCGTGGTTATCAGAAGCCAGGTCCAGATGAAGATATGAAGTAGCACCCTGTTGCGGAACACGGAGAACAGGTTCTTCGTGAACCCTGCGACCGCCTCTGCGGCGCTTGTGTACATCCTGCAGCTTACCTTTCCGGTAGCGTCGTATAACAGCGACCTCATCCCTGCGGCCTTGACGCTTCTTGCCAGCTCAGCATCGTCCAGGACCTTGCCTTTTATGGCCTCGTGCCCTCCGCAGAGCCTGTAAGAATCCTTTGTGAAGGCCATGAACTGGCCACAAGCGGCCGGCAGCATGAATCGGCCCCTAACATGCGCCAGAGGAAGGGGCATGAAGCACATCATAGCCCAGTTCATCACGGGAACCAGAAGCATCTCCGGGATGGTGAGCATCCTTTGCCGCACCATGCCGGATATGAGCCCGGCGCCTGATGACATCAGGGCGCTGCATGCGCACGATCCGCTGTCCTCCGCGTGAATCGTATCCGCATCGGTGAAAAGCAGCACTTCTCCTTCAGCTGCCCTAGCAAGCTGCCAGCAGGCCCAGTTCTTGCCGCGCCACCCGTCCGGAAGCGGCAGCCCCTCTAGTGACCTCAGGTTGGGATATGAGAGCTTGAGCCTTTCTATGATCTCCCCGGTCCTGTCCCTGGACCCGTCATTCAGCACGACGACCTCGTAGTCAGGATGATCCTGGCTGAGCAGGGATGCAAGGCAGACTTCTATGTTGCGCTCCTCGTCTCTTGCAGGGACGAGTATAGACAGGCGACGCCGCAAGCTTCCAGGGCTACGGGAGAGCTTGGGCATGTAGAGATGATTCGTTAAGGCGATTATAAGGATGACTCCGGAGAAAACCATGAAAGGATAGGCTTGATATGACATCATCGAACCTATTAGCCTGAGCATTCAGCTCACCTCCCTGTGAGCTTGGCGTATTGGTGCTGCTTGAAGAGCACTATGGCGATATTTGCCGCATATAGCGCCCACATATTCGTGGCGCTTTGCGAAAGGGCTAGGCCAAGACCCAGGGACAGGAAGATGAGCAAGGTCTTCTGCACGTCTGTCGCTCTCTTGAAGATGAAGACGGAAGCAAGCGCGCCCAAACCCATGGCGCATGGACCCCACCAGACGGTTAGGGCAGTCCAGATGCCGAAGCTTGTAGCGATAGCCTTGCCTCCGCGGAACTTGAGGAAAGGGGAGAAGGCATGCCCTAGGACCGGGGATATCGCAATGATCGGAACCTGCCAATAAGAGGCTCCCTGAACCAATATAGCGACCGGGACGACCCCCTTGAAGGAATCAAGTATGAGCGCCGGTACTCCCACCTTCATACCCCCTGCCCTGAAGGCGTTGGCAGTCCCGGGATTTCCCTCGCCATAGCTTCTGATGTCCCTGCCGACCAGCCTTACCGCTATCAACGAAAAGGGGATGGATCCTATGACGAAGGCGACGATGAAGCTAATAAGCATCTTTGCAGCTGGCAAATGCATCCCTCCGTCTCGATTGTACTTGTAGATAGTTTAATCCATCGATGAGTAAAGAAGGTATATGCTATGGAATAAAGAACTCAGTTCCTATATCCACCTATTGATGAATCGATGATGCTCTTTACCAGAACCGAATGTATTGTATTAAAATAAATACAATTGAGTACAATTTGTTTACTGAGCCTCTATAACGGGGTATTATTGAATCACTAAAAAAAGGGACCTTGCGTCATTGCAACGGGGGGATAGCATGTTAGCCAAGAGAATCAGCATAAAGAGCCTCCTTATTGCAGCAGTCCTGCTGCTGGCGGGCTCCTCGCCCATCAGCGCGGCTTGGCCTACGCAGGCGCAGTGGATACCTACAATCGCCAAGGACTGGACCTACATTACGGACCCGTTGAGCGATGTAACACCGGCAGGGCATCTTGACCTTGTACCTGACCTTACGACCTCACCTCTTGCCGCCTCTTTCTGGTACTTCGACGGCACGAACATCTACTTCCGCATGATACTGGACGGAGACCCGGTGAAGAACAGGGGGCTTGCCACCGCGGAGATGCTACCCTTCGGATGGAATATATTGGTGGAGAGCACCGGTGATCTGTATCCAGACTGGTCGCTCTCAGTGGACGGTACGGGCAGCGCTGACCAGATCCACACAATGTACAACCTTGGGCTTGACGATACCATGGACGGCGAGACCGGAAACATCGTAACGGCCAACCAGACCCCATATGTTGATGCTAATGGCTTCCAGGTCTTAATAAACGGGTATGTCAAGAGCAAGCAGACTACCACGGACCCGACCAAGTGGTACAGGGGCAACCCCGATTACTATCTCGATTTCGGCGTGCCTCTCTCATGGTTCTCAAGGATTGGATACTCCACACCTGCGCCGGTAATCGGAAGCACGCCCATCAAGTTCGCGTTCGGCACCGGAGCAAGCGGGCAGACCATCAACAAGGACCTCGCCGGGCAGTCGAACACCACTTCAGTTACGGATTTCTTCAACAATGTTCCGCCTACGGCACTTGATTCCGGCGGGTCGTACGGAACGATGCTTGACTCCAGGCATACCTCCACTCCTGCTAATATGGGCATCTGGTATAGGGGTGAGACGCTGAGAGTCAATGGATACGGATGGCCAGGCGGCGGTATATATTACACGGGCTTCCTTACATTGAGGATAATCGACCCCTTGGGGGCTTTTCAGGACTTCCAGGTGCCTGTGAACAGCAGTGGGAACGTAAGCAATGCACCTATAGCCACCTTTTCGGCAAGTGCGGCCCTTGGGGTCTATACGATACAGGTTGCCGATCCGCGCAACCTGTCCCTTTTAATGTACAAGGACACCTTCACCGTTGCTGCCGTGGATATGAGCACATCGTCAAAGTCGGTCAATAAGGCTACCGCAGGAATATTGGAAGAGCTTACTTATACGATCACCGTATCTAACACAGGAAACCTGGCTGCCCAGAATGTCATCGTGACAGACCAGCTGCCTGGCGGGGTGACTTATGTGCCAGGAAGCACGACTCTAAACGGCAGCCCGGTTCCAGACAGCGGAAACTCTTCCGGGCTGATTGCGGGATATTCGCTTGGAACCGTGCAACCTGGAGTGACGCATGTATTCGTTCTGAAAGCCAAGGTCAATACAACCGCAGTGGACGGGACAACCCTCAACAACGTCGCGAATATTGCCTGGACGGGCGGAAGCATCCAAAGGAACGCATTTACGTCGGTGATCGCTCCCAGGATCACGATAAGCAAGGCGGTCGACCTGACTAATGCGCTTCCGGGACAAGTTCTGACATACACCGCCTATGTGCTGAACTCGGGCAGCATGCCTGCCACGGCCATAGACATATACGACAGCATACCGCCGGAGACCGAATACATCGTCGGATCGGCGACCAGAGGAGGCGGCATTGCAGTTGCATTCAAGCACGGGAGCACAGGTGATTATGATACTGGCGAAGTCCTTCCGATAACCGGCATCAAGTGGACAGTGCCGTCGCTTGGCGTCGGGCAGTCAGTTACTTTGGTGTTCACGGTGCTCGTCAGATAGCATGGGAGTGATCAGATGAAGCTTCTAGGGAAGACAGTTTTAATACTAACCGCCCTCTTAGTAGCATTGGCAGCCGCCGCGGTAGGATCTGGCCTGACGCGTCCGGCTCTTGGCATCATGGAGGGGCAGTTCAGCTATATAAAGGTATGGGATGAGTTCGGGGTAGCCATTGAAGGCAATGCTGCTGCCGCAAACGGATTCCTGGTTTCGTCAATAAGGGATGTCGCAAGCGGTGGCGCCCTGAAGGCTCTTTGGGACGGTTCCAGCCTGCTTTACGATGAGAAAGCGTCCTCGTGGGAGATACCGTTGTCCATCGGTTCCGGAACCAGCGCACAGAAGGCGAAGCTCGTTTCCGACTGGACAGATAAGGCTCCATTCCCGTGGGGGCTGGCCACAGTCGGCATTGAAGGCCAGCTTATCGACCCCAAGGCGGCTTACTCGGCCGACATCAGCCTAATTGGTTCGCACGCTTTCGTTCCGGAAGACGGTTCGTTTGCAGTGATGAAGTCGGCGGCAAGGGACAAAGACGGCCTCTTCGCTTACCTGATTGCAAGGCCGAGCGCGCAGACGTCCTCTTTCAAGGCCTCAGTCATCAAGAAGGGCAGCGCGACTGCAGGGATAATCGGGTTTGAGCTAACCTTGAGCGGAGCTAAGCCGCTTGCAGGGGAGCAGGCTGCGGAGCTCACCGTTATAAGGGCGATGGCAGATGAGGATGCGATGGCGCTCGGCGAGGCTTGGGTGGCAAGCTATGCGAGACCTGACGCAAAACGCCCTGATGTAAGGCTTACCGGGACGGTCGACAAACCGAAGGTGAATCCCGGAGAGGCCGTAAGGTATACTTACTACCTCTTCAACGCAGGGATGGATCAGGCAAAAGGCCTTTCAGTGTCGATACCTGTGCCCCAGGGCGGCAAGCTAGTAAAAGGTTCGATCAAAGGCGATAACGGGAAGGCGGTCTTGCATCCTTCCGGGGCGGCGATTGACCTCGGAGCCGGGACTGATGCGGATTCTGGCGCCTATGAAGGGGCAACTGAGATTAGCTGGGCTCCTTCAGGCAACCTTAGGCCGGGCGCAGTGATAAAGTTTTCGTTCGATTTCTTAGTGAGGAAATGAAAGGGGTAATCCAAATGGCAAAGACTCTTAAATCAACGCTTATGGTCCTAGCCCTGGTGTTCATCCTGACAGCCGCAGTCTCGGCAGTGGGGACACCAGCCGGTACCATCATAAGCAACACAGCGACTTTAACCTATAATGACGGAAACGGCAATGCCATGCCGATGGTTACATCCAACACCGTAACCACGGTCGTCAGCCAGGTTGGAGGCGTAGATGTAAGCCCGGCAACATCTTCGGAAGTCGGGTTTGCAAGCGCGGAACTGGTCTTTCCTGCGATAATCAGGAACACTGGAAACGGCACGGACAGCTACGCCCTTGCGCTTTCCGGCGCCCCTGCGGGCTGGACCGCGGTCATCTACAGGGATGACAACGGCGATGGAGTTCTGCAGCCTGGAGAGACCACTGTTGTCAGCAACACTGGTTCGCTCGGCTATGAGACCGAGTATAAGGTCCTGGTCAAGATAACTGTCCCCTCGTCAGTAGCAGACGGCGCTGTAGCTAACGTCACGCTTACTGCGACGTCGGCCTTCAATTCGGGTGTGTATGACACCTCGGTGATGACCGTCACCATAAATCAGGCGGTTATCGAGATAGTCAAAGTCGCGAGCATAGCGAACCCCAAGCCCGGCGATGAGGTGACCTACACCATCACATGGGAGAATACGGGCTCAGCCGATGCGAATACCCTAGTGATAACGGACCCGATAAACGCAAACCTTACCTATGTTGCAGGGTCCATGGTGTATGACGGCGATACGACAGACATGAACCCTGGAGTGGTGCTGACCGATGCCTTAGACCTTGACAACGGCGACTACGGATTCACCACTGCCGGTACTGTCACGGTCCTTGTAGGAAGCGTCCCGGCAGGAGCAAAAGGATCTTTGGTGATCAGGGTGACTGTGAACTCCAACATCCTCGCAGGCGTATCCATAAGCAACATAGCTACCGCCACATACAATGACCCGGATGACAACGTCTTAGTCAAGGACTCCGACCCGTCAGTGGTCACGATAGCAGTCAAAGCCGGCGTTGATGTCAATATTCCGGCAGGCACGCTGAACGTGACCCCCGGGGATACCATTCAGATACCGTTCTCTGTCACCAACACCGGAAATGCACCGGACGTGGTCGATATCACCTATACTTCCACGATACTGACTTACGAGATATGGATCGACTTCGACGGCAACGGCATAATCGACAACGGAGATGTCATGGCCACCGACACCGACGGCGACGGATATCCGGACACGGGAATCATACAGCCCGGGCAGACCCTGTACTTCATTGCTAAGGCAGTTGTGCCTGTCGGTACTGCAGATCTTGCTTCAGACCTGCTGACCTTGACTGGGAAATCCAGCAACGATACCGCGATTAGCGACTCGGATTCGATTTCGGTAATAGTGCACGCTCCTAGATTGTCGATGGAAAAGAGTGTGTCGCCGACTGGCCCTCAGAATCCGGGTACGGTCCTTACATACACACTGGTGATAACAAACAGCGGGACCGGCGCGGCGAAGGATCTGCTCATAACCGACCCCATACCGACATTCACCACCTATATCGAAGATTCGATAACAGTCAACGGCATAGGCAGGACGGATGAGATTGATGGCGATGCCGCAAGGTTCGTAGCAAATTCAGTCCTTGTGAGCTGGGTACAGCTTGCAGGAAACGGCGCGACACTGACTATCACATTCCAGGTGAGGATAGACTAAGCGCCGCAGATACTAAGCAGAGCGGCGGGCTTGGCGGGCCGCCGGGTTCCATACCCGGCGGCACCGCCCTCCCGCAGTCCGGGAGGAAGCACTAATGAGAGCACGCAGAGGCGTTTTATCATATATTGCTGCAGCATCCCTTGCGGCCGTGCTGTTTCTGGCAGGGACGGCCTTTGCCTCTCCTGCACCTGCCGGCACGATAATTCGCAATCAGGCAAGGGCGACATACAACGATTCTAACGGAAGCGGCTATGAGACATTAAGCAATGTAGTCGAAACAATGGTCTCGCTGGTTCCAGGCGTAGACATCTCTGCAGGAAGGCTCGCTGCTTCCAAGCCGGGAGGATCCGTCCTATTTCCGCATGTCGTAACTAACACGGGAAACGGTCCCGATGCAATATCGATAACCTCTGACTATGGCGGAAGTTTCGATTATTCCTTCTACATCGATATTGACGGCGACGGTCTGATTGGGCCAGCGGACACTCCTCTAGAAGACACTGATGGCGATGGCATCCTGGATACCGGTTTGCTGCTTCAAGGCCAGGCCATATCGATTCTCATGGTTGTGCAGGTTCCCTCGGATGCCGGCCTGGATACTAGCGAGAGCTTCGAGATAGCGGCCACAAGCGGCAATGACAGCGAAGTGAAGGAGTTCGTCACTGATACGGTCGAAGTTGATTCGGCCGTGCCATTCCTAGACCTTTTCGGAAGCCCGCAGTTCTCATACTTGGGCAATGAATACGAATACTCGGTCAGCTTCGGCAACAGCGGAGACACGTCAGTAGAAGATGCAGTCCTGACGGTTCCCCTCCCCTCGGGCGTTGATTTCGTATCCGCAGAGGGAGGAGGCTCCTACGACAGCGCCAGAAGGGTGATTACCTGGACTCTCGGAAGCATCTCGGCAGGTTCTTCGGGATCTTTTGACATAAGGGTCAAGGTTGTCTCTGCGGGAGCTGGCATAACATATGTTATGAACAGGGCAATCCTTGATGCGGACGGGACGGTTCTTGAAGACGGCGAACCGACCGGCCTAGTAACAGGGGCCCCGGCGACGATAATCCTCGTAGCGGACCCTGACCTTATTATTGGCGACGGCTTTTCGACCTCGCTTCTTACCGCCTACGTATACGACATCCTCGGAAACCCGGTGCCTGACGGCACTCCGGTGGAGTTCAATACCGAGCTCGGCCGCTTCAGGGACAATGCCAGGCCATACTATGTAACGACAACAAGCGGCGGCATAGCTACAGCCATCCTCGTGTCTCCGCTTATGTCGGGATTCGAGCAGATAATCAACCTTGTCACAGTAGTGGCGGGCACGCCTGAGACGGGCCAGGCCTATGACTACATAGAGATAATCTTCACGCCAGGCGGCATTGTCGGAGTTGTTAGGGATTCCGTGACCGGCTTCCCTGTTTCGGGTGTGCTTATTGAGCTATTGGATGCTCAAGGCGAGCCGTTAGCCTCAACATTTACTGATGAGAACGGCAGATACCTTCTGATAGCGCCAGCAATAGGCAACTACACGGTACGCATACACATCCCCGGCAGCCAAGAGGCAGTCGAGCTTCCGGTAGAAGTGCTTGCGCTGTTCGGCTCCATATCAAGCACCGAGGGAGCCATCCTGGGAACAATATACCTAGATGATGCCGCAGGGACGGAAAGCGCTTCGGCCTCTGCGCTTCAGCCTCTTCTTTTCGCCGACGTCTACCTCTACAAGGACGGCAGCCTGGTCTCCCAGACTCAGTCCGACGCCGAAGGCAATTACCAGTTCACAGGCTTAGCCAAGGGCTTCTACCTTATTAAGGCCGTTTCCCAGGATGGATATGCCGGATTCAGGGCCGAGAACATGGACCAGGACGGGGAAGTCATTCTCAATGCGATAATACAGATGTACGAGCAGGGCCTCGTCTACGACGGGGAGACTCTGGTCCCAATACCGGACGCAGAGGTGAGCTTGTATTACGCTACAGGACCGCTTGCAGGGCAGGAAGTGCCGCTTGGCACATTTGCGGAGTTTCCTCCTCAATCCAACCCGGAGCACTCAGACCCATCCGGCAGGTACATATTCTTTGTACCGGAGGGCAACTACATTGCCGTATCCAGAGCCTTCGGATACATAGACGCATCTATAGGGCCCTTCTACATTGCAGGGGGCGCCTTCAATGCCTACATACCCATGGAGGTTCTCCCTTCTACGGCTTTCATGCTGACGAAGGAGTCTGACAAGGCCATCGCCGCCCCGGGCGAGAGGATCAAGTTCACGCTCACTTGGCAGAACATCTCAGGAGAGGCTCTAACGGGAGTGGTGCTGACCGACATGCTACCTGTTGGTCTTGAGCCTGATACGGACACAATATCCGCCCCAGGGCAGTACGATTCCTACACAAGGAAGATAACGTGGAGTTATGGGACTATATCATCATCTGAGGTCGTTGTTGAGACTTTCTACGCCGAAGTGCTTCCTGCTGTTGAAGACGGCGAGGAGATCGTAAACAGGGCGGCTCTTACAGACGATTCAGACAATGTCGCCGTCGCTTCAGTGGGATTGCTGCTTGCCAGGAAGCCCAGCATAACAATAACCAAGCAGGCTTCTGCCGCGAAGGCAGGCACGGGAGACACAGTGACCTACGTAATTCGGGTAGTCAACTCGGATCAGGGGGACACCCCAATGACAGCCCAGGACGTCAGGGTGGTAGACACTATGCCTGTGGGGTTCGCCTATCTGGCCGGTTCCACGTATCTGGAAGGGGCCCATGCGGAAGACCCTGTGATAGACGGAAGGCTCGTGACTTGGCAGCTCGGCGATATCGCCCCAGGGGAAGCCAGGGAACTGGTCTACAAGCTGTCGCCAGGTCCGGGCGCAGCGTCCGGAGACGGGATAAACAGCGCGATGCTATACGGGATCGGCGAGCTAGGACAACCTTTCGAGGAGGGCCCGGCTACCGCAAGGGTCCTAATATCGGGCCCTGCGTTCTCGAATCTCGGCGCCATTATCGGCAAGCTCTGGCATGACCGCGACGATGACGGTGCACAGGACGCGGGAGAGGAGCCTATAGCCGGGGCCGAGGTCATGCTTGACGACGGTATGAGGGCAGTCACCGACTCGGAGGGGATGTACCACTTCGGACAGGTCAAACCCGGACTAAGGTCGGTCAAGGTCAACCCTGCATCCGTTCCTTACGGAATGGGGCTCTCGCCAAGCCTGAACGACTTCAGGGGTGCCGCCTACTCTAAGTTTGTCACAGTACTACCCTCGGGGACGTCAAGGGCGGACTTCGCGCTTCTTAGAGAGACCGCAGAGGAAGGCTTATACCTGGCGATGGAGTTGTCAGCGCCTGACTTCGCCTCAATCAAGGATGGCACAGTCGAAGCAGAGGTATCGATAAAGCTAACGAACAAGTCTGGAGTAGCATTGAAAGGGGCAACCCTTGCACTTGCTGCGACTTCATCATCGGACAGCCTGAAGGCGGAAATCGACATGCCGCAGAGTCCTGTCCCCGACATCTCCCCGGGGGAGACGATAGTGCTTAAGAAGAAGCTGCACTTATCCGGCAAGCCGGACGAAAGCTTCGCCAGCGTCTTGGTGGCTGCGGCTGTGCAGAAGGCAACCCTTGCCAAAGCTGCGTCCTCATCGATGCTTGCCCAGGGCAGCGCGGTGATTGTAGCCGCCCCTTCGGACCTGCCGCAAGCAGTGCAAGGATACTCCATACTTTCGCCAAATGGGCATGCGGTAAGCTTTATCGGGCATATAAGCATAAGGACGCAGGCCGTAATAGATATCCAGACAGAGCTTAGGGTGAACGGGAAGGCAGTCTCGGAAGCCCAGGTAGGCACATATACGAAAGACGGGCTGAAGGGCATTACGCTGCTGGAATATGTGAACGTGCAGATCGAGCCGGGACTGAACACAATCCAGCTGGTCTACCCGCTGACTGGAAAAGTCCTTGCCACATCGTACGTTCTTCTTCCCTCGTCTGCCAGAAGGGCGGTAGCGGTGTCGGTTCCCTCCTCTGATTCAAAGACAGTAGGGGCGAAAGTAGCGGCAGCTGCCCTCGCCGTGGATGAGAACGGCCTTCCCGCAGGGCCTCTCTCAAAGATAAGCTTCGCCGCTTCAGGTGCAGCTTTCTTCGACACCGACATAGACCCAAGGGAGGCTGGGCATCAGCAGAAACCGGGGGACAAGGGGCAATTCAACCTACTGCTGTCAGTGACGAACCCGGATGCTGGTTTGGCGCTTGCCTACACTGTAGGGAAGGAAGCGGCCAGGCTCGACCTATCGCAGAGCTTCGCCAAGAGCAGCCCTGGTTTCGCAGTAGGCACACTGGAGCTGGCACATAACCTTGTCGACTTCGCAGGATCGTATGCAGCAGGCAGGATGTACTACCGAAGGGAGATCTCCGGTGCGGTCCTGACGTTCAGATACGATCCATCCCAGGGGACGGGAGACGGCTTGTTCTCAGACGCAGGGAAAGACGAGCTCTACGGCATATACGGGGATAAGTCGATCTCTGCAAACGCCGCGCCGTCTTCAAGCCCGCTTTACATCAAGATACAGAGCAAATACCTATATGCCATGTGGGGGGACTTCCAGAGCGCTTTCGAGGGCCTGGAGCTTTCCGGGCTGAGGGCGAAGCTCACAGGCTTCGCCGCAGAGGCGAGGACAGGAGGATTCCTCTTTACTGGATATGCCGCTCCGATAGGCCAGAGGATGGTTACGGACAGAGTCGCGGCAAATGGGACCTCAGGATACTTCCTGCTGAGCGAGTACCCGGCAGTACTAGGGTCAGAGACGGTGTATGCGCTTAAGGTCCTCTACTATGACGAAAGCGTGGTAATCGACAGGAAGCTCCTTTTGAAGGGCCGCGATTACCAGATCGACTACACGTCTGCGTCTTTGTTGCTAGTTGAACCCATTCCATCCTATGACGAGGACGGAAACAGGAATCTTCTGGAGATCAGCTACAAAGTCCCGGACGAAAGCGCCGAAGGGCTGTATTGGGGCGCAAGGATCCGCGGCAAGATCGGGCCTTTGACGATTGGAGCGTCCGCTGCAGGAGAGGCGGCAGGCTTAGGTGCCACAGTAGTCGGAGCGGAGCTGGGGCTCGATTTCGGCGAGGCGTTCAGGATGAGCGCCGAGGCCGCGGTCTCGCTCGACGGTTCCGAATACGGAGGATATGCCGTAAGGGCCGGGGCGAAGTCCAGAGTCGGCAGGATCGAGTTGAAACTGGAGGGTACGGTCACTGACGGGGGCTTCGTATCAATGGGATCAAACGCGACTATGCCGAAAGGAGCCAACCTTCTTGCAGGCGTAGCGCTTGGTTCAGACAGCGATGTGATACTTTCCCTGACCTCGCTAAACAGCTGGAAGGGGACCGATTACGATTACTCGAGCTCGAACGAGCTAAAAGTGGGCTATAAATTCAAGTCGCCATTCGGGATTACCGTGGGCACTTCGGTCAAGTACGAGTTCCAGCAAGGGGAAACGGAAGATGCTAAGGGCATCTCCGCAGACGCATTCCTTGAGCTCGCACCGATGAAGGAGCTAAGCATAAAGGCTACTGCCCAGCTCTTCAGGTTCGGTACAGTCAGCGACACTGACGGGGACTTCTCCATAAGCGCCTCATACAGGCCGGGTTCCAAACTTGCGCTGGGGATCTCATACGTAACTGGAGAGAGGGAAGAGGAAAGATATCATACGCTGCTGCTATCGGCAGACCTGGCAGTCGGCGGAAACGGCAAGGTGTATGGCAAGCTCAGCCTGCCTTTCGGAGGCAGTGTCCGTGGCAACATGATAACTGCAGGATACA
>CAZNZD010000025.1:0-20145 GCA_964577435.1 uncultured Clostridia bacterium
CCGGCCGCTATCCTTTCGATTGCGGCCCTGTCCACGAGCTGGACCTGCACTCCCCTTGCCCTTGCCGCGTTCCAGACCTCGGAAGCCTCCCTCGCCTTCTCGGATCCCTTCGCAATCATTATCCTGTTGAACTCGCGCCCTGATGAAAGGGCCTCGAGCACGGCCCTGGGTCCTAGAAGATAGTCCGCCTCGCCTGCGCCGTAACCGGTCCTTCTTAACTCCTCAGACATCTAAGCCCCCTTCTCCGATTCAAGCTCGAACGCCCTGTCCATAAGCTCGTTTAACCTCTCCTGCCTTCCGCAAAGGTCCAGATAGCCCAGCAGCGCCTCGAAGCCCGTGCTGTTCCTGTACTCCGACATGCTTGCCGGCCTGTTTGGCCTCCTGGCCCTCGCCCTGCGCCCCCTCTTCAGGATGGATAGCTCCTCCTCCGAAAGAAGCGCCGAGAAGTCATCCAGGACCGATGCCTGGGCTCCCGCGCTGACAAGCTTGAGGGCGCTTCTGTGAAGCCCTCCCGAAGTGGATGAGATGCCTGCCTCGTTGATGAGCCTCCTTCTTACGTAGGCCTCCCAGACGACATCGCCCAAGTAAGCTAGCACCAGGGCGGGAAGCTCAGAGGGCTTGAAATCACCTGCGCTCAATCTTCCACCTCGCGCCGTCCGCCGTGTCCTCCACCGTTATTCCAAGCTCCTTCAGCCCGTCTCTTATGGCGTCTGAGGTGCTCCAGTCCTTCTTCGACCTTGCGGCCGCCCTTATGCTTATGATGAGCCTCATCAGGCCCTCGGTCGTCTCATCCCCGCCCTTAAGCGAAGGTTTCGCCCCCTTTAGGGTCTCAGCGTCCATGAAGCCGAGTATGGAGCCCATCTTCCAGAGGCTGGCCGCCCCGAAGGCGACAGCCCTCCTCTCAGCGTCTCCCCTCTCGGAGGAGCCGACGAAGCTGTTTAAGCCCCTCGCCAGCTCATGCAGCGAGGACATGGCGCCTGAGGTGTTGAAGTCGTCGTCCATGAACTCGGTGAACGATGCCAGGGCTGCTGAAGCCGCCTTCTGAAGGGTGCCCTCCGCGCCCGCCTGGATGCCGGCCGGGACGAGCTCCTTGGATATCGCCTCCAGCTCACCTTCCGATATGCCGTAAGCCGACATGGCGTTCGATATCGCATCCTCCAGCCTCGAAAGGGCCTTCCCGCACATGTCCAGCTCCTCCACGCCGAAGCTGATGGGCTGCCTGTAATGGCTTGCTACGAGGTAATAGCGGACAACCTTGCCCTCGTACTTCTTCAGTATGTCCCTTACGGTGAAGAAGTTGCCCATGGACTTGCCCATGCGCTCGCCGTCCACGTTAACCATGGCATTGTGCATCCAGTATTTGACGAACTCGCCGTCTTTGAGGCTCTCGCTCTGTGCAATCTCGTTTTCATGGTGTGGGAAGATGAGGTCGCTTCCTCCGAGGTGGATGTCAACCAGCCCGCCGAGGTAGCCCGCCGACATGACCGAGCATTCTATATGCCAGCCCGGCCTTCCAGGGCCCCAGGGGCTCGGCCATGAAGGTTCGCCCGGCTTCGTGGCCTTCCAGAGAACGAAGTCCAGCGGGTCGTCCTTCTGCTCGGAGAGCTCCACCCTGGCGCCTGCCTTAAGGTCGTCTGGGTTCTGCCCGGAGAGCTTTCCGTAGCCTTTGAAGCTGGATACGTCGAAGTAGACATCCCCGCCGCTTTCATACGCATGCCCGCTTTCCACCAGGCCCTTGACCATCTCGACGATCTCACCTACGTGCTCTGTGGCCTTGGGCTGATGGTCCGGCGCGCCTACGCCAAGCGCCGCCCTGTCGTCGTAGAATGCCTTCACGTACTGGTCGACTATCTGAGAGGGGGTCACGCCCCTTTCGTTCGCCCTTTTGATTATCTTGTCCTCGATATCGGTGATGTTCTGGACGTATGTAACCTCGAAGCCTCTGAACTGCAGGTATTTCCTGACCATGTCCGGGACGACGAAGGCCCTTGCGTTTCCTATGTGGAAGTAGTCGTAGACTGTAGGCCCGCAGCAGTACATGCCCACCTTCCCCTGCCTGAAGGGCACGAAGTCCTCCTTGCGCCTTGTCATCGTGTTGTAGATCCTGATGCTCATGTCGAACCTCCATAGATATTTCAGCTACTTCTTCTCCTTGCGCCCGCCCTTCGTCCTCGTCTGGAAATAGGCGATGGCGATGGCAAGGACCGCCGATACTATCACAAGGCCTGCCGCCATCACCCAGCCGGCGTTCCTTTGGAGAAAGCCCGGCTCCTCCTGCTCCTTGTCCAGGTAGTTCAGGATATCCTGGAGCTCCTCGTCCGCCTTTGCGAGTTCCTCCTCGTCCATCATCCTCTCCTTGGGCTCCACCAGCCACAGCTGGTCAGCCCTAAGGGTCGCTAGCTGCGCCTGCATGTCGGATCTGTCCGAAGCTGCCTTAGCATACTTGGAGATGAACCTCGCCAAAGGCTCATATGAGGCATCTTCCGCCTGCCTCTCATAGATGGCCACCCTATCCTTCATGATCTTTGCGATCTCAGCCTCGTCTGTTATGCCGTTGACTTTAGCATAGTCCTTGGCATATGCGGCGACTTCGGCCCCCATCTCATAGTGCTGCAAAGCCTTGCCGAGCCCTGCCGTCGCCAGTATCTCCTCCGCGGCAAGCCTCACATCGCCCTTGACAAGGGTGGTCCCGGTCAGCTTCTCATATGCCTTCACCGCGACAGCAAGGGCCATCATGCCGGGGACAGGCTCAATGGAGCTTACGCTCATCGCCACATCCCTTATGCCTGCCGTGTAGAATGCGTTGGCGTAGACAAGCGGGGAGTAGTCGTTGTTGGATGAGGCGACCCATATGCCGGTTCCCGCCTCTACCTTCCTGATGAAGGTGCCGGATACGCCAAGAGGGCCCATCTCCGATTCGTCCAGAAGGCCGCTGAAGAGGTCTTTTTCGTCCGCCTGCGCCACTTTGAGCGGCTCCACCGCCTCTCCCATGCTCTCGGCGCCGCTCTGGGTCGATGCGCCCAGCTGGACCTTCATTATCGCCGTCTGCGGCTCTGACAGCCTTTCTCCCAGGCCCATGATCATGCCCTTGACGTAATTCTCAGCCCCTGCCGCCGAAACGGCCAGCAAGGCCACAATAATCAATGTGATAGCCGGCAGTGTGCGTCTTCTCATTTGTCCACCTCATCGATCGACTTGCGAACAGGCCGCCTTGCGGGGGCAAAGGCGCTTCCTGCGCCGATGTTTCCCCAGGCAGTCATCCTATAACAATATATTATATCCTATCCAACCGGAGTATTGCCCAAATATGGACAACCAAGCCATAAAGTGAGATCATCCCCGCCGGGCCCAAGCCCTTCCCGTCATATCCGATGGGCTGCCTTCGCCCCCGTGCCGGCCCTTCCTTTCATATGGAAGGCGCATGAGTAGGCGCCGGAACCTTCTCCAGTATCCCGGCGCCTGCAGCCTATCTGGCCTTCTCTACCAGCATCACGGCAAACGAGGCCATGCCCTCGCCCCTGCCTATGCTGTCCATCCCCTCGTTCGTCTTCCCCCTTACGCTGACGCTTCCAGCTTCCAGCGACATGGCCTTTGCCAGGTTCCCGGCCATCTCGCCGCTTCTTGCAGCTATCTTGGGCCTTTCCGCGACGAGCACGCAGTCGCAGTTGACGACCCTGAAGCCGGACTCCGCCGCCATGCCCGACACCCTCGATAGGAGAAGCATGCTGTCCGCCCCCTTATAATCCGGATCGTCATCGGGGAACAGCCTGCCGATGTCTCCAAGGCCCGCGGCGGATGCAAGGGCATCTATCACCGCATGGGCAATCACGTCGGCGTCAGAGTGGCCAATGAGCCCGGCTTCGCCCGGAAAGCTCACACCTGCCAGCACAAGGCGCCTTTCCTTCGAAATCCTGTGCGAATCGAAGCCGAAGGCTACTTTAAGGGAGGCGCTTCGCTCACTCATCGGACCCATCCGATCCTATCCTTCCGGAGGCAAGCGCCTCCGCTATGGCAAGATCCAGGGGGCTCGTTATCTTTATGTTGTCCTCCCCGCCGTGGACTATGGCCGGCTTCACGCCGCCTCTCATGACCAGCATGCAGTCGTCGGTGGCGTAGGAGCACGCGTCTATGTTCTCGACGTGCGCCTTAAGGAGGACTTCCCTTCTGAAGGCCTGCGGTGTCTGCACATGCCATATCTTGGACCTGTCCGGTATCTCGGAGATGAACTCCCCGTCCGTCGACACTGCGACAGTCTCCTTGGCCGGCATCGCAGCCGTGGCTGCCCCGAAGCTAGCAGCCGCCTCTATCACCGCCTCCAACGTCTCACTCGTGACGAATGGCCTGACAGCATCATGCACTACCACGATGTCTATGTCGGAGTCTATCTGCATGAGTCCGTTGTGGACCGATATCTGCCTTCTGCTGCCGCCTTCGGCCACCCTCGCCTCGATAGAGAGCCCCTCGAGAAGCTCATCGGCCCTTGAGAGCCACCCCTGAGGCAGCACCAGGACTATCTCCGAGAACAGCCCGCTTTTCGCCAGCCTCTGCAGGGTCCACCACATTATCGGCTTTCCGGCGACTTTCAGAAACTGCTTGGGGACGTTCGATCCCATCCTCAGCCCGGCGCCGCCTGCTACTACTATGGCGCCGCAATTGCGGTCCGGGCGGACCTTCTCATTGTCCATTCGCGCTCATTCCTTCCTTTACTTTCGTGAATATCAGCCGCCCTGCGGCCGTCTGAAGGACGCTCGTAACCGTAGTCAGCGCCTCCGAGCCGATGAGCCTCTTTCCGCCTTCCACCACTATCATCGTCCCGTCGTCCAGATATCCGACTCCCTGGCCGTGCTCCTTGCCCTCCTTGATGACCGTGACCAGTATGTCCTCGCCGGGAAGCACTATGGGCTTCACTGCGTTTGAAAGCTCGTTTACGTTGAGCACGACCACTCCCTGGAGGGTCGCCGCCTTGTTCAGGTTGTAGTCTGTGGTCACAATCGCCGCTCCGATGCTCCTGGCGAGCTTCACAAGGCTCTGGTCGATCTCCGTCTCCTCCTGCGGATAAGCCATTATCCTGAGGTCGATGCTCTCGTCGTCGCGCATCCTCTGCAGAACGTCCAGGCCCCTTCTTCCCCTTACCCTCTTGAACTGGTCAGGGCTGTCTGCGACCCTCTGCAGCTCGTTGATTATGAACTCGGTCATGATAAGGGTCCCGTCGAGGAAGCCGCTTCTTGCTATGTCCAGTATCCTCCCGTCGATGACGGAGCTGGTGTCCAGTATCTTCGCGCTCGTCCTTGTGAACTGCTTGAAGCCGCCTATCCTGCCGGGCCCGCCGCCGGCTATCGTGCCTGCCATCCTGGTGCTTATATCGTCTTTAAGCGATACTGCGATTACCATGCCCAATGACGCCAGTATGACGTTAAGGGCGAGGGCTACGTAGCTTCCGATCGCGGGTATCCCCTGCACAGGCATTGAAATCAGAGTAGCTACTACAAGGCCTATGATGATGCCCGATGCCGCGATGAAGAAGTCGTACAGCGTGACCTTCTGCATCTTGTCGTATATCCGCCGAGTGAGCCCCTTGACTATGCCGGAGCCTATTATGGCAAGCAGCAGCCCCACCAGGGCCCCGCAAAGCATGAGCATGAGCATGAGCTTGTTCCGCTCCGCGCTTTCCAGCTCAGAGAGCACGGTCTGACCGGAAGTCAGCAGCAGATGGGCGACATAACCGGAGAGGGCACCTATCAATACCAGGACCAGCTTTATAAGTTTCTGCATTTTCCCGCCTTTTCCCTGCCTTGCCATTAATTCGGCACGATAGAAGTTTGACAATCGCCCCCGGTGCATTGATAATTAATCTAAGCAACAGGCACAGGGGGTGCTCACGATGAATAAACCTACGATGCAAGCTTTCCAGGATGGTGTGCACGAGAACCTATTCCGTCATAAGAGCGTCCTGGACACCATGTCCAAGCTGGGTGAATCCTCCGCCCGCCTCAACAGGGCTGTCACAAAGGCCGTCACTGTGTGCGGCTGCCTGAAGATAAATGCGATGGAGAGGCAGCGTTTCCCCGAGGATCTGCCGTTCGAGCAGATAAAGAACCAGCTAAGCACCCATCTTCTCGGGCAGTTGTGCCCCGAATGCCGCGAGCACGTGGAGGAAGAGGCCGGACGCGTGATCTTCTACCTGACCGCCCTATGCGATACCCTGGGCATGAACCTCGATGAGATAGTAGCCGCCGAGAACAGCAAGATATCGGCACTGGGCAAGTTCAGCTTGCGTTGAGGTCAGCTCACCTGGTCTTTTATGCGCTTCAACCCCTCGAATAGGGTGACGGCCCGGCTCTTGCCTATGCCCTCCACCTCATCAAGCTCATCGACGCTCGCCTTCAGGAGCTTGCTCAGGCTTCCGAAGCTCTCTATGAGATTCTCGACAACCTGTTCAGGCATCCTTGCGGCAAGCCTCGAAATCGTACGATAACCCCTTGCCACGACCTCGGTCTCGATGCCAGCCTCCCCTATCCTGCGTATCGCCTTCTCGATTATTCCGGGCTCCAGGACGTCCTCCAGGTCCCACTCCTCCATCGCGTTAAGAAGCTTCCAGGGCTGCTTGTGCTCAGATTCCTCCATGTAGTCCTTGAGGATGTTCTCGGCCTCCTCCCTCCTGCCCCTGATGAGCTCCTGCATCTGCATCTTGATGAGGCGGCCCTCCGCCCCCAGCTCGATTATGTAGCTCATCACCTCCTCGGACACGCGCCTTGTCAGCTCCCAGCGCCTGATGCATTCAGCGACGTCCGCCACGGTGACGTCGTCTTCGAACTCGAAGGTGTTCAGCTGAAGCACGGCCTTCTCCAGCACCTCGCGGTAGCGCGCAAGCGTCTGCAATGCCTGGTTCGCCATGTTGAGGCTGTAGCCGATGTCGCGCATTATGTACTTGTACTTGTTGAAGTATATGGTGATGACGTTGCGCCTGCTTGAGATGGCGACCACGGGCTTTCCGGTGGCCTTGGACATGCGCTCCGCCGAGGCGTGCCTCGTCCCCGTCTCGTTCGTGGGGATGTCCGGCGAGGGGAATAGGTGCACGTTCGCATACATTATCCTGTCGAGCGCGTTGGACAGGATGATCGCCCCGTCCATCTTGGCCAGCTCATATATGCTGTTGGGAAGGTATGGGGCATCTATCTTGAACCCGCCCTTGGTGAGCTCCATGACCTCCGGGCTGTCCCCAAGCACTATGAGCGCCCCGGTCCTGGCCCTAAGTATAAACTCAATGCCCTCGTGAAGAGGAGTGCCCGGCGCGAGCTGCGTCACGACATGCCTTACGGTCTTCGGAATCAAGCCGTATCACCTCTATCCTTTTTCGTCCATATCCATTACTTCTAATATGAAGCCGCCGATTCCTTCAAGTAGGCGTCAGCCGACCAAATAATCGAGCGCCTCGGCGAGTGTGGAGGCCCCTATGACGTCGGCCTCGCCGGTGAGCATCCTGCCCGCCTTCAGCCTTGCGAAATTCGCCTTCGGCATCACCACGGTCCTGAACCCCAGCCTTACCGCTTCGGTTAGCCTGGCCTCGGCCCTTGTGACGGACCTCAGCTCGCCAGACAGGCCCACCTCCCCGAACACCGCCGTCCCCGGGTTTATTGCCCTGTTCCTGAAGCTGGAGGCAAGGCTTGCGGCAATGCCCAGGTCCGCTGCCGGTTCGTCAACCGCGATGCCGCCAGCCACGTTCATGAAGACGTCGTTGGATTCAACAGGTAGGCCCACGCGCCTTCCCAGGACCGCGATGAGTATGGCCGCGCGCCCCGAATCTATCCCGGACACCGTCCTTCTGGGGAAGCTTGCCGTAGGGGCACCGACGAGGGCCTGGATTTCCACCATGAACGGCCTGGTCCCCTCTATGCACGGTGTGACGATGGACCCCGCCATCCCTGCGACCCTCTCCCTTAAGAAGGCCTCGGAGGGGTTCTTCACCTCCGTAAGCCCCGCCTCCCCCATCTCGAAGACGCCGACCTCATCTGTGGAGCCGAACCTGTTCTTGAGGGTCCTTACCACCCTGTATGCGTGCTGCATCCCGCCTTCGAACTGCAACACCGTGTCCACCATGTGCTCCAGGACCTTGGGGCCTGCCACTGCGCCTGTCTTCGTCACATGCCCAACCATGAAGACAGCCATCCCCGAGGACTTGCCCTCGTCTATCAGGAGGGATGCGCACTGCCTGACCTGGCCCACGCTTCCCTGCGCCGAGGATAGCGTCGGGTCCTGCATCGTTTGGATGGAGTCCACTATAAGGACGTCGGGCTTCATCCTTGCGGCAGCATCCAGCACACCTGCAAGGTCCGTCTCGGGCAGGACGAAAATCGAGTCTGATGCGGCTCTGATCCTTCTCGCCCTCATACCGATCTGGTGGACGGACTCCTCGCCCGAGACATACAGCACCTTGCCATTTTCGGCGACTTTCGACGCCGCCTGCATGAGAAGCGTGGATTTGCCTATGCCCGGCTCCCCGGATACCAAGACCGCGGAGCCTTTCACGATCCCGCCGCCGAGCACGCGGTCAAGCTCGCCTATCCCTGTCGTAATCCTCTCGGAGCCTGTCTCGGGAACCTGGGAAAGGCTTATTGGCTGCCTTGAGGATGCCCTGGGCTTAAGCTTAGATGCGGAGGCCTCCTCCTTGACAGCCTCCTCTACTATGCTGTTCCAGCTGGAGCAGGAGGGGCACCTGCCGTACCAGTTAGGAAACTCCGCCGCGCACTGCTGGCATACATACCTCGACTTAGGCTTCTTCATCCTTGGTCCCTCCCGCCGTTTTCCTGTTGCCGTCCGCGTCGAAAGCCGCCGAAAGCCTCTTCTCGGTCCATGCCACCGTGAGAGCCGCAAGCGAGGCGCTCACTGAAAGGCTCAGGGCTACTGCCAGGTTTCCCTCGACTAGTGCGTATAGCGCCCAGGAGGACACCATGCCTGCGGCACCCGCGGCTATGAGCGCAAGGGCAGACTCCCTCTGCGCCATGGTCCAGACGGCCTGGTTCCTCATAGCGAGGGTGCTCCTGTATCCGCGGCTGTGCTGGGGCTCGCGCGGAGGCCATATCAGCCTCGCGATGCCGGCAGCAAGGACCGATGCCGCTGTTACCAAGCAGAGAAGCTGCCTCAAAAGACACCTCCGGTAGTAAAACGGCCCCGGGAGGTCATCCTTCCCGGGGCCTTAGGTCCACTTGCTCATCCAGGCCTCAGGACTTGGCTGTCACGCTCACACCGTCGATAAGCATGTAGGGAGTAAGGCACATCGACATGCTGAAGTCCCGTTCCCTGCTCATCGCCACCAGGCCCTTTGCGAACAGGTCGTATGAGTTGCCGGCTATCATCAGGTTCTTGACCCTGCCTACGATCTTGCCGCCCATGATCTTATAGCCCAGTCCGACGTTGTTGGAGAAGACTCCCGCCATCGCGTTTCCTTGTCCTACCCCGAGGCAGTATTCTATGAGAAGGCCGTCGCCGACTATCCCGAGCAGCTCATCGAAGCTCTTGTCACCCGGCTCCACCGATATTAAGGACGGGGATGGGGACGGAGGCGCCTCGAAGCTGGAGCGGTATCCCGAACCAGTGCTCCTCTTTCCGTACATGTCGGCCGTGAGCAGGTCGTAGAAGGGTTCTCCGATTACACCCTGGCTGATTAAGGGAACCTTCCTCGTCGGCATCCCCTCATGGTCCAGCCCTCCGGACCTGAACCAGTACTTCACAGTCGGGTCGTTCCATACGGTTATGGCCTCGGAAACCGCCTTCTTTCCTATGAGGCCCTTGATAGGGGACACCCCCATCTCGACCGCCTTGCCGTTGAAGCCCATCTGCAGGGGCAGAAGCAGGCTGTCCATCCCCATGGGTGAGAACAGAACCCTGGTCGGCCCGCTCTGGGCTTCCACTATGCTCTGCGAGAGGGCGATCTTCCTTGCCACCAGCTCCGCCGCCATATCCGGGTCATACTCGCCTTCAAGCGGGATGCGGAAGCCCGGTATCATGAGGACGTCCGAGCCCTTGACCACATTCGCGCCGAAGTAGACGCTGTACATGCCAAGCTCCGTCTCGTAGTCCAGGCCGGAGGAGTTCATTATCCTTATCTTCTCCTGCTCCACCGTTATGCTGGTCTCAGGGTAGCACTCCGGGGACAGCTTCTTGAGCTTGTCAACGAACTTCGCGCCCATCTCCACTATCTCGCTTACGCCAAGCTTCGCGGCGGAGGGCTTCATGGTGTCCACCTCTTGGATTCCTGCTGTCGTACCCGGGAATGCGAACCTTGCCGCCGGCCCGGCTGCCGCGGTATCCAGGGCCAATCCCACCATCCTGTCGGACTGCGTGAAGTCCGTCGTGGAAGCGAAGCCCAGTTTTCCATCCTTAATCGCCCTTATGGCGGCGCCAGTGCGCCTTTCGGAGTTCACCAGCTTCAGCTTCCCGGCCTCGTACTGGACCTCAGCCTTCCTAGCGTCGGCATAGTACAGCTCGGCGGATTCAGCCTTGTTAAGCGCCTGCTTAAGTATCTTCTCCATCTTACCTTCCTCCGACAACGACGTTCTTGATCCTAATGGAAGGTGCGCCCATCATGACCGGAAGAGGCCACTGGCCGCCCTTGCCGCATCCTCCGGTATGGCCCGTCCACTTGAAGTCAGATCCTATTCCCTCTATGTTCATAAGGGTCTCGAAGAGGTTGCCGGCCATGACTACGTCTCTTACCCTTTCGGCTATCCTGCCGTCTCTGATCATGAACGCCTCCCTCGCCGAGAAGGAGAACTGCTCTATCATTGTCTGGCCGCCATAGGCCGCGACTGCGAAGAGCCCCAGCCTGATATCCCCGATAAGATCCTCGAAGCTCTTGTTGCCCGGCCTTATCACGGTGTTTCTCATCCTGACTATCGGGGCGAAGCGGTAGTTGATGGTCCTTGCGTTTCCGGTGGGAAGCTCGCCCATCCTTCCCGCAGTCTCCCTGGAGTGTATCCTTCCGACGAGAAGCCCGTTAGTTATCAGAGGCGCTGTGACCGCCGGGGTGCCCTCGTCGTCGTACTTGAAGGAGCCCCTTAAGCCCCACGGCACGGGCTCATCGGCGATGTTGAGGAAGTCCTGCCCGAAGCGCCTGCCCAGGGTCATCATCTTCCTTGCGTCCTCGTTTTCGGCTATGAAGTCGGATTCCGAGAGGTGCCCGAAGGCTTCATGCGCGAACACGCCGGCAAGCTGCGGGTCGCATACCACTGTGTAAGTGCCTGCCTTCACCTGCTCTGCGGCTATCGAATCTATGCAGGTTGCTACCACCTTTCGTGCCAGCTCGCCCTTCCCCTCGAGATCAGTGAAGTCGAGAGTGCTGCCTATCCCCTCGAACGCCTCCACCGGCCTGCCGTCTCTTAGCGCGGTGGCCGACATGGAAGCGTTCATGTCGGAGCCCTCCGATTCTATGAACGCGCCGTGGGAGTTGCAGTAATACTTCTTCACATAGAAGTCCGAGTAACGGACTATGCTGTTCACTACGCGGCTGTCGCTTTTTGCGAGTATCTCAGCATAGCCTCCGAGCACCTTCATCTTCTGCTCGAGGCTTACGTCCCTTGATCCTCTCTTAAGCCCCAGGCTCACCACATCGTTCGCCGGGACTACCGTGGCCAGCCTGACCTTCTCCTCCGCGGGGATGAACGAGCCTACGTAACCAGCTGCTGTTATGGCGTCGTCACAGGCCTTCGCCATGGATGAGAGGTCATTGAATGCGGCAAATCCCCAGCCGCCGTTCACCAGCGCCCGGACGCTCCCGCCGAGGTCTATCTTCGCTGTCACCTGGTCTACTGAGGAGAGGCGGAACATCAGCGATGCCGATTCCCTCTGCTCGATTCTCACTTCGAGGTAGTCGGCCCTGCTCCTGTTCCTATCGATCGCGTCGGTCATGATCCCTCTGAAGTCCACGAAATCAACCCCCTGCCGCCGGCAGGCCACAATAAGGGGGCCAGGACCGGCGCTATTTGCTTATGTAGTTCAACGGGTTCTGAGGCTTGTTGTTATAACGGATTTCGAAGTGCAGGTGAGGGCCGGTGGACCTTCCGGTGTTGCCCGAATAGGCGATGACCTGGCCCTGGCTGACCCTGTCGCCCCTTGAGACGAGGAATTTGGAGTTGTGCGCGTAATATGTCTTGTATCCGTTGCCGTGGTCGATGATGACAAGCAGGCCGTAGCCTGTGCCCCAGCCCGCTGTGGTAACCACGCCGGCCGCCGCCGCCTTTATGCTGGTGCCTGTCGGAATGCCCCAGTCCAGCCCGTCATGGCGGTACGCATACCTTGCGTCGAAATACTGGGTGATCCTCGCGCCCCTCCAGAGCGGGTGGATGAAGCTCATGCCGCCGGTGCCGGAGGAACCGGAGGACGCATAGGTCGCCGCAGCCGTCTTCGGCATCTTGCCGCCGGGTATGACCAGCACCTGGCCTATCTTTATCGAGCCGTCGTTAAGCTCGTTGGCCTCCATGATTATCTGCTGGCTGACCTGGTACTTCTTGGCGAGGTCGTAGACCGTGTCGCCGTTTTTCACCGTATGGGTAAGCCCTGTCACCGACGGGAAGGTCAGCTTCTGGCCCACCTTGAGGGCGTTGGGGTTGGCGATCTTGTTGGCGTTTACTATGGTGGCCTCGTCGACGTTGTAGGCCTTCATTATGGCCCAGATGGTGTCGCCGGGCTGCACTTCATGCTCGATTATGTAGGGTTTCTTCTCTACGATCTTCCTAAGGCTCTCCAGCGGGGAGCCGGCGCTTAGCGTCTCCTCAGCCGAGGCGAGCATGCTTTCATCGAAGCCGTGCCCTCCGGGGGTGTCCGAGAAGGGCGCGACAAGCACATTGAGGACGTTTCCGGCGATGTCAGCAAGGCCGAAGCCCCCGCCGGTCCCCTCATATGAGTATTGTGATGTCAGATTGGCTGATGTAGGGGTGAGCATGATGAACAGCATGGACAGGACCAGCAGCGTGAACGTCAGCGCCACGGACCTCGGCATCTTCGGCATGTCCTGTCTGTTCCTCAATTCGTGTCCCCTTCCCCAAATAAATACATAGTAATTCTACATCAAACCGGCCTCTCAGGCAAACGCGCGGTATGCTGAGGGCGACGCGCACAGGTATTTAAACGTGCGGCTAGAGGTATGCGTTCCCCTTCTCCTTCATATTGCTCGCGTACTTAGAAGTGACAACGCGCTCTACGAGCTCCTCGTTGCTTACTGACTGCTTCACCCTGCTGAAAAGGAAGTCCGCCGACTCTGTGCTGGACATGCTTGCCATGGCAACCCTTAGGACATAGGCGGCCTCCTTCTCCTTCGGCGAGTAAAGAAGCTCGTCTCTTCTTGTGGAGGATGATTTTATGTCGATGGCGGGGAATATGCGGCGGTCGGCGAGGTCCCTCTCAAGGTGTATCTCCATATTGCCGGTGCCCTTGAACTCCTCGTAGATCATGTCGTCCATCCTGCTTCCGGTGTCGACGAGGACAGTTGCGAGTATTGTCAGCGATGCGCCGTCCCTGATGTTCCTGGCAGCTCCGAAGAACCTCTTTGCAGGATGGAGCGCCGCAGGGTCAAGCCCGCCGGACAGTGTCCTTCCTGAAGACGGCGTCGTTGTGTTGTACGCCCTTGTGAGCCTGGTAAGCGAGTCAAGTAGGATGCATACATCCTTTTTGTGCTCGACCTGCCTTTTCGCGATCTCAAGCACTACCTCCGCCACCTTGATGTGGTTTTCCGCCGGCTGGTCGAATGTTGATGAGAAGACCTGGCCCTTGTCGCCTACCCACTGGACCCAGTCGGTGACCTCCTCAGGGCGCTCGTCCACCAGAAGGACGATGAGCTTGATGTCCGGGGAGTTCTCGATTATGGCCTTAGCCACGGTCTTGAGCACCGTCGTCTTGCCCACCTTGGGCTGGGCGACTACCATGCCCCTCTGCCCCATGCCGATGGGAACCACCAGGTCGATGACCCTTCCCGTGAAGTCGTGCGCCCCGTTCTCGAGCCTTATCCTGTCGTTGGGGAAGATCGGGGTCAGCTCCTCGAATGCGCGCCTCGTCTCGCAATAGGAGGGATCGTCGCCGTTTACATATTCGACCCTTATCAGAGCCGAGTTCTTCTCTATCTCGTTGGGAGGCCTAACATATCCAGAGACTTCGTCGCCGTTTCTCAGCCTGAACCTCTTAATCTGCGAAGGGGAGATGTAGATGTCGTCGGTTCCCTGCATATGTGGCTGGTTCGCCCTCAGGAATCCGTAACCTTCAGGCTTTATGACCAGTATGCCCTTGGCAGAGACCGCGCCCTCCTTCATCCTTACGGGAAGGGGCTTCTCCTTCTCCGGCTCCGGCAGCAGTTCCGCCGGTGGCTCCTCGCCTATGGGAATCTCGGCGCCTGCGACGGCAAGCTCATCGGGCACTGCATCGAGCTCCTCCTTGATCTCCTTCTGGCCCTCAAGTATCTGACCGATGAGATCCTCCGATTCCGCCCGAAGCTCGGCGTCTTTCTCAGACCCCCTCTTGGGTGCAGGCTCGACGCCGGCGTCTTTCAGCATCTTCGTTATGAAGTCGATGCCCTCTTTCGTCGGCTCAGCCTTCTCTCCGGGCTCGGCGATGCTGATTATCTTGAACGATATGGGCTCTATCGTCTTCATCTCCGGTTGCTTGCTGATTCTGGGCCTTCCCCTCTTCTTCTTCTCCTTTGCGGGCTCCTCAGCCACAGCCTTCGGCGCTTGGGCCTCCTGCTGCATCCGCGTAAGGATCTCGAGAAGCTCGGCCTTCCTCAGCGTCCTGAAGCCGGGGACCTTGAGCTTCCTTGCCTCCTCCTTCAGCTCAAGTACGCCCATAGAGGCGAGGTCCATTGCGATTATCTCCATATTGTTCCTCCGTCCGGGCGATACAGCCCGGGTTCGTTCATGTGGGATGCACCTTGAAAAGCGGTGCTACTGCCTTTCCGGCAGTCACCCAGATTGGTGGTATTTGTCATGAAAATGTGAGTACTGAAATGGCAGTACAAGACTTTTCTTACCCTATTCTATACAATAAGGCAGTTTCCTTCAAGTTATCGAAAGTTTCATACAACCCTGTCCTTCGCCGCCTTGATGAAGGCGTCGAAGAGCGGGTGCGGTCTGTTCGGCCTCGACTTGAATTCGGGGTGGAACTGCACTCCTATGAAGAACGGGTGGGACGGAAGCTCGCATATCTCCACGAGGTCCCTCTTGGGGTTCCAGCCCGTGAAGGCCAGGCCGCATTCCTCCAGCCTGTGCTTGAGGTCGTTGTTCACCTCATACCTGTGGCGGTGCCTCTCCTGCACGGAATCGGCCCCCTGGTATATGCTCCTTGCAAGGCTTCCTTCCTTCATGGCGCACTCGTAGATGCCTAGCCTCATGGTGCCGCCCTTGTTGTCTATGCCCTTCTGCTCGGGCATCAGGTCGATCACAGGGTACGGAGTGTCGGGCCTGAACTCGGCTGAATGGGCCTCCCCCATGCCGCAGACGTTCCTGGCGAACTCGATTACGGCCATCTGCATGCCGAGGCACAGCCCCAGAAACGGTATGCCGTTCTCCCTTGCGTATTTGACCGCCCTTATCTTTCCCTCGATGCCCCTGTCGCCGAAGCCGCCGGGAACCAGTATGCCGTCCGCCCCCTTGAGGACGGAATCCACGTCAGCGTCGCCTTCAAGCCCTCCCGAGTAGACCCAGTCTACCTTGACGCACGCGCCGTTTCCGATGGCTGCGTGCTTCAGCGCCTCCACAACGCTCAGATACGCGTCGGGAAGCGCAACGTATTTGCCCACCAGGGCTATGCGCACGGTCTTCTCGGGGGACTTGGACCTTTCTACCATGGCGCTCCACTCTGTAAGGTCAGGGGTCCTGTCCTCCATGCCTAGCCTTGCCAGCACTATCTTCGCGAGGCCCTCGCGCTCGAGCTGGAGCGGGACCTCGTAAAGAGACTGCAGGTCGGGGTTGAAGATGACGGCTTCGGGGTCTATGTCGCAGAAGAGGGCGATCTTGTTCTTGATCTCCCTTGGCAATGGCACCTCGGAACGGCAGACGATGGCGTCCGGCTGTATGCCCTCGGACCTCAACTCCTTAACGGAGTGCTGCGTGGGCTTCGTCTTGAACTCCCCGCTCATCTTGAGGTAGGGGACCAGCGTCACGTGCACGAAGAAGGTGTTCTCCCTGCCGATCTCGCGCCTTAATTGCCTTGCGGCCTCTAGGTAGGGCTGGCTCTCGATGTCGCCGACCGTGCCTCCGATCTCGACTATGATGAAATCGGGCCTGTCAGCCTCAAGGGCCTTCATCCTTCTTTTTATCTCGTTGGTGATGTGGGGGATTACCTGGACGGTGCCTCCGAGATAGTCGCCTCGCCTCTCGTTAGACAAAACCTGTGAGTAGATCATTCCGGTGGTGATGTTGTTGCTGCGCTTGACGTTGATGTCGATGAACCTTTCGTAGTGGCCCAGGTCGAGGTCCGTCTCGGCGCCGTCTTCGGTCACGAATACCTCCCCGTGCTGATAGGGGCTCATCGTTCCAGGGTCTACGTTTATGTAGGGGTCGAATTTGAGGATGCTAAGCGTGTAGCCCCTTGCTTTGAGGAGCCTTCCCAGGGATGCGGCCGTAATGCCCTTGCCGAGCCCCGAAACCACCCCGCCCGTCACTATCACAAGCCTAGCCATATTCGTCCTCCCGGAATGTCTTCTAAATACCTGTCTATTCTACATCAGGAAGAGGAGAAGTTTCAAATGCATAATTCACTTCCCCAGGACCGGAGACAGGATAAGATACGTAGGGCCTGCCTCATCCGCCCTCTGCTTCTCAAGCTGATACGCCCTTGCCCCGTGATGCACTACGCCCTGCTTGCCCCCGGTGAACTCCGAAAGCGGCCTGAGCGCGGGGAAGCCAGGCTCCATCGAATAATGCATCGGCATGACTATCTTGGGCTTTATTATCGAGACAAGCTTGTCGGCGGCCTCAGGGTCGATCGTGTATGTCCCGCCTATCGGGATAAGCAGCATGTCTATCCCCTCGAGCCTTAGAAGCTCGTCCTTGCTGGGTATCACTCCCAGATCCCCCAGGTGGCACAGCCTTATGCCCTCGCTTTCGACGATGAAGATGATGTTGGGGCCGCGCTTCGCCCCCATCTGGTCGTCGTGCCAGCTGGGTATCCCGGTCACCTTAAATCCTTCGAACTCCTGCCGCCCGGCCTTGTCCACCACCACGGGGCGGCCCTTCACAGCCTGCACGTAATCGTGGTCGAAGTGGTGATGGCTCACGGTGACGACATCCGCCGCAAGGTCTAGAGGAAGCACCCCCACCTTCTGGTTGTAGGGGTCCATGACTATCCTCTTGCCGTTTGCCGTCCTAACAAGGAAACATGAGTGGCCGAGCCAAGTAACATCCATCGCCATCCTGCTACCTCCTCAACGGGCTGCCCCCGGCGAGAAGCTCCTCCTGCATGGCCTCCCTTCCGCTCTTCCTTTGAAGGCCATACCGCGAGAGGAGGCGCCGGGTCGCAAAGCATACGAAATAGGCGTTCGCGGAGCCGTAAACGAATATGCCGAACAGCACCATCACCAGGTAGGCCCACGAGGACCATGTGAGCGAGAGTATCGGCAATATGTAGCCCGCAAGGCCGAAGGCCAGCAGCAGGACCCCTGCTGCAAGGCTGTATGCGGGGTTGTCCATCATAAGCAGGAAGCCCTTGTACAGAGCCTTGAATAGCCTTTCGTCGCGCTCGACTATTATTCCTGCCGCAAGCACCGCCGAGGTGAACGAGAAGAGCCCCACCCAGGAGGCGATGCCGAAGGCGACATATCCGAGCGCCGTGCCCAGCGTGGGGAGGTAGAGTATGACGGGTGTGTACAGAAGAAGGGCGATGACGGCCACGGCGAAAAGGCCGATGAATCTGGGAAGCCTTGCGGCAAATGGCCTGAAGAAGGCCCTTATGTCGAAGTCCTCCAAGTGGACAACCTCGTTTGCCATGCCCATTGCCGCAAGAGACGCGGCGGAGAGTATCAAGGAGGCGGGGATGAGCATGAGAGGGGTTGCCACCAGGAGCACAAGCTGTGCCGCAATGAAGCCCAGCGCCCACCATGCGCTGGAGAAGACGAACGACAGGACTATCCTCTCATACCACAGCCTGAAGGCCCTCCCGAGGTCCTTCAGCGCGTCCAGCGGGGTCGGGGCTTTGCCTAAGGCCTTTAACTCCTCCAAGGGATCACATCCTCTCGGGCGCCGAAATCCCCATCAGCGGAAGAAGGTTCGAAAGCGTGATCCTCACGGCGTCTACCAGCGCAAGCCTTGCCGCGGTCATCGCCTTGTCCTCGCTTACGACCCTGCATTCCGTATAGAACCTGTGGAATTGCGCCGCCAGCTCGTAGGCATACCTTGCCATCCTCGAGGGCTGCAGCTCGCCGACCGCCGCGGCAAGCTCGTCCGGGAAGGCCGCCATCGTCCTGACGAGGGCGGTCTCTGTAGGATGCGACAGCACCGAAGCGTCCGCATCCTCCATCGAGGCCAGGTCCTCGCCCTCGCGCAGCGCCTTCTCGAATATCGAGCAGCACCTCGCATGCGCGTACTGTATGTACCACACCGGGTTGTCGGGGGTGCTCTTTGCGGCCACCTCCATGTCGAACTCCAGGTGGGAGTTGGTGTTTCGCATTATGAAGAAGTAGCGGGCAGCGTCCTTCGGCACCTCTTCCAGCAGGTCGTCCATCGTTATGAACTCGCCCGCCCTCTTAGACATCTTGACGGCCTCGCCGCCTCTAAGCAGGCTCACAAGCTGCAGGATGAGGACGTGCAGCGTATCCTCCGGATAGCCGAACGACTTGATGCCGGCCTGCATCCTTCCCTGATAGCCGTGGTGGTCGGGGCCTAGTATATCTATCAGCTTGGTGAAGCCCCTCTGGAGCTTGTCGAGGTGGTAGGCGAAGTCTGGGGTGACGTAGGTGTAGTCGCCGTCGCTTTTAATGAGCACCCTGTCCTTGTCGTCGCCGTAAGCGGTGGACCTGAACCAGAGCGCGCCTTCGGCTTCATACAGGTCGCCGTTAGCCCTCATGCGCTCCACTGTGTCCTCCACGGCGCCTCTCACCCTTATCGATTTCTCGGACGTCCAGGCGTCGAACTCCACGTTGTAGGCGGCAAGGGACCTCTTCTGCCATTGGAGCATCCTCTCCAGCGCAAACTCCTTAAGCAAGAGCCTCGCCTTATCAGGGCTCAGTGCATCTATCTCGCCGCCGTGGAGCTTCATGGCGTCATCGGCGATGTCCTGAACGTAAAGGCCCCTGTAGCCCTCCTCGGGGAAATCGCAGCCCTCGCCCTTAGCCTGCCTGTACCTTGCGTATACGGAATCGGCCAGTATGTCGACCTGGTTTCCGGCATCGTTCACGTAGAACTCGCTTCTTGCTTCATATCCTGCGAAGCTCATCATCCTGGTAAGGGAATCTCCCACGGCCGCGGCCCTTGCGTTCACTATGTTGAGCGGCCCGACGGGGTTAGCCGAGACGAACTCGACGTTGACCTTCTCCCCCTTGCCGAGCCCGCTTCTTCCGTAGCCCGACCCCGCCCGCCTGATCTCGCTTACGGCATATGCCATCCACTTGTCGGCGAGGTAGAAGTTGATGAAGCCCGGACCTGCCACCTCCGCCCTGGCTATCATGGGGTTTTTCTGCGCCGCGACGGCTGCTGCGATCGCTTCCGCAATCTCCCTGGGCCTCCTGCCCGCCGCCTTCGCAAGGCTTAAGGCCATCGGCGTCGCGAAATCGCCGAACTTGAGCTCCTTCGGCACCTCTATCGGCACGCTGGCGCCCTCTGGGAGAAGGCCTTTAAGCCCCATGCCCTCGAGCGCCGCCTTCACTGCGGCTTCTATCTGGCCTCTCATGTATGCCGAGATGTTCACGTATCCTTCTAAAGGCATGCGGTTATCCTCCGGTTTGGCCCATGGCGTGCGCCCGGCCGGTTTTACTATGCATCATCATATTAGTATAATAGATAATTGGATTTCCATGTAGGCATTATAGGCAGAAGGTGACACCATGGGCGTAACCGTAAGGATGGAGGGTATATCGAGAAGCTTCGGCGGCAGGGCTGCCCTTAATGCAGTCAGCGCGACTGCGTCCGCCGGGCGCCTTCTCGTCGTGGCCGGCCCCAACGGCTCCGGAAA
>CAZNZD010000026.1:0-19928 GCA_964577435.1 uncultured Clostridia bacterium
AACCTGCGCGCCCGGCTCCGGAGGCCGGCGCTCTATCCACTGAGCTATAGGCGCGGGCAAACACATTGATTATAAGCCAGCGAGTGGCTTTTTGGAACAGCGGCTTTAAAACCTCAGCGTAACCGTGATCCGGAAACCGTACACAGGCTTCGGAGGCTCCGTGAAGGCGGGGGCGCCAAGCCCCACCTCCCCTTCAAGCTTAGCCGACCAGCTCTTGTCGAACTTATAGCTGATGCTGCCGTTCACGGCGGCCTTGTACGATGACATGCCCAAAGCCGCCGGGTTCAGGGAGGCGCTCGCGTTTATTCCCGCCCCTATGGCCATGTTCCCTCCAAGCGCGGAGAATGACAGCGAATCCGAGGCCGTCACCTCGTGCCTTCCTCCGAGGGGGCTCGAGTATGCATATCCCAGCGACGCCAGGTTCGTTATGGGTTTCGAGCTGCTTAGAAGCAGCTTCGCCCCAACCTTGTAAGTCCCTTGCGTTCCTATGTACTCCTTCGTCTCGAGCGAGTATGAAGCCGTCACAGCGAGCGAGGGCCTTAGGACCCAGCCCTGGGACGAAAGGTAGGCCGTAAGCGATGCGTCCCCGACATTGGTCATCCTGTCCGCGCCGAACATGTAGGTGAGCTTGTTCTGCACGCTGGAATCAAGCCCCAGTATCCCATACTTGAAGCCTGAAGACAGCTTGGCGGTGACAGTCATCCTGCTTTCCGCCCCCTGTGGCATCGAGTAGGCTATGGTAAGCTCCGTCCTCGGCGCGAGGCTCGCCCCCAGAAGGTTTATGGGCCTTGCGCTGTAAACGAGGCCTGCGCTTGCGTCAGCCGAGTCGGAGATGTTCCTTACATCCCACTTGTAACCGCCCTTGGCGTTAAGCGACAGGCTTCCGTAAGTCATGTATGCCGAGTACCTTATACTTGCGGCAATAGAGCGGTAGTTTCCCGAAGGGGCGAGAAGCCCGCCGAAGGGGGTCGGCTCAGTGTAGCTTGCCGTTATAACCGTGTTCTTTCCGGCCTGCAGGTATGCCGATGCGCCCGCCGCTGAGTATGCGTAGACGTCGAACCCTTCCGCCGCCTTAAGCGCCGCGGACAGAGACCCGGTAAGCCGGATCGGACCATAGCCGTATTGAAGCGAGATGCTGCCGGAGGCCGTCTGGCTTATGGGCGATGAACCCTCCCCGAGCCCCCTGCTGACCCCGTATGTTGCAAGAAAGCCCAGCTTCAGTGGGCCATCCCAGTTTAGTCCGGCCTGTAGCGTGTTGCCGAGCATCATCCTGCTGCCGCCGGCAAGGTAGCTGAACAGCCCGGCTGCATCCACCGATTCGAGGAGGCTCACCGACAGGCTGCCGACAGGCCTCCACGTAAGCTGCAGGGCAAGAGACGCCGTATCTGGCTTGCCGGGCCCGGCCCCTGCCACGCTTCCTGCCCCCCTCGCCCTCAATATGGCTGAAGCATCGAGCTTCCCGGAGGAGTAGGACGCCCTGGCGTAACCTGCAGCGCCGTATAGCGTGTTGCCTGCGGCGTCAAGGTCGATGAAATGTCTGAGGTCCCTTCCGTCCATCCCGTGCGCATCCCCCAAGATCACTTCGGGCTCTCCGAGGGGGAAGTCAAGCCTTACTACCGGCATCTCATAGCTTGAGTCTGCCGGGCAGCCGGCGTACAGGTCCGTGCCGTCTGTCGCGACCGATGCCGAAGGGCCATCATAAAGCAGCACTACCGCCTCTGAAGTGACGTCGAAGGCGGAAAGCCCGGAGCCTCCTGCAAGGACTACGAAGCTTCCGAAGCCGCACAGGTCGTATGGCGCCTCAGTAAGCGCGAACTCCTCCACGTCGAGCGCCCCGCCGATTATCGCAAAGCCCGAACCGGTGGCAAGCAGCACCGACTGGGATTCGTCCATGTCGGCCGCCTCGGCCGAATGCGCGCCATATCCTAGCAGCTCGGAGAACGAGAGCCCGTCGAACAGGGCCACCTTGCCCTCGGTTGCCACTATCAGGCCCGACGGATGATGCGCAAGGTCGAGCACTGACCCCGCCATCTCCGGATGGCTCGACGGCCTGTACAGGTTCCATGAGCCTTCCAGGTCCAGGCCGCCTTCGGCGAGGCCTACCGGCGTCGCCGCGTAAAGCGCGCCATCGAACACCTCTACTGCATTTATGGTCGATGAGGGAAGCCCGTCTCTGGTCGAGGCCGTCTTCCACAGGGAGGATAGGTCCGCGAAGGCCTCGCCGTAGGTCAGATAGTCCGCATCAAGCATCGCGATTCCTGCGGATGTGGCGAAGTACCATGTCCCCGAGACTGAGCATGCGCCGTTCACCTGGGATCCCGCCATCGAGGCGGGAAGCCTAATCTGCCTCCAGCCGGAGCCGTAAGGGGAAAGCGCGCTCACCCCTCCCATATGCATGAACACCCACCACTTGCCCCCGGTGTTGTCCAGGAGGATTCCCACATCCCCTATGCTGTTCATTGCGTTCGGCCTTTGAGCCATGCTTCCGGGGAATGCCGAGGCGCTGAAGGAGGCCCCGGCAGAAAGGCCGAACCCGCTGCCGGCGTCCCATTCGGCCCAAGCCGAGATGATGTTGTCGTAGCTTCTCTCCCTTGATACCGTCGTCTCATCCTCGGCAAGGTATGGGGCATCCGAAGCGTAGCTGTACTCGATTCCAAGCTTCAGCCCGTCAACAGGCTCATATTCCGCCCCTACGGAGGCGATCCATGCCTTAGACCCCGTCGCCTGGTACTCGAACTCGACTACCAGCTCGCCTTCCGCCCCGTCCGGGATGGCCTCTAGAAGGAGGAATATGCCAGTCTCGTAGTCCACCTCGAAGTCCGTCCCCTCGATGAGGGCCCTTCCGTCCAGTCGCGCCGACACGCTCCCCCTTACTATCCCGCCTCCCAGGAAGTAGAGGCCCTGCGCAAGCCTATAGCTAAACGATGCCGTCACGTAGGAGTACTGGTCCTGAAAGCCGGACGGAAGCGTCATCTCGAGGTATCCCCTGTCCTCGTAGCAGAGCCAGTTCGCCCCCGCAACGGAGTTGAGCGGCATCCTGACGCCGCTTCTTGCGACTGCTGTGACGCTCATGCTTTCGGCGATGATCCCAGTGAATCCGAGAGGGTACAGGAGGCCCCTTCCGAACTGCCCGTAAGGTATCACCGAGGCTACGTCCCCTGTCGCCCTCGATGCCGTCGCGAAGGATGTCCAGCCCTGAAGCATATCCTCAAGAAACTGCATGTCGGTGGCGCTTCCTGATACGTACGGGTATTTGCCCTGGGCGTCTCCGGTAAGGCCCGCCGCCTCGTTGTATGCCCTGATCAGATCCGTTAGCATAGACCTTAAGGCGACCTTCGGCTCCGACTTAAGCACTATGTAGGCCCCGCTTACGCCGGACAGCCCGTCAACTGCGGAGCTCTTATTGAAATCCCCGGGAACCAGGGTGCCGTCCGGATTGGATGCGCTCCTTAAAAGAAAGCCCAGCCCGTTAGCATCCAGGAACTCCTCCAGCTCACCAGACGGAGAGGATTGTGCGAAGACGATCCCGCCCTGGTCGAACGCCGGGTCGAACTCCTCGGCCCCCGCTGCGTTCCAAAGGCCCTCCAGCGCCGAATTGAGCTTTGTACCCTCCCTTTGAGGGAAGTACGGCCCGTCGGCGATGTAGTCAATTACATCCGACGCAGTGGCGCCCTTGAACGTCTTGACCGCCCTTACGCCCTGAGCCCTGCCCCCCGACGCGAGGACGGTGAAGCCCTCCCCCTCGTATCCGGCATAGATTCCGAACACGGACGCCCTGGCAAGGCCGAGCTCCCTGTTCATGGGGGATAGCTGTATGCTTCCTCCGCCCGCCTTGAAGCCGTTCCAGTCCAGGCTCACGGTAAGCTGCTGAAGCATGTCGCCTCTTGTGTTGTCGATGTGGGCGTCCAGCTTCAAGCCCTCGATTATCTCGCCGGTCACGTCTAGCCTCAGCTCCTGGGACGCGATGAAGCCGCCCAGCCCGAGCTTCCAGCCGAAAGCCGAGTAGTACTTGCTGCCGTAACCCAGCTTCCATATGCTCTCGCCCGAGAACTTAAGCGCGGCCTCGGTCCGGCTCATGGGGACTAAGGCCAGCATTATTGCCAAAAACAGAGGAAGGGAACGTCTCATCGAAGCACCTCCGCGATCTTGCCCTCAGCGCGGTAGCCCAGGCAGAACTGCCAGACCTACGGGGCCCGGCCCGGTATGCACTCCTATAGTGGGACCGATGTCTGTGAATAAATGCTCTTCGCATCTGACTTTGGGAAGGACCATCTCGCTTAGGAGCTTCGCCTCCTCCAGGTTGTCGGCGTGCACGAAGCACAGCGCCTCAGCGTGTCCGCCGCTTTCCGCAAGCCCCCTGTCCAGAAGCTTCTCCAGCCCGTTCTGGCTGGTGCGGTACTTGTCGGCGAGGTGCACCTCGCCTTCGCCCATCCGAAGGATGAGCTTTATGGAGAGAAGGGCGCCTATCGTGGACAGGACTTTTGAGACCCTGCCTGATTGGGCGAGGTACTTAAGAGACGGCACAGCCAGCCAGCCTTTGATCCTCCCTATGACGCTTTCGGCGACTGCCGCGCACTCCTCAAAGTCGGAGCCGGCCAGGGCCAGCCTCGCCGCCTTTATGCAGCCAAGTCCGTAGAGTATCGTAAGGTTGCAGCTGTCTATCACGCTGATGCGCTTAGGGTCGACCATCTCGGCGGCCATCATGCAGGCTGCCGCGGTGCTTGTGAGCTTCGAGCTTACATGTATCGATACGACCCTGTCGGCCTCCGTCAGCGCCTTCTCGTACGCCTCGACAATATCGGGGACCAGAGGTTGGCTGGTCTTCAGGATCATGCCTTCCCTTAGGGCGCCGTATACCTCCGCGGCAGTGATGTCCCTGCCGAGGGTGTACGCCTCGCCGTCTTTCACTATCTGCATCGGAATGACCGATATGCCCAGCTCCTGTGCCATCTCGTCGGGAATGCTCGCCGCGCTGTCCGTTACAATTGCGACCTTTCTCATGAGGCCCCTCCGTTCGGATTCGACGCTCAGCGCCTTACCAGCTCGTCCATCCAGCCCAGGGGAGCGTCAACCAGGACATGCCCGCCAAGGCTTTCGACAACCTTTCCCTCGACTAATATCTGCACCTTCTCTATGCCTGGCAGGTCGCAAAGGGTGTCCACTATGGCCGATACCATGGCGAGCTCTCCTTCGCTGCCGAAGCCCGGATACATTATCTTCCCTGAGAAGTCGGCGTATGCCACCCCGCCCTTAATATTCGCCCCCAGCACCTCCACTCCTTCCGGAGCGATCGGATAGAGGCCTTCGTCGTTTTCGCCGGGGCCCTCCATGAGCCTTCTTAGCGCGCTCACCGCAAGGCTGTCCTTGTCCACGACCCTTCGGACCGGCTTTATATAGATATCCGTGTCCGTCATGCCGGAGAAATATAGGTTCACCTTGACCAGGCCCAGCTTCGCTATCTCCTCGTCCAGGAGCCTCAGCTTGACCTGCAGCTGCTCTGCTCCCTCCATCGTGGTATCAAGGCTCAGCCTCATGTCGGCAAGGCGCCTGGCCTCTGCCATAAGGCGCACAACCTGCCATATGCATGCTGCCGCAAGCGCCAGAACCACGGCTGCGACGACGATATTCCTAAGCATGGCCTTGCTATTGGGCATTTTCTCAATATACCTTTCCTACGCTGCTTGACCTGTAATAGAAGGCAAGGATCTCCTTATAGCCGCGGCCCAGCTTCGCCAGCGCCTTCGCGCCCTCCTGGCACATGCCGACACCATGACCGTAACCTGCCCCCGATATGCGGATCTGTCCTCCGGGTTGAAGCTCGTCTATGACGAAGACCCCGCTTTTCGCCACGGTGGAGCCTCCCATGAGGTTTCTTATGTTGAGCTCTCCATTAATTATATAATCATTGTCGCCATAAGGCACCGTAATCTCAAGGGCGGCGCCTCTTAAAGTCCTCTTCGTGACGGCCGGGATCTTCCTCGCCGAAGGGCCTGCCAACAGGGCCGACTTGCTCTCTACCAACGCCTTTATCCTGCCATCTAGCGCCTTCCTGTCCAGAGTGGCCTCCCACCTGTAGCCGTAGGCCCCGTAGCAGAGGTCAGACTTGTCCCCGCCGGCTATGTACTTCCTCAGCGCCGCCTCATCTTTCAGGTCGGGGACCTCGCCCTTCTGGGGATTGTCCCTCACGTTCGTCAGATGGGCGAGCTTGGAGCCCCAGATCTCCTCGCAGGCCTCAGTCACTCCCCCACATGCCGAGTGGAAGCTTGCGGTCTTCACCATAGCCCCCCCGCACATGAGAACCTCTCCTTCGGTCGCCTTCACGGCCCTTGCGACCTCCGCGTTCGCAGACTGGCCATATAAGCCCTTGAAGACCTGGCAGTGGGTGCTGTCGCAGAGGTCCCACCCCATATCCTGGTGCCTTCCGGCGGAAGACAGCGCCTCGGTCCTCGCCACCACCGCCTGCGCCCTGTACGCCTCCGGAGGGGAGCTTCCCCCGATCTCCGATGGCAGCACCGATAGCAGGTATTCCTCTACGTCTATGATGTTCGCGGCGGCAAGAAGGCCGGAATCCGCCCTCGCCTGGACCTCCACACCCGAGCGGTACACCCTGTACCTGTCGGAAAGCCAGATGGTTCCGGACTGCGAGCTTATGACAATCGGGGAGCCCATCAGCCTTCCCGGGTCCTTCTCGTCGGAGCGCACCCTTATCCCGTCGTTCTCGAAGGACAGCTCTGCGATAAGGCCCACTTCGACGGACAGCGCCTCGCCTGTCGCCAAGTCAGCCCCATCGACCCTCACAGGCCTGTCTGAGCCCGCAAGGAAGCTCCTGAGGCTGAGCCAGGAGAGCCCCACTTTTATGACCCTTCGTACGGGCTCCTTCGCCTCCTGCAAGCTTGGCCCTGCATCCGGTTCAGAGCCTTCAGCCTCTCCTTCGCCTACGACGGGGGCGTCCTGAACAGACTCGGACAGAACCCAGGCATCCTTCCAGGATAAGCCCCTCAGCAGCTCCCTTGCCGCCTCCGCCTCTGCCTTGGTGGAAAAAGGCCCCAGCGAGGACCTGAAATACCTGTTCCCGTTCACATCGGCCTCAAGGACGGCGCCAGAAAGCCCGGTGCCGGCGGACATCGCGGAGAGCTCCGCCTGGGCCCTTCCGGCATCGGTCTGAGAGACACCCACTGCCCAGAACCTGACGGCGCTAATTGCGGCAAGAGACAGGGCCAGCACGATTGCGACGGCAAGCGCCGGCCTTAAGAGGCTCGCGAGAAGGACCCTATTCCTCTTTCCCGGAGCAAACGACAAACGGCCTGCCTCCAATCGGTGAAGCCATCCTTCATTAAGCCTATTATGAGGCAAAGCTGCCCCGGATACAAAGAAAAGGCAGGGGCGGATCCACCGCCCCTGCCGGAAGTGCGCTCCCTTTTATTACAGAAGCGGCATTATGCGCTCCCTGATGATATCCTCGACCACGTCTGACTCGCCCTTGTATCCCTTCACAACGCCACCCACCTTCACGCAGGGCGACTCGTGGCAGTTTTCGAAGCAGAACGTGCCATGGAGGTTCACCCTGTCCTCAAGGCCCAGCTCCGTGACCCTTTCCATCAGCGAGTGCAGGACATTGTAGCTTCCTTTGAGGTAGCAGGAGGTCCCGAGGCACACTGCCACGTCCACGACGGGGCCCTCCTTCGCGCGGCTCACCATGACATTTATGTCCCCTCCGCTTATGCGCTTGCGGTGGCCGTATGCGGTATGAAGCGCCTCGTGAGCCTCATGAGAGTTAGCCTCGCCCAGGTGCCTCTTGTAAAGGTCGGTTATGTAGGGGTTCTCGTGCGACCTTCTAAGCATCTGGCCCTTGTCAGCCTCGTACAGGCCCTTGGCCCTCTTCTGCCTGAAGTCGGGCTCCTTCGCTATGGGCTGTCCGCCTCCGCCGATGCAGCCGCCGGGGCAGGCCATGACCTCTACCAGGTGGTACTGCTTCTCTCCGGATTTCATCCTGCCTAGGAGCTCCTCTGCCGCCGAAAGCGAGTTCGCCATGGCTAGGTTCAGCTCTATGCCGTCGAGGTTCACTGACGCCTCCTTGATGCCCTCAAGGCCCCTGACCTCGCTGTAGGCTATCTTCGAGTCGGTTCCCAGGCCAAGAAGCTGCTGGGCCGATCTCAGAACCGCTTCAGTCACGCCGCCGGTGTTGCCGAATATCATGCCAGCGCCGGATCCGAGGCCTAGGGGTATGTCGAAGGATTCCACCTCAAGCTCGTCCCAGCTGAAGCCAGCCTCCTTTATCATGCGCGCGAGCTCCCTCGTGGTAAGCACGAAGTCCACATCCTTGACGCCGTTTTCGGCAAACTCGGGCCTTTCGGATTCGAACTTCTTCGCCACGCATGGCATTATAGACACCACCCTGACGCTTGCGGGGTCCCAGTCCATGTCCTTGGCTAGGTAGCGCTTCGTCACCGAGCCGAACATCTGCTGCGGCGACTTGCAGGAGGAGACGTTGGGTATGAGCTCCGGGTGATACTGCTCCACGTACTTGACCCATCCAGGGCAGCAGGAGGTGAACTGAGGAAGCACCCCGCCGTTTTTAAGCCTCGAGATGAACTCGTTGCCCTCCTCGATTATGGTGAGGTCCGCCGTGAAGCTCGTGTCGAACACGAGGTCGAAACCGAGCCTTCTTAATGCCGCGACGATCTTTCCGGTGACTATGGCTCCCGGAGGAAGGCCGAACTCCTCACCCAGCGCAACCCTTACAGCGGGAGCGATCTGGGCCACAACCTTGGTGTTCCTGTCATCCAGGGCCTTCCATACCTCAGCGGTGCAGCTTTTGACCATGAGGGCGCCTGTAGGGCACACCACGGTGCACTGGCCGCACTGGACGCAGTCGACGTCTGAAAGCGCCTTTCCGAACGCGGGGCCCACCATGCTCTTCGAGCCGCGGTATGCGAAGTCTAGTATGCCGACTCCCTGGACTTCTGCGCACATCCTCACGCAGTCGCCGCAGAGTATGCACTTGTTGGGATCGCGCACTATGCCTGGGGTGCTCGAATCTATGGGATACTTCTTGTCGCCGTGGCCGAACCTGAGAGTCGAGACTGAAAACCTCTCCGACAGCTCCTGCAGCTTGCACTGGCTCGACTTGCCGCAAGTGGTGCACTCCCTGTCATGGTTTGCCAGAAGAAGCTCAAGTATGGTCTTCCTGATCTTTCTTAGCCTTTCGGTGTTCGTGCGCACCACCATGCCGTCTGAAGGCGGCACCGAGCACGAGGCGACGACCCCCATCCTGTCGACCTCGACTACGCACATGCGGCAGGCGCCGTATGTCGAAAGCTCCGAATGGTAGCAGAAGGTGGGAAGGTCGATTCCTGCCTTGCGGACTACCTTAAGAAGGCTGTCCTCCCCTTCGAGGGGCACCTTCACGTTGTCTATGCTTACATATCCGTTGACGGGCATCTTAATAAATCCCTCCTACCTTAGAACTATCGCCTTGAACGTGCAGGATTCGGCGCATGCGCCGCACTTCGTGCATTTGTCGCGGTCGATGAAATGGGCCTTCCTTATCTCGCCGGAGATCGCCTCGACCGGGCAGTACCTCTTGCACTTGCCGCAGCCCTTGCAGAGCTCCTCGATGACCTCGTAGTACTTGAACGACTTGCAGACCCCGGCAGGGCAAACCCTATCGCTTATGTGGGAATAGTACTCGTCCTTGAAGTACGTGAATGTCGTAAGGACCGGATTGGGCGCCGTCTTCCCGAGGTTACAAAGCGAGCTGTCCTTCACGACCATGGCGATGTCCTCGAGCGTGTCAAGGTCCGTAAGCGTCGCCTTGTCGTTCGTAACCTTCGTGAGAAGCTCCAGCATGCGCTTCGTGCCCTCGCGGCACGGCACGCACTTGCCGCAGGATTCGTTCTGGGTGAAGCTCATGAAGAAGCGCGCCATCTCGACCATGCAAGTGCCCTCGTCGACGACGACCATGCCGCCAGAGCCCACCATCGCGCCCACCTTCTGCAGCGAGTCATAGTCCAGGGACAGGTCCAGGTGCTCCTCCGTGAGGCAGCCTCCGGACGGGCCTCCTATCTGGACGGCCTTGAACTTCCTGCCGCCTCTGATGCCGCCTCCGATCTCGAAGACTATCTCCCTTAAGGTCGTGCCCATGGGTATCTCTATAAGGCCGGTGTTGTTCACCATGCCGGTCAAAGCGAAGGTCTTCGTGCCGGTGCTTGTAGGCAGCCCCATGGACTTGAACCAGGCCGAGCCCTTGTTGATGATGTCAGGGACATTGGCCAGCGTCTCCACGTTGTTTATGGTCGTAGGCTTCCCGAAAAGGCCGGAGACTGCGGGAAACGGCGGCTTGGGCCTCGGCATCCCCCTCTTGCCCTCGATGGATGCCATGAGGGCGGTCTCCTCGCCGCAGACGAACGCGCCGGCGCCCTCCTTGATCTTCAGGTGGAAGCTGAAGCCAGAGCCGAGGATGTTGTCCCCGAGAAGCCCCATCTGCTCAGCCTCGGCGATCGCCTTCCTGAGCCTTTGGATGGCTATGGGATATTCGGCCCTGACGTATATGTAGCCGTGCTGGGCGCCGAAGGAGTAGCCCGCAATCGCCATGCCCTCTATCACCCTGTGGGGGTCGCCCTCCATAACGGCCCTGTCCATGAACGCTCCCGGGTCTCCCTCGTCCCCGTTGCAGATCATGTACTTGACGTCGTTGTCCTGCGCTGCCGCGAAAGCCCACTTCTTTCCGGTAAGGAAGCCGGCGCCGCCCCTTCCCCTCAGGCCCGAATCTATCATAGTGTCGATGACCTGCTTCGGTGCCATCTCGGTCAGGGCCTTGGCCATCGCTGCGTAGCCGCCGTTTGCGATGTACTCCCTTATGTCCTCGGCATTGACCTTGCCGCAGCCCGAAAGGGCCACCTTGATCTGCCTCTTGTAGAACGGGATGTCGCACTCGTGCACGATAGGGGCCCCTGTGGCGGGGTCTATGTAAAGGAGCCTCTCCACTACCTCTCCGCCAAGAAGCGTCCTTTCGATTATCTCGGAGGCGTCCTCGGGCTTCACGTGGCAGTAGCAGATGCCCTCAGGCTCTATTCTCACCAGCGGGCCGATGTCGCAGAAGCCCTGGCATCCGGTCTTCACGGCGTTTATAGGCTCTCTTAGGGCCTTCGCGTCGTCATCGAACTCGGCGAATGCACCCCTCTCCTGGAGTCCCTTCTTCAGGGCCTCGTAGACCTCGTTTCCCCCTGAGAGCATGCAGCCGGGGCCCACGCAGACGAAGGCCCTCCTGGAGAATATGGCCACCTTATCGCGGTACTCGCTTCTAAGCGCCTCAAGCTGGGCGGCGTTTTCTATCCTGTTCATGCGAGCCCCTCCTCTCCCAGAAGCGCGTCCACGATGATGCCCGCGGCCTCCGCTGTCATCTGCCCGTAGACCTTGTCGTTAACCATAAGCACGGGGGCGAGTCCGCATGCGCCCAGGCAGGCGACGGTCTCGACCGTGAACCTTAAATCCTGGGTCGTGAACTTGCCGTCTTTCAGTCCCACCTTGTCCCTTATCGCATCGTACACGGGCCTTGAGCCTCTCACGTGGCAGGCCGTGCCGTCGCATACCCTCACTATGTACTTGCCCTTGGGCTCAAGCGAGAACTGCGCGTAGAAAGTCGCTACCCCGAACACCGTCGCAGACGGTATCCCAAGGGCTGTCGCGATGTAGGTGAGAATCTCCTCGGGCAGGTACCTGTACTCGCCCTGCACCGCCTGAAGGATGGGGATGAGCGAGCTCTGGCTCTTCCCGTTCTTCTCGATGATTCCGTTGATCTTCTCGAACTTCCTGGCTTGGCTTTGATCCTGGACCATTCCCTTTTATACCTCCTTGGCAGATCAGTAATATGTTACGCTGACTTCTTTCCCTAAAGCCTTCATCATCCTTATCAACGCGTCCACAGCCTGGCCCTTGAAGCGGTAGTCCACGAGGCTTGCCCCGTCCGTGTGGGCGACGTTCTCCGCCCTCCCGACGAAGAAGTCCAGCCTGTCCGACTCCAAAAGGAGCTTCACCAGCACGGACGCCGCGTCCTTGCCTGATATCGCCCCTTTGACGAGCTCGCCCGCGTCCACAGCGCCGAGTATATCCAGGGCGCGCGTAAGCGTGATGATCCCCTCGGTCACGAGGTCGATGCCCCTCATCGAGCCCATCGGAGGTATGCCGTCTCCTCCCGAGCCCAGGTCCACGTCTATCTCGGCGCCCAGCTCCCTGGCGAATAAGTTTCCCGTCGCGCCCCCGCAGATGGCCTTCCGCCCCGGCTTCTGCATGAAGCGCCTGACCATCTCGGCGTCCTTGTCCTTGCTCCTTGGAGGGCCGATGGCGATGCTTGTCAGCTTCGGCTGCCTTGCGCTCACGCACACGACCGTGGTGTCGTCGCCGGGCTTTCCCGCGTAGAACTGGTCGCAGACGCCCGTAAGCCACCTTGCCAGCTGCGCGCTGTCGCCCCTTGCCTTGGGAACGGTGCGCCTCAGGTACTCGGCCACGTTCTCCCACTGCCAGCCGAGGTTCAGTATCCCGCCCAGGCCCGCATGAATGACGCCGTCGGTCACAAGGAAGATATGGTCTCCGTCTTTCACCTCGAACTCGCCTTCGAGGATGAGCTTGTCGCCGACCTTGCGCTTCTCGGTGTCCACCTTGGTGACCGTGCCCGCCCTGTACAAGAACGCGTCCGGGGTGTCGTACTCGACTAATATGCCCCTTCCGTCCTCGAAGAGCTGCAGGATCGAGAATGTGGAGTAGGCGACCCCTCGCACCTGGCATATCGGCAGGGTCCTTCCGACGATATCGACGACATCGTCTATGCTGGAGCCCTCCTTGAGCATGTAGGAGGCGATTCTCGTGGTGAGGGTCGACAGCACGTTCGCCTTCACTCCGGATCCCAGCCCATCCGACATCACGGCCATGACAGAGCCGGGCGACCTTCCGATCTCAACGCGGTCCCCGCAGATGCTCTCGCCGTGCTTGATGAGCGAGGTGTATGAGGCTTCGTAGTAGAGGCCCGGCATTACTTCTCCGAATCCTCCTCCAGCTGCTTGATAAGCCTTGTTAGAAGCACCTTCGTCTCGGCTGCGGCCTCTCCCATGAGGCCAGCGACCTGCTGTGCCACCCTTACCTGGTTGTCTATGACGCGCCCGGCCTTCTCGGCCGTCTCGCGCCTCGCCTTGGCAAGAGATTCCCTGCCCCTCTTCTCGGAGCTCATGTCGGAAAGCAGCAGCACCACCATGTCCTTCGCCTGGAGGTGGAAGTAGGCCTCCTTAGCCCAGATCACCCCGCCGTTGCCCTCGGCTTCCCTGAAGGTAGTCCTGCGGTCCCTGAAGACTTCGGCGAAGGGCTCCCTGTCGAATGAAGCCGGAAGCGGCTTGCCTATGAGCTTGTCCGATGAAAGTCCTGTTATCCTGCACATCGCCGGGTTTGTCAGCATCACCGTCATATCCTGGTTCACGCCGATTATCCCGTTGGGGGATTCGTTTACGACGAGGTTTCCCATCGTCTCCGCCCTGGATTTCATATAGGGCATGCACATCTCGGGCTCGGCGAGGCCCCTTATGACGGCGACCGCCTTGTCCCTGCAGCTGTAGTAACCGCACGCGCCGCAGTTGAGCTCGTCTTCCGCGTTCATCTTGCCGGTGAGGGCGAGGATTCTTGCTATGTCCTCCTCGGTCGGCTCGGGCGCCCTCGCGTCCTTAGGCGAATAGGAGGCTGAGGTGTCGTACTCATCCGGGTCGGCCCCGCCCAGCTCCCCCATCTCCGCCGCGTAGGACTCGATGAGCCTCCTTCTTGAATGGCTTCCGCGCCCCTTAGCCGCCGCAGAGCCCATTATGCAGCCGCCCTTGCAGGCGAGCATCTCGATTATCCTCACATCCGAGTAGTCCCCTAGGTGCTCAAGCGCCTCCCTGATCTCCTCTATTCCGGTGACGGTTATATCGGCCGACCCATTGCCTTCCGAGCGCCCGGCTGACACGAGGAGGCCTCCTTCTACCGGGAAGGACCTTGAGGACTTCGACCTCGCGGAAGCGTTGTCGGGATTTACCGGGATGCACTCCTCGTAGCTTATGCCCCTTTTGCCGAAGACGGACAGAAGCTCATGGAAGGTGAGCACCGCATCTGCAAGCCCCCTGTATTCGACCCTTTCGGCCTCCTGCTTCTTGGCAATGCAGGGACCTGCGAACACTGTGAAGCAATCGTCGCCGAACCTGGATTTCAGCCAGCGCATATGCGTTATCATCGGCGATGCCACAGCTGCCAGGTTCCCCACTGCCTCGGGGTAGTACTTCTCGACGAGGTTCACGACTACGGGGCAGGACGAGGCTATGACGGGATAGCTTCCCTCCCGGCTTTCGGCGTATGCCGAGTGCGCGGCCGCCACGGCGTATGCCGCTGACGAAGTCTCGGAGATGTGGGAGAAGCCGAAGCGCTTGGCGGCTCCTATGATCCTCTTTGCCGCTTCGCCCGGAAACTCCGACGCGAAGGATGGCGCAAGGGAGAGCACGAGCTTCCTTCCCGAGGCCAGCGCATCCAGGACGGACTGCCTGTCGTCTCTCGGGATCTTGGCGCTCTGGGGGCATGTGTTCACGCACTCGCCGCACGCAAGGCACAGCGCCTCCTCTATCTCCGTATGGTTCCCCTCCACCTTGATCGCCTTCACAGGGCAGTGCCTTACGCACTTGTAGCAGTCCCTGCAGTTGGACGGCACCGTGTAGATGGCAGGCATATCCCGCTCACTCCCCCATTATTATCTGACGGAAGCGCCTTTCGGCCTCCTCAGGCGTAAGTCCCCCGAAAATCTGCCCGTCGATGTCCACAGAGACGCCGTCTGCGCAATTCTGGAGGCAGAAGCATCCCTTCAGCACGACCTCGCAGGCAAGCGAGTTGTCCGCGATGAGCCTCTTGTATGTCTCGATCACCTCGGGCGCCCCCTTTATGTGGCAGGCGCTTCCGACGCACACCCTTACGGTCTTCATTCTCACTCCTCCGGTCTCAGGTCCCAATAAAGTATACTTACTTGTGAAGGCTATCACAATAAAATAGATGTTCCAATTTCGATACCTCAAGGCGCGGCCCCACATAGTGGTCGCCGCGCCTTAAGCCCTGCTATTTACATTTTCTTCTAAACCTTGACCGATGTCTCGACGTTTAGGACGAAGACCGTCGCGCCTCCGTGCGCCACCTTCACCGGCGGCGGGATGAAGCCCCCCTGGGAAGGTATCGGCACCCCCAGCGACATGTACTCCTGCCTGGTCGTGCAGCAGTCCTTTATCATGGAGATGACCTCATCCACCTTATCGTCGTCTACTCCCAGAAGGAGAGTAGTGTTGCCCAGCTTAAGGAAGCCTCCGCTGCTGGCCACCTTCGTGAACATATACCCCGCATCGGTCAGGATCTCGTTTAGAGCCCTCATTGTGTCGTCTCTGACAATGGCCATCACGAGCTTCACGGGCATCCCTCCCTTTGTGAAATGCTAGGAGTCCCTCCTGTCCCTGTTATGGTGTTTCGACTCCATGCCCCTTAATACCTTCCCCATTATCTTCTGCGGCTCAAAAACCGCGAGGAAGACGGCCCAGCCTGAGAGCCTCACTATCATCGAGGCGAGGAAGGCCGCCTCTATGCCCATGCTCTTCGTCAGGGGGCCTGAGATAAGAGAGCCCAGCGCCGCCGCGGCGAAGATGACGGTGTTGGTGGCGGCGATGCCATTGGGCCTTTCGGCCTCGTCCACATACTCCATGCTAAGGTTGAACATCGACAGGTTGTAGCCGGCGACGCCGATTCCCAATATCGCCTGCCAGGCCATCATCTGGGGGATGCTGTGCCCGGAAAGGTAGTAGAAGTACGGGAAGAGCGCCTGCCAGATAGTCGAATAGGCGAATATCACAGCGTTGCTCCTCCTTTTTGAGAGCCAGCCCCAGAAAGGAGAGCCGACCACCACGAAGAAGGTGCCGGTGGTGACCAGTATGCTAATCGTGCTCTTGCTCAATGCCAGCTCCTCTACGTAGAAGAGCGAGAATGCCGGACCCGATATGAATATCCCGAGGTTATACAGGAAGAGGCCCACCGAGAAGTACGCGAACCTCCTGCCCAGGGCCTTGTCCGCGAAAGGCATCGCGAGCCTCTTAAACGGGGAGATCTTCCTCGGCTGCTTCCTCTGTGAGGGGATCTCCTTCATCTGCTGCAGCGAATAGATGGAAAGAAGGCCCGTTGCCCCCGAGATCATGAATACCGAGAAGTAGCCCCAGCCGCCAGGCAGCCAGTCGATGAGAAAGCCCGCCGCCAATGTCGCCACAACCGCCGAGAAGTTGGCGAACGCGTTCCTCTTCGAGAAGACCATCCCCCACTCCCTTTGAGGGAAGGCCCCTCCCATCATGTCGGTCCAAGCGATTAGGTAAAGCACTGAGGGTATGGACTGTACGGCGTTAAGGCCGATTAGCATGCCGGCCCTGTAGGCCGCCGGCATGAAAGGGACGAGCGCCATCAGAAGGAATGCGGACCTTGTCGCATAGCCTGAGATGAGCACGAGGCGCTTTATGCCCCCGCCCCTTTCGGCAATCGCCGCGAACGGCATGAAGAGTATCGTGTTGAACAGGGCGGGAAGAAGGTTCAGAAACGACAGGCCGATGCTGTCGGCCCCGTAAGACAGCGCCATTATGGCGATGAAGGGCGGCACCATCCCCGAGCCCACATAGGCCAGGATGCCGTCCGTCACAGCCCATCTGTAGTTATGCCTTAGGTTCTTTCTCCTTAGCGTCTCAGGCGCGGCCTGTGTAGGACCAATCGCCCCGTAAGGTGCCCCCTGTGCCTCTTCCATGACCCTTAAGCCACGCTCCTACTTGATGCCCGCCATCTCCTTCAGCTTCTTGAGAGTGGGGGCCCTACCGCATGACATAGCCCCTTCCGGGCAGTAGCCGAGCTCGTCGCAGGATGCGCCGGTGCGCCAGAAGATGTTCGGGGCGATGCTCCTGTACTCCTCAAGGAGCCCGTCGAAAAGCGCCCTGATCTCCCACTGCGCCCTGGTGCAGCACCTGAGGTTGAACATATGCCTTAGCTGCCTTGCGTTCGTTGTGATGACGAACCTCGTCTCGGTCGCGTTGGTCAGGGCGAAGCGCACGTCCTCCGCGGGAAGCCCTGCGACATTCAGGCCATAATCCTGAAGCTCCTGGACCTGCCTCTGGATGTCGGTGAACTTCTCGTAGAACGCCCTGTCCCTCTTCACGCTAGGCGGCACCACGTAGTTGAAGTCCTGCTCCTTCACATAGCGCTGCGATTGCTGCAGCTGGGAGGTGTCGGGCGAGCCCTGCTCAGGATCGCAGACGTAGCCCACCGCGCAGCCGTGGTCCTTGAACATCTTCATGATCCTGTGCCTGTCGTTCTGCTGGCTGGATATCCTCGAGTAGCCCTCGACGGCGAAGCTAGTGTACCAGTGCTCAAGTGCGCCAAGGTGCCCTGAGGATATTAGGCCCCGGACGAACCTGCCCGCCTCCTCGTCGCTTACCTGGGGGTCCTCGCCGCTGACCATGGCCGCCATGCCGTGGGCGCCTATCGGCGTATAGCAGAGCTTGGCCATCAGCATGAGCCTTTCGGTGTTGATGGAAGTGCCCATGAACGGGTAGTTTATTATCCTGAAGCTGAGCTTGGTCTCCATGCCGCCTCCGTCCCGCCTATCGCTTGGTATCAGTCATCCTAAGCCTTCCCTACGGCATCTCGGCTAGCGTCAGCTCGGCCGTCTTCCTCTTTGCGCTCTTGTCGTAGTAGGCTATTGTCATCTTGCTGCCTATCTCGGCCTTAGCCAGGTATTCGCCTATCTGGGAGCCGGATGTTAGCTCGCTTCCGTTCATCTCCACGATGATGTCTCCGCGCACAAGGCCGGCTGCGGCCAGAGGCCCCGTCCTGTCGGTCGTATAGACCATGACGCCCTTCTTGCTGACCAGGTTGTACCTCGCAGCTATGTCCTCGTTAATGTCGATGTATTCCACAAGGCCGATGTAAGCCCTTCTGACCTTCCCGTACTGGATGATCTCGTCGGCCACCTCCATGGCGGCCTTGATCGGTATGGCGAAGCCTATGTTCTGCGCCTCCTCGTAGATTGCGGTGTTGATGCCTATGACAAGGCCCTCGGAGGAGACCAGGGCCCCACCCGAGTTCCCGGGGTTTATGGGCGCGTCCGTCTGTATGACGCCCGCCATAGTCACCCCGTTGTCCATGTCAAGAGACCTGTTCAGGGCTGATATGACGCCTGCGCTTACTGTGTGGTCGAAGCCGTAGGGGTTTCCTATGGCGACTGCAAGCTCCCCTACCCTCACGTAGTCCGAGTCTCCCAGGCTTGCCGCCGGCAGCCCGGACGCCTCCACCTTCAGGACCGCTATGTCCGTGTACTGGTCGGACCCCACGACCCTTGCCGCGAATTCCCTGCCGTCGTTGAGGGTCACTTTGGCCTCGGTCACATTGGCCACCACGTGGGCGTTCGTGATTATATAGCCGTCCGACGAGATTATGACCCCGGATCCCATCCCCTCGGTCTCCTGGACTATGGGTATGGAGAAGAATGAGTAGACTACCTCCTGGCCCTTGGTCGAGACCTTGACCACGGCGGGTCCTACCAGGGCCGCGACGTCGGCCACGGGGCTGAATATGGAATCTGTGTTGGGTGTTATCAGATTGGAGCCGGCAGTGACTGCCGGGTTATTCCCATCCGTGGCTCCGGTGCTGCTGCCGGTCATGATGGGCAGGCTAAGAAGTATCGATCCCACTATAACCCCGCCCACCAGCACTCCGGCGAGCGACGCTATGAAATATCCGAGGAAGCTGGACTTCGGTCCGTTCGCCCCCCTGTCGTAATAAGACATCAGGATTCCCCCAAATCGAAGGCGGCATCATTTCCGCCTTTAGTATTCTATTCCCCTTCTTGCGCTTATCCCCTTCTCGTAAGGGTGCTTCACCATGCGCATCTCGGTCACGAGGTCTGCCTCCGCGATGATCTCCTCAGGAGCGTTCCTTCCTGTGATTACCACCTCTACGCCTTCTGCGCGGCTTCTTATGAGCTTCACGCAGTCATCGGCCGTGAGCAGGCCGAAGTATATGGCGTTTGTGAGCTCGTCCAGGATTACGATGTCGGCCTCCGCGTGCTTTAGCGTCCTAAGCGCAAGTACATAGGCCTCGGCCGCAAGCTCGAGGTCGGTCCTCGTCTCGCTCCCCTTCATCACGAAGCACTCCATGCAGCCGTCGCACTTGGCGGTGCCGTCCTTTATGGCATCTTGTATCCTGCAGCCCCTGCCGAACTGGTAGATCTCGACTTCAGGTTGAAGCTTCTCCACAGAATAAAGCTCGCCGTAGTAGGTGGAGCCCTTCATGAACTGGATGATCCGGACCCGGTAGCCGTGGCCTGCCGCCCTTAAGGCGAGCCCAAGGGCCGCGGTCGTCTTGCCCTTGCCGTTTCCCGTGTACACCTGGACCAAAGCGTCCTCTATCCTGCCTTTTGCGCCTTTCAAGCCGGTTACCTCCGTGAAGCGTCTTTAGAACATTATAATCCAAACGCCCTCCGCCTGCGGATGTACATAAGTATAAACGAAAGGGCGCTTTGCCCTTTCGCCAGGAAATGGCGTCCGCCGCCGGTATTTTTCATGAGCGCTATTGCCTCTCGCTTGCGCTTAAGGTTATGATGAGCGGCCTTGAGGTGGCAGGGTGGTTCTCCACCAGAGTCCTCACCCCATAGATCTCCAGTATGTTCTCCGGGGTGAGCACCTCGTCGGCCGTCCCCGATGCCGCGATCCTGCCCTGCTTCATGGCTATTAACCTCTCGCAGTACAGCCCCGCCAGGTTCAGGTCGTGCATCACTATCGCCACCGTCGTGCCCGACTGGGCGAGCGCTTTGAGCATCTCCATGACCTCAAGCTGGTAGGAGATGTCCAGGTGCGAGG
>CAZNZD010000027.1:0-19795 GCA_964577435.1 uncultured Clostridia bacterium
GGTATCTAAGCATCGGAGGCGATACGGAAGTGAGCCTTGCTGCGACCTGTATGGTGTACACCGGCTCGTCCGGCCCATGGAACCTTGCCATATGCATCACCCCTTTCTTATAAGACTTATGTTTACATTTTAAGATAACGTTTAGAAGATATCAATAGTTATTCTAAACTTCATTATAAGAAAGTTAAAATGTAAAGCTCATGAGCCTTGTTAAAACAGAGGCCGCAAACCAGCAACCGAGGCAGGTAAGGGGGCTCCCGACGAAGAATAGGGCAGCAGGAGAAAGGAGGGTTATCATGGCGGGCAAGGCGGCGATTTTCGTCGACAACCTGTTCCAGGACATGGAGCTCATGTACCCCTATTATAGGCTCATCGAGGCCGGATACTCCGTGGACCTGGTCGGCCCGGAGAAGGGTAGGACGTATAGCGGCAAGTACGGCTACCCTGCGATGGCGGGAAAGACATATCAGGAGGCAAGCCCCGCTGATTATGAGATACTCATCATTCCGGGAGGGTTCGCCCCGGACAAGATCAGGATGGACAGGGATGCCAAGAGGCTCACCTGGGAGATGCTCAACATCGGAAAGCCCGTCGGGGCCATCTGCCACGGGCCTTGGGTGCTTGCATCGGCAGGGGTGGCAAAGGGCAGGAGGCTCACCTCATATACGGCCATAAAGGACGATATGACCAATGCAGGGGCCATATGGGAGGACGCCGAGGTCGTAGTGGACGGAAGCCTCGTCACGTCAAGGAAGCCTGACGACCTGCCCAAGTTCATGAAAGCGGTTCTAGAGCTTGCAAAGGGCAGGTAAGGAAGTGGCTGGCGCATATGATGGGGGTCGGGCTTGATCGCCCGGCCCCCTAAGTAAGGATGATACTACAGCTTCCAGGTCGCACTTCCCACAAGGGGCACAACCAGCTGCACATATTTGCTGTTCTTGTCGATGCCGTCAGGTATCTCGAAGGGAAGGTAGCCCTTCCTCGTCTCGCCCGGCCCGAAGTCCTTCATGTTGAGGTAGTCCGCCGCCGGTATGAAATCCAGCCCCAAAGTAAGCATTATGTACATCCGGCCGGAGACATCGTAGAAGTTCCAGACCCCTACAAGAAGGCTCGCCGTCCTGTCAGAGGTGTTCCTGATGGTTACCGGCACCATCGCGAAGCTCATGCCGGACTGCGGCTTCTTGATCTTCTGGGCCGCATCCTTCGGCTGGCCCGGCAGGTCCCCCTTAAGCTCCTTGATCCACTTTATGCCGTTTGAGACCTGTATCTCCCATGAGCCGATAAGGGCCTTCTGGTTGTTGTTCAGGTATGGGCCGGACGGAAGGGACGCATCTGCCCCCATGACAGGCAGCATACCTGCGAGCAATGCAGCTATGAGCGCGTATAATAGCAGCCTGAAGTTGTTTCTGAGCATGATAATACGCCTCCCTGGCATGAAAACCCTATTACGTAAGACGCCTTATCCCGCGCGCGGTTCCATATAAGGAGCAAAAAGCTTGCGGGATTCGTTAATCATATCGTCTCATATCATTATATCGTAGATTGGAATACAATATTCCTGCCGCAGGCATAGGTTGCAGGCAAGGTGGAGCCGTGGCGGCGGAAGACGGTTTTCCCGGCCGTCGGATGGAGGGCAATAAGTTGTTCAGGAACAAATGGGTGAAGGGCATCGCAATAGCTGTCGCCGTGCTGGCGGTGCTTCTCGTTATTGGCGCGATAAGAAGGGCGAGGATTGCCCGCCTTGCCGACCCGTTCGAGGGTCTGGTGGGCGCGGTCGTCGAGCTCGGCTCAGTATCGAGGTCTGTAAACGCCTCAGGAGACGTCAGCGCAGGCAGGCGCGACCTGCTCTACATTCCTTATGCTGTGAAGGTGGCCGAGCTCAAGGCAAGGCCCGGCGACCAGGTGCTCAAAGGAGGGCTCATAGCAAGGTATGAGAGCTCGTCCCTGGAAGCTGAGATAGAGAAGACCGAAACGCAGTTGAGCTCGCTTAATGAGACGGCGGCGAGGGCGATGGCCGCAGGCGGCGGCTTCGACCTTTCGCTGCTTTCATCGCTCGCAGGCCAGCAGTCCGGCTCCGTGCAGGAGAAAGAGCAGCTGGAAAGCTCATACAGGAAACTTACGGATGCGGAAGGGAAGCTCACCTATAAGGCGCCCTTCGACGGCATAGTCGCAGTACTTCAGGGCAGGCAGGGGCAGGAGCTTGCATCGACGTCCGCCTCAAACCCCCTGATAGAGGTGATAGGCGTGGATTCATGGTATGCGACCGTCACCGTATCCGAGTTCGACATAAGCTCAGTCAAGCTTGACATGCCAGCCACGATTACCGTCCCGGCCCTTGATGATGCAGTATTCGAGGGTAAGGTCTCGGGCATCATCTCCAGCCCCGTGAAATCCTCAGGAATGGTCAGCTACTCGGTGAGAGTAGACATCGAGGGGACCTCGTTCAAGCTCAAGCCAGGAATGAGCGCGGACGTCAGCATCAAGGCCTATGATAAGCCGGGAGTCCTGCTTATCCCACACGGTTATGCTTACGACAAGGACGGTTCCAGGACGATAATCGTGAAAGGCGCCGACGGGCGTCCCGAGGAAAGGGCCGTCAGGCTGGGAGAAGAAGGCGATGACGGGGTGGAGGTCCTCGAAGGGTTGTCAGAGGGCGAGGAGGTCTTCCTGGACACTACGCCGGAGGACGGGATAAATCCCGCAGGCGGTGGCGGGTTGTTCGGTATAAGGGCCCGCATGATCGGAAGAAGGTGAGCCCTTGCTCATAGAGGTCAGCGATCTTAGGAAGGAATATCCCATGGGCGGAGGCTGCGTTAAGGCGCTAGACGGCGTCAGCTTCGGCATTAAACAAGGGGAGTTCGTCGCCATCATGGGACCGTCCGGCTCCGGGAAGTCTACCCTCATGAACATCCTGGGCTGCCTGGACAAGCCGACCGGGGGGGAGTACAGGCTCTCGGGGAAGCTCGTATCATCGATGGATGACGACGAGCTGGCCAGGACCAGGAACAGGGATATAGGCTTCGTGTTCCAGGCGTTCAACCTCCTGCCGAGGCTCACCGCGCTCGAAAATGTGATGCTTCCCATGGCTTATGCGGGCACGCCGATGTCCGACAGGCGTAGAATCGCCTCTGAGGCACTGGATTCGCTGGGCCTTGCCGACAAAGCGGTTCACAGTCCCAAGCAGATGTCCGGAGGCGAGCAGCAGAGGGTGGCGATAGCGCGCGCTCTTGTATTGAACCCCAGGATGATACTGGCGGACGAGCCGACCGGAAACCTCGACTCTAAAAACAGCGAGGATATCATGAAGGCGCTTACGAGGCTCAATGAGCAGGGCAGGACTATCGTGCTGGTCACGCACGAGAAGGACATCGCGGCATTCGCCGAAAGGCATATGCTTTTCAGGGACGGGCTCCTGGTCAAAGACGAGGTCAGGACCGGGGGAGGCTACGGCGATGAGGATTAACGAGGCGGCGAAGCTTGCAGCAAGGGGGATAAGGGCGAACCTTATGAGGGCCTTCCTTACAAGCCTCGGAATCATCATCGGGGTTGCGGCAGTCATCATCATCATCGCGATAGGCGAGGGAGCAAGGGCCGAGGTGCTGGGTAGCATCGAAAGCCTTGGAACCAACATCATCTTCGTCATTGAGGGCGAGGGCAAGCCGGTTAAGTCACCAGGCCAGAGCTCGGAGCTTAACATGGATGTGATGAAGGAGCTTGAGCGTATGGTTCCTCACCTTGAGAACATCGCTGCGGACGCCTCGAGGTCCGGAATTCAGGTAAAGTACGGCAAGGACGCCGTCTCGGCGACTCTTATCGGCGTGACGGGAGGATACCTTGACGTCAGGGGCTATGAGGTTGCCCAGGGAAGGGCGTTTACAGCCGACGAGATCACAAGCGGCGAGCTTGTAGCCATGATAAGCGAGGACATGTCCGCGGACCTGTTCAAAGGGGCCGAGCCTGTGGGGCAGAAGGTAGTCTCAGCTGGCATGACGTTCAGGGTGATCGGCGTCTTCAAGTCCGAGGGGACGAACTTCTTCCAGCAGATGGCCGGCTTCAGGATACTCCAGATGCTGCTTCCGATGAACACCGTGCAGAGGAGGATCACAGGAAGCGTCGCCCTGACATCCATATACCTGAAGATAGATGACGCAAGGTACATGGATGCGGCGGCTGCTGCGACAGAAAGGGCCCTTCTTATCAAGATGGGCTACGAGGAGAACTTCAGGGTCACCAACCAGGCCGACATCCTTGACATCATGAGCACGGTGACGGGTACGATGACATACCTGCTCGCGGGGATTGCGGCGGTCTCGCTGGTTGTGGGCGGCATCGGGATAATGAACATCATGCTCGTGTCCGTGACTGAGAGGATAAGGGAGATAGGCATAAGGAAGGCGCTGGGGGCGACGAAGAGGGACATCCTGGCGCAGTTTCTGATGGAAGCCGTAATGATATCTTTCAGCGGCGGCGCGGTGGGCATGCTGTTCGGCTGGGGCGTTGCTAACCTTGTAAGCAGGCTGGCAGGCTGGCCGAGCCTGGTGCCATGGTATTCCATAGCCCTTGCGCTCGGTTTCTCGCTCGGCATAGGGCTTTTCTTCGGGGTATATCCGGCTAACAAGGCAGCGTCGCTGCAGCCTGTGGACGCGCTGAGATACGAGTAGAAAGATGCGCATCAATGACAGAGAAGGGGCGGACGCCCCTTCTCTGTTGATTCAGGTTGAGGAAGCCTTATCAGTACGACGCCAGGGCCTTCTTCACGAATGACGTGATGTCCAAGGCGCTTTCCGTAGCAAAGGAATCAAGCTCCTTCGAGAAGAAGGGGATAAGGACGAAGCCATCGAGGACCTCCTGCTTCTCCGTATCCGCGAGCTTCCTCTTCAGCGAATCCTTGGCCCATGAAGGCGCGTAGGCTATCTGCATTTTGTGGTCCAGGGCCCTGACTATGTTCTCGGCTACGTACGAATCGAGCCTCTCATAGTTTCCCTGCACTGCAGGCTTCCTGATGTTCTCATCAAGCACTTTCGCGAACTTCACATTATAAGCCCAGACTGCGTTCTTGACTGCGGGATTGATGAATGAGTGCACATACTCGTGCCAATTGAGGTTTCCGTTGAAGACCCCCGGCCCTTCAATAATGTATACATCGTCCCCGTAGGTTACAGAGTAGCCAGCATAGTGGGATTCGTAAGGCATGGGGACGATCTTAAGCTTCGTGCGGGCGGCCTTGGCCGACTCCACCCTCATGTACTTGTTTGCGAAACTTAGCTGGTCAGCCATCTTGGCCAGGTCATACTTGTCCGCCGGCATGAAGTAGCCGGCATCCTTGTGCCAAGCGTATAACTCGTCTATCTGCGCCGTCACGAAGAAGTCGTTCAGGATGTCCCTGAAGCCACCCAACATGAAGAACTCCGATCCGGTTATCTGGGACTTGGGGACTATGTACTTGAATTGCGGCGGCTTGCCGAGTGCAAGCACATAGCTGACATATGCGTAGACATTGTAAGGGTGCTCCTCATAATATGTCCTCCAGCGGGATATCCTGCTTGAAGGGACAGACGCGAGCCTTGACGCCATGTCTTGCTCCAGCCTCAGCCTGGCGTCGCTTTTCACAGCCCCGTACTCTGTGTCATACCCGCCCACTCCTTCGAGGAATGCGAACAGGGTGAAGACCCTGATGTCCATTGAAACGCAGACGCTTCCGGAGGTCCTCGAGTAGCACTCGGAGAAGACCTTGGCATCCTCGTCTTCGGTTGCCTTGTATGTCAGCTTGTAATACTGGTACTTCGCATACTCGTCGAAGTTGAAAGCGAAGAACGCGGCCACTGCAGCCAGGATGACTATAAGGGTTATCAGTGTCCCGACTATCCTAGAGGCGCTTCGGCCATTCGCCATCCTCATCACCCTCCGGCCTGTACTTATTCTTCCTGACCCTTGTCGATGGGGCCTTCTCAATACCTGCTATAACAATTACATATTCGCCTAAAAGCTGCTTTTTACCTTCAAGCGATTTAGAAAATCCTCCCAAAGTGCCCCTTTCCACCTTCTCGAACTTCTTGGTCAGGTCATTACACAGGGCAGCCCTCCTGTCCCCGAACGCGAGGTATGCGTCGCCTATGCTATCTGCCAGCCTGTGAGGGCTCTCGTAATATACCAGCGTGTGTTCGGAATCTGCATCATCCGCGAAGAACCGCCTCCTCTTCGACGACGAGCGCGGAGGAAAGCCCCTGAAAGTGAAGCTGGACGTCGGAAGGGCCGACAGGACCAGCGCCATTATAAGAGCCGTAGGGCCTGGCGCCATGGTCACTTCGAATCCCTCATCGGCGGCAAGCCTAACTATGCTGTAGCCCGGATCGGAGATGCCGGGAGTGCCTGCGTCCGAGACGAGCGCCACGCTCTTTCCCGATGAGAGCTCCGCCACTATCCTCTGGGCGGAGGCCTCCTCGTTGAAGGAGTGGAAGGACATCTGGGGCTTTACTATGCCGAGGCGCTTCAGCAGCATCCCCGTGGTCCTGGTGTCCTCGCTTGCGACAAGGTCGGCCGAGCCTAGGGCCTCGACGGCCCTCTTCGTGATATCCCCCATGTTCCCGATAGGAGTCGCAACGAGAATCAGCGTCCCTTTTTCCATACGCTCACTTCCTGACTATGTAGGCCAGCTCATGGCCTATGCTCATCCTGCTGTAGGCCCAGCCCCTCTTTCCTAGCTCTGCTTCGAAGCCCTCCGAATAGTTCTTCTCCATGGACTTCCTCCTGCCGCCGAGGCTTCTTGTGGGAAAGCTCACGCAGACTACGGGCGCGCGGACCTTCTCCAGCACCTCAAGCCCAAGTCCCGGCCTTATCCTGTCCAAGGTTGGGATGAGCTTCATCATGAGGGCAAGCTCCGCCTCTTCCTCCGGGACCTCTACAGAGAGGTCGCACTGCGTGAAGCTCCCGGAGGCGCCCCAGGCCCTGAAGAATGAGCTTACTGCAAGCCCGCAGGCGGAAGACGCGTCGAAGGCGAGGTAGCTTGCATCCTCGGGGAGCCCCATCCAGGGGAGGGATAGAGGGTTCAAGCCGCATCCCAGGTCCAGCAGGCTTCTTACCGGTAATCCCTTAAGAAGCATAGGGTAGAAATCACCTATGTAGGAGATCCGCTCCCTGGTGCTCGCGTGAAGCGAAAGGCCTGAGAGCGCGGCGAGCTTTACTTGATCCCTTCCTGAACCTGCCGCCTCATCGAAACTTAAGGCGAGCTTCCTCAGCGCCTTGGCATCAGCCTCATAAGCCAGCACGGCCTGGTGCAGTCGGGCTTTCAGCTGCTTGAGGGCCTGCTTGTCGCCGCCCCCCTTTCCCAGCTCCTGTCCTGCTATCAGCACTGCAAGGGAGCGGGGGATGTGCGATCGTGAGGAGAGGGACAGGACCTTGTCGGCAAGCTCCCCGGCCTTACGCGCCGCATCCTCGGAGGAGGCCCCGCTCACCTGCTGCTCCTGCCCCTTCTGCCCAGCTCGTCAGACAGCAGGTTCATGAATCTGAGGTTGTGTACCGTAGCAAACCTGTAGAAGAGGGCTTCCCCATGCTTCATAAGGTGATGCAGGAAGCCGGCGCTGTAGTTCATGCAGGTCTGGCAGTCGCAGCCGGGCATGACCGGCCTTCTGTCCTTTGTATGCTTCTCATCCTGAAGATATGCGTATCTGAACCATCTTCCGGCGAAGTCGGCATCGGCAAGTGGCACCTCGGATGTGTAGAGCCTGCCTCGCCGCGCGTCCCTAGTCGGAAGCGAGCAGTCGAAAGTGTCGTAGCCGAGATCCCAGCACGTCACCATATGCCTGGGATGGCCAATTCCTAGCGCGTGAAGCGGCATGCCATCAGGAAGGGCCTCCCTTACTGAGCGGAGTATGTCCACAACAAGGTTTCCTTCCCCGTCCATCGGCCAGCCGCCGAAACCCATCCCGTCGAAGCCGATCGCGGATAGCTCGCTTGCGCAGAGCCTTCTTAGGTCCTCGTGGGATCCTCCCTGCACAACGCCGAAAAGGAGGGGCTTCTCCTTCTTCCTGCCGCCGGAAACGAGCCTGTCGAACTCGGACCTGCACCTAGAAGCCCACTCTAGAGTCCTTCTGACCGCCTTCTCCTGGACTTCGCGACCATCGTCCGGGTGCGTGCACTCGTCAAGGCAGACCGCAATGTCGGTCCCGTAGGCGAGCTGCAGCTGCATGGCCTTCTCCGGGGTCAGGAGGAACTTCCTGGCCGAACCCTCTGGAAGTATGGTTATCCCGTTTCTGCCGATGCTTCCCCGCGATGGGTCCTCCCTTATGACGGAGTAAGCCTGGAAGCCCCCTGAATCTGTCATGATCGGCCCGTGCCAGCCGGTCATCTCGTGAAGGCCTCCCAATGCCGACACCGTGCTTGAGCCCGGCTTCTGCATCAGATGGTAGGCGTTCATGACAAGAGCAGGCGTGCCGCAAGCAGAAAGGTCGTCAGGCCCGCATGCCTTGACTGCGCCATAGGTCGCGTCCGGCATGAAGGCGGGGAAGTGTATCTCGCCGCGGGGCGTCCTTAGGCTTCCGGGCATGGAGCCTCCTTCCTGGGGGCAAGCTTTCCTGCCGCCGCATTAGATCTGGGGGCTCGACCATTGTTCAACCATGAGCCCTTTTCGCATTCATTCTAACATATGACTAAGGAGGGCGCCTTCTGCTACAATCGGCTTAAAAAGGCGCTAAGGAGGCAGCGATGGAATACGGCAGGGCTTTTCCCTCCGGAAGGAGCGCGGCAGTCGGGCATAACGGTGCAGTCTGCGCCAGCACACCGCAGGCATCACTCGCCGGCTACAGGATGCTTCAGGAGGGCGGAAACGCAGCGGATGCGATAATCGCGATGGCAGCGGCGCTGGTCGTAACGGAACCCACGTCAAACGGGCTCGGATCGGACCTCTTCGCGATAATCTGCAAAGATGGGCGGCTACATGGCATAAATGCCTCCGGAAGGGCCCCTGCGGCCATAACGGCGGAGGCGATAAGGCAGAAGGACAACAAGACGATGCCTCTTCTGGGATGGGATCCGGTGACAGTACCCGGCATGGTTAGAGGCTGGGCCGACATAAGCGGCAGGTTCGGAAGGCTTGGGCTTAAGAAGGCCCTGGAGCCGGCGATACTCCTTGCCGAGGGGGGCTACGCCGTATCGCCTGTAGTAGCCTACTTCTGGGGCTTGGCCGCGTCGAGGCTGGGAGGATATGAGGGCTTCAGGAAGGCCTTCATGCCGCAGGGAAGGGCGCCTTTGGCAGGTGAGCTGTTCAAACACCCCGGGATGGCGGAAGCATTAAGGGAGATAGGTGCAAGCAACGGCGTCAGCTTCTATGAAGGAAGGCTTGCCGACGCCATCGCGGATGCCTCGCTAAGAGATGGCGGATACCTTACTAAAAATGACCTCTCCTCCCATGTCAGCGAATGGGTGGATCCGATAGGCGTGAACTACAGGGGATATGATGTCTTCGAGATGCCTCCGAACGGGCAGGGCATAGTGGCGCTCATGGCCCTGAACATGCTGGAGAGGCACGACCTCTCGGGGCTTTCCTTCGACGACCCGGCGAGGGTGAACCTCATAGCGGAGGCGCTGCGGCTTGCTTTCGCCGATGCGCACGAAAGGGTATGCGACCGGAGCTTCAGGGAGGTGCCGGTACAAAGGATGCTGGACAAGGCATACGCCGCTGAAAGGGCGATGCTGATTAAAAGAGGCAGGGCGATGGAGGAGGCAGCGACGGGCCTTCCTTGGAAGGGCGGCACGGTCTACCTGTGCGCCGCGGATTCCGAAGGCATGATGGTATCCCTGATACAGTCCAACTACATGGGCTTCGGAAGCGGCATTGTAGTGCCCGAGCACGGGATAAGCCTTCAGAACAGGGGAGCGGGGTTCTCCTTGGAAGAAGGGCATCCCAATGAGTTGGAGCCAGGCAAGAGGCCCTTCCATACGATAATACCGGGCTTTCTTATGAAAGACGGAGCTCCGATCGGGCCCTTCGGTGTGATGGGAGGGGACATGCAGCCGCAGGGGCATGTCCAGCTGATATCCTCCATAATCGACATGGGCCTGGGACCCCAGTCAGGCATAGACATGCCCAGGTTCAGGGTTTCTGAGGGAAGGAAGCTGCACCTGGAGAGGGGCCTAGGCCACATCGAGGATCAGATGTCTGCGATGGGATACGAGGTCTCGTTGGAGAAGACGGATGCCATGTTCGGCGGCGGCCAGATGATAATGAGGGATGCTGTCAGCGGAGCATATACCGCAGGGACGGAATCAAGGAAGGACGGAATCGCGATAGCGTTCTGATGCAGCGCATGTTGCCAAGGGTAAAGCCTTGGAGTATATGAGAAAGGGCCGGAGGACCGGCCCTTTGCTTTGCCTGGCATGCTTGCCTTATCAGCAGCGGCTGTAGCCGCAGATCACGCAGTTCTCGCAGCCCGATTCATATACCAGCGAGTTGTTGCCGCACTGCGGGCAGAGGTCCATCCTGTTCGCCTTTGCCGTCTGGCAGCCGCAGTCCTGGCTCTCATCCTCAGTGCAGGAGCAATCCTGTTCATCGCCTGTCAGCTCCTCGGAGCCGAAGTCGAATGGTATCTGCGAAAGGCCCTCCCCGTTGCCATTCCCGTTTCCGTTCTCGGGACCGCTGCCTGTGGGAGGAAGGCCCGCGGGATAGTCGGCCTGATCCTCGGTTGCCTGCGTGTGGGCCTGCTCATCCTGAGAGGCATCCTCAAGCGGCATTGGGGACATCGCGGCTAAGGCAGGAGGGTAGACGAAGCGCCTTCCTATGGCCTGCTCGAGCATGCGGCCAATCGCGTCCGGGACAGACAGGACCTTGTTGGGGCCGAAGCCGGTGTGCCCGCTTCCTCCGATTCCCCTCAGCTGCTTGACTATCTCAGTGGGGTCGACCCCAGCCCTGAGGCAGAGGGAGATGAGCCTTGCGATAGATTCGGTGAAGGCGTAGATATCGGTTCCCGCCCTGCTTATCTGGCAGAAGATCTCAAACGGCCTATCCTCGTACATGTTCAGGGTGGCCCAAAGGGTTCCGGACGGCGTCGCCACGCGCTTTGTTATGCCGGCGAGCTCCTCCGGCCTTTCTATGGGTTTCACCTTCCCCCAGAGGCTGCATGCGACAGTGTAGGGCTTCCTGTCGGCATCATCCTCTATGAGCTCAGCAGCAGGCTCCGCTTTCTTCACCTGCTTGGAGGAGATGACCTCTATCTCGCGGCTTCCGCTGCGATAAACGGTAAGGCCCTTGCATCCTAGCTTGTGAGCGAGCTTGTAAGCCTTGCCGACATCTTCGGCGCTGGCGTCGTTCATGAGGTTAATGGTCTTCGACACGGCGTTTTCCGTGCCGCGCTGCACTGCGGCCTGGATCTTCACATGCCACTCCCAGGGAATCTCGAGGGCAGTCATGTATATCTCCTGCATGTCGGAGGGGATCTCCTTGATCCCGCGCACCGAACCGCCGTTATTGGCGATCTTCAAGGTAAGCTCCTCGCTGAGCAGGCCCCTTCTTGACAAGTCCCCGAAGAAGATGGGATTGGTCTGGGTAAGCTGTTTGCCGCCAAGCACGTTCTGCTTCGTGAAGGCCACGCCGAACAGCGGCTCGCATCCTGATGAGGCGTTTGCGATCATGCTTATCGTGCCGGTGGGGGCGACCGTGGTTACAGTCGCGTTCCTCATCTTGGGCCTGCCGGGTTCGTCGAAGACGCTTCCGGCAAAAGCGGGGAAGGGGCCGCGCTCTTCAGCAAGCTCGGCGCTCTTCTCGCGCGCCTCGCCCGTGATGAAGCGGGAGATGAGCTCAGCAAGAAGCTCGCTCTTCCCGGAGCCGTAGGGAAGCTTCAGCATTATCAGCAGGTCGGCGAATCCCATCATCCCGAGCCCGACCTTCCTTGTGGTGCGGACCATCTTGTCAATCTGAGGGATGGGGTACTCGCTGACGTCGATTATCGAGTCCAGGAAGTCCGTCGAAGCTCTTACCACATCAGACAGGAGCGCCCAGTCGACCATCTCGATTTCCGCCTGAAGCTCCTTGGCGCAGGCCTGGACGAGCCCGGCCGGCAGGTAGCTTCGATTGAGGACATCTGATGCGCAGGGCTTATCGCAGAGCATCTTCTGAAGGTTAATGCTTCCCAGGTTGCAGGCCTCGTAGGGAAGAAGGGGCTGCTCTCCGCAGGGATTAGTCGCAGAGATCCTTCCGATGTTAGGGGTCGGGTTGTCGCGGTTAATCCTGTCCAGGAAGACAATGCCGGGCTCGCCGTTCTTCCAGGCGTGCTGCACCAGCTTATCGAAGATCGCCCTTGCGTCCTTGCGGCCGACCGTCCTTCCGTCCCTGGGGTTGTAGATGTCGTATTCGGTGCCCTCATCGACGGCCTTCATGAAGGCATCGGTGAGCGCTACCGAGATGTTGAAGTTCGTAAGGGTGTTGTTGTCCTCCTTGCAGGTGATGAAGCGCTCTATGTCGGGATGGTCCACACGCAGGATCCCGATGTTTGCGCCGCGCCTCTTGCCCCCCTGCTTGATGGTCTCTGTGGCCGAGTTGAAGACCGCCATGAAGGAGACGGGGCCCGATGCTACGCCTCCTGTGGAGCGTACAACGTCGCCGGATGGGCGAAGCGATGAGAAGTCGAAGCCGGTGCCGCCTCCGCTCTGGTGTATGAGGGCCGCGTGCTTGACGGCGTCGAAGATCTTGTCGAGGGAGTCTTCGACCGGAAGCACGAAACATGCAGCATTCTGCGGGTTAGGGGTGCCCGCGTTCATCCATGTGGGGGAGTTGGGGGAGAACAGCCCATCGATGAGCATCCAATAGAAGAGCTCGAACCTCTCCTTGAAGCTTCCTTCGAGTCCGGGATACCTAGTACCCGCGTTCGCCGCCTCGGTGGCTACGCGCGCGCACATCTGCTCGGGTGTCTCGATGATGACGCCTTCCTTATCCCTAAGAAGATACCTGCTCTCCAGTATAGTTAGCGCGTCTGGGGTCAGGTTCATCTTTCTTTGCATCAGGTCTTTCGGTATGGACATCATCGGAAACCCCTCCTACGTCCCAAGCTGCGACAAGGGAGCCTTTTCGGTTGATTGTTAGACGGCGACCCTTCGGCCCGCCATATTCGGTAATATGAATATGTCTAACTGCAGTTATCACGGCATCTGCCGCTTATGCTGGGAATATCAAGAACCGGACACCGCTAAGGTCAAGTGTCCGGTTCTATAATAAACTGATTCTATGTTACTTAAAAGACTTGAAATGACTGACCTGTGTTGTTCCAGAGAGGCGAAGCCTACTTCGTGTAGCGCACGGTGTATGTTATCTGTACAGTGCCGTTAGCAGGGATTTCCGGTTCGAATTCTATAGTGGTGGAATCCAGCTTGGTATAAGGATTCGTGGAGGAGAGTATGCTCCACTCGCTCCAATAGGACAGATACTCGCGGACCTTTACCTTGACCTTCTCGTCCTTGTGGTTCCTTATCTCTATTGTGTAGGTCTCCTCGCGGATGCTCTTTGAGATATCCCTGAAAGAATCCTGCTGCCAGCTGCCCTTTATATCGAACGCCTCTCCCAGGTAGAGGTCGATCTCCTCGTCCTTGGGAGTGTGGTCGATGCTGTTTTCCCCGATGAACTGCTCGGTTCCGTCGATGTCCAGCTTGTTGACCCTAACGATTCCGGCGGGAAGGGGCATGCCAAGCCCGGACTTCTGGTCGTTCTTGAACTTGATATAGGTGCCGACCCCATCATTCCCATACCTTCCGGAGTACAGGAAGTACTTTGTCACGGGCACATCTGTGGCGCTCATGAAGCCGATCTGCTTGGTCTGAGCATTCTTAACCGTAGTGGGGAACTGCAGGTCGTAGAGATGGTATTCGAAAAGACCGCGCTCCTCGAACGCCTGGGGAGTGGGCGCGGCAAGGGCATATGCCACCTCCTCCTTGTATCTTACGTCGGAGGATTGTTCCCTGTTCACCTCTCCTGCCACAAGCTTTAGCTTTGCGTTCTCATAGCTCGTGCCGCTGTTGTTCTGGAGAGTCACCCATCCGGTGAGGTTCATGCTCTTGTCGTCGTCCGACAGCAGGGCGACATAATCCGCGGACCAGGATAGCCCCTCTGTAAGGTATGTGACCTTCACAGTCTGGTTCTTGAATAGCGTGTTGTTCACGGTAAGCCACTTAAGCGCGGGCCTTGTGATGAGCCCCTCGGGAAGGCTGGGGTATCTGATGGACTGTATGTCGCCCAGCTGGACGGAGAATATTGCACCTTTGCCCGCCTCAAGCTCGGAGAGGATGACCGGGCTGTTGCTTCCGCTCATCAGAAATCCCGTGTAGACGTCGCCAGACCTGGTCACGACGGTTATCTTCTGGTCAACGAACTTCTGCAGGAGCTTGTACTCGTTCACCAGGTCGTACTCGTAGTTCTGCTCCCGAACCCATACCTTGGAGGGGAAGGACAGAGACTCGAATAGCACGGTGTTCGCAAGTATCATAGAGGGCACATTGGGGAATACCACTTCGCCCTCCCCGATCGGTATCTCCATCTGCTTGATCATGCTCACAAGCGCGAGGTTCGCGTTATACACTGTAAGGTTCAGCTGTTCCTTGGGGGCGGCCCCTGCCACCCCGCCCATCGCTGCCATCGCCAGAAGGGCCGCTATGGCCGCTATCGCAGCGTACTTCCTCATATCCGACATCTCCCGTCTGTATATAGAATTGCTTGTGGTATCCTCTATTTGTACAACTACTATATATGACTCCGCGAAGCCATATTCCTGTTCCCGCTTAGGGTGGCTTCCGAATAAATAATCTACGGGTGGTGGTTTCTTTGTCCGGAAGGACCGTGCTGCTAGACGGCCACAGCCTTGCCCACAGGGCATACCATGCCCTGCCCCCGACTTTAACCAGCCCGTCGGGCGTACCCACGAATGCGGTGCTGGGCTTCTGCAACATGCTCATAAGGATAATGGAGATGGAGGGGGCCGAAAGGGTCGTATGCGCATTTGATTCTCACGGCCCGGTCTTCAGGCACGAGGACTTCGCTGACTACAAGGCCACCAGAAAGCCCATGGACCAGGAGCTGAGAGTGCAGATTCCTCTCATCAAGGATGCCTGCAGGGCTTTCGGCATCGAAGTCGTCGAGCTTGCCGGCTTCGAGGCGGACGACCTTCTTGGCACGATGGCAAGGAGGCTCGAAGCGGCTGGCAAGGACGTGACCATTGTAACCAGCGACAGGGATTCATATCAGCTTGCCTCGGATAGGGTGAAGCTTCTGATGACTAAAAGGGGCATATCCGACTTCGAGCTGATGGGCCCGGATGAGGTGAAGGCGGCCTGCGGCGTAGAGCCGAGGCTCGTCCCCGACTTGAAAGGGCTCATCGGGGACACCTCAGACAACATCCCCGGAGTAAGAGGGATCGGGGAGAAGGGCGCTGTAAGGCTCATCACTGAGTATGGAAGCCTCGAGGGGATTTTGGAAGCCGGTGAACCTGAGAAGGCGGACAAGGCGGGTAGCCTCGCAAGGCAGGCGAGCGAGATTGCGCTTCTAAGCAAGAAGCTGGCAACGATAGATACCGCTGTTCCGATCGACTTCGACCCAGTCAGGGTGCAGGAGGAGACGGACAACTCTATCCTTATGGACTTCCTGGCGGAAATGGGCTTTAAAAGCCTTATGTCGAAGTTCGAGAGGAAGGGCCAGAAGCCTAAGAAGGAGGCCCCGGCGAAGGAGCTGTTCGGCGCGATGCCGCCATCCGCATCTTTGGAGGCGAAGGATCCTGGCGACGCCTCTTATGAAGTAAGGGAAGTGGCAGGTCTGCCTGAGCTCGTGGACATTGCGAGGAAGGCTGCAGGCATCAAATCGCTTAGCTTAGACTTCATAAGCGAGGGCAAGGGCTGGGAGGCCATTCCAAAGAGATTTATTCTCGGCCTTGAGGGCGTCTCTTACGATATTCCTGTGGATGCTGAAGGATCTCTAATCGGAGGGTCCGGAATAGAGCTGAAGGCCGCGCTGGAGGCCCTTGGACCGGCCCTTGCAGAAGAGGGAATCGCCAAATGCGGCTGGGACATCAAGGCAGCTTCCGTGATCATAGGAAGGACAGGCATCAAGCTCAGGGGCATCGCATTCGACCCGATGCTGGCAGGGTTCCTGCTAAACCCCCTGGGGCGCAGCGACTCGCCCCAGGACATCCTTTTCAGGTATTTCAGGATGCTGCCGTCACAGATTCCCGCAGGGAGGCCGCATGAGGCGAGGCTTGCCATAGCGGCGCTGATGGGAAAGCTCAGGCCTGTGATGGAAGCGGATCTTCATGAGCTGGGCATGCAGGCGCTGTTTGCGGAAGTGGAGATGCCGCTGGTCGAGGTACTGGCCGCTATGGAGCTAGAGGGCGTCAAGGTTGACATCCAGAGGCTAAGGGACATCTCCGCTGACATGAGAGGAAGGCTCGATGTACTCGAACAGGACATATACAAGCTGGGCGGGGGCGAGTTCAACATCGGCTCTCCTAAGCAGCTTGGCGTAGTGCTGTTCGAGAAGCTAGGGCTTCCTGCGGACAGGAAGACGAAAACTGGCTACTCCACAGACGCCGACGTCCTGGAGGGGCTGATGCCGCTTCACCCGATAGTCGGGAAGATACTTGAATATCGAGGCATATCCAAGCTTAAGTCAACTTATGTGGATGTACTTCCCGAGCTTGCCTCAAGGCAGGGAGGCAGGATCCACACGACCTTCAACCAGACTGGCGCGGTGACAGGGAGGCTCTCCTCGTCGGATCCCAACATGCAGAACATACCGATTAAGAGCGAGGAGGGCCTTGAGATAAGGGCCGCCTTCACGGCATCCCCGGGGAACCTCATCGTGAGCGCAGACTACTCGCAGATTGAGCTGAGGCTGCTTGCGCACCTAAGCGGTGATCCCGTACTCATCGAGGCTTTCAGGCTTGGGCAGGACGTCCATACTAGAACGGCGGCTGAGGTGTTCGGGGTGCCCATGGAGGATGTCAGCAGGGAGATGCGCTACAGGGCCAAGACCGTGAACTTCGGCATAATATACGGTCAGTCGGAGTTCGGCCTGTCTAAGACCCTGGGCATACCTCAGGCTGAGGCGAAGGAGTTCATAGAGAGGTATTTCAGGAGATACGTAAGGGTCAAGCAGTACTTCGCCGAGGCGATGGAGAAGGCAAGGTCCAATGGCTATGTCTCTACGATAATGGGCAGGAGGCGTTCCGTGCCTGAGCTATACAGCGCCAACTTCAACATGAGGAAGTTCGGCGAGCGCATCGTGATGAACGCGCCTATACAGGGAAGCGCGGCAGACATAATTAAGGTAGCGATGATAAGGCTGCTAAAGAGGCTCGAGGATGAAGGATGGAAGTCAAAGCTTATCCTGCAGGTCCACGACGAGCTTGTTGTCGAAGCGCCGACGGGTGAGGCGGAAGGCGTGGCTGCCATGGTGAAGAAGGTAATGGAGGAGGCAGCGGTTCTATCGGTTCCCCTTATCGCAGAAGCGGGGACTGGGCCTAACTGGAAGGAGGCAAAATAACCTTCAAGTGGGCGGATGCTGTTGCAATAAGTACATCCAAGTGCTTTAATAGTAATAATGCGCATCGAAGGGCATGCCGAAGGGAACCTTGGGTTGCGGACATATTCGGAAAAACGGATAATTTTCGCAATTTTCTCGATAACTTGCAGGAATTCGGCGTGTTTGTGTAGAATGTGCAGTGTAGATTCAGTCATAGATCCGCTTAAGCACAGCTAAAGCGGTTATATGTGTTTCAGCCGGTTTGGAAGCGTGGAAGGAGGTGCACCCCCGTAGTTTCCGGGTCGGGCCCCAGCTGTTGGGTCACACAATGTGTGCTGTACGGCGACGCCGGGAAGAAAGCGTCGAAGCGGAGGACAAACCTGAAGAGGAAACAAGGATACTCTTTCATGGGAAGTCCCCCTAAGGACGCCGGAAAATCGGCGGAAAATCCTCAACTAATATAATATAGGGGGATAAAAAATGAAGAAGATGTTCGCATTCGTAGTAGTGGCAATGTTGCTGCTCGCAATACCGGCAGCAGCCGCTAACTACAAGCTCAATGGCACCTTTAGTGGTGGGTACAAGTATTCGAACGGCACAGCGACTGATAGTCTAAGCCTCACTCTGTCATTCCAGTTTGACGAGGCTGGCCTTTTGACTGCCTACGCCCCGTTCACCTTCCTTACCTCTCCCGGCATCGGCGCCGGCTGGTGGGTGAAGTATGCAACCGAGCCTCTTAATGTAATCATCAGCGACAACAGCACTGATGGATACAAGTGGAGCAAGATGGAGTCGAATTTCACTCTCCTCTCATCCGTTATGAAGGTCGACCATGATCAGGACGAAGCAACTGTTATTCCTCCTGCGACTCCCACTGCTCGCGTAACTCCTAACAGGTACAGCAAGGTTTGGGGTCAGATTACTCCTAACCTCAAGTACGCAGCGCAGGCAGCTGTTGAGCAGACTACCGTAGCTGATTCGTACGAGATAAGCGCTCAGCTGGCAGCCACTCTTCCTCTCGGCCTGACACTAACCACCGACTGGGGTTGGCTCTTCAATGACGGCGTATATGGCATGGGCCTCACCACCGCATTGACTGGTGCAGTACCGGTAATCGGCGGCAAATTCACAGTAGCAGTCGGTAACTTCGCTGATCTGGAGTCTTATCCTGGACTGTATTTCTGGAGCAACGATGACCTTTACGCATTTGCTGCATACGCAGGTGTAAAGGAGATCAAGTTAAACCCTCTAACCATCGACGAAGTGTCCTATAAGATGGGTATGGGTAATGTATACACCCCTCTTCTTAGCTCAACTTCCTTCTACGCTATGGGCCTCCAGGAGGTAACAACCAACGCAACCTTGAAGCTCGCACCTGTAACCGTAACCTTCAAGAACAGCGTATGGTTCGAGAGCTTCAACGCTGATGGCGGCAACAATGCCAACCTCGACGTCGAAGTCGAACTCGGCGACCTCACCCTTGGATTGAACTTGGACTCCAAGCTAAACTGGAACGGCGGCTTCTGGCATGGTGAGCAGGCTGAGCTCAGGGCAGACTATGTTGGCGCCATCGGCGAGCTCGGCGGGCATGTCGGTTATAACTCCAACTGGGACGGAGTCGGACAGTATGAAGTAGATGAAGCTGCGAACGGTGCCGACATGGTATACGGCGGCCTCTACTACAATGCTCCGTTCGGTCTCGACACCGAAGCTTGGGCATCATACGACCAGAAGTTGACCAATACTGCGATAGCTGGTCTCTTCACAAAGTATGAGAACAAGTACACAACCATCCCGTTCATAGTTGACCTCAACGCACTCGTGGCCGGTTTCTTCGAGTTCACCTGGACCGAAGCTCCGTCCTATCAGTATGAACCTATCGGCTTCGTAAAGCTCGACGCCACGATTGATGGTCAGTGGAGCGCAGGCATGTTCTTCCTCACTAAGGAAGACGGCAGCGCAGTCCTCGCCTTTGATCCCATCGTCAGCGTGTATGCCAAGTATCTCGCAACCGACAAAGTCACCGTCACCGGCAGGGTAACCTATCGTGGCAGCGATCTATTTGTTGGCAGCGGAACGACCGTCGTAGGCACCCACAAGGTATATGCCAAGCTTCAGGGCGAAATTAAGATCAGCGACAACGCCAAGGCAACCGTGTTCTGGGGCATGGACGGTTTCGACGCGATAACTGATAAGAATCATGCTCAGTATGGCAAGCCTTGGGCTCCCTACTACGCCTCAGTCGGCGACATGTACTGGGATACCTTCGGCGCCAACTTCACAATCAAGTTCTAATCAGCGCATTAGAGA
>CAZNZD010000028.1:0-19562 GCA_964577435.1 uncultured Clostridia bacterium
GTTGATGAAGCGGCTGAAAAGATTTTCAAAGTAATAGGCTTGGTCAGTTCAGCAGATGTTGCATTATATGGAGCGGAGGAACTAAAAGATCTAGGCAAGCTTTATGGTTTGCATAATCTGTTTGAGATTGCTTATGAAATGCTCGCAGATGCCCATGAACAGCTGGGAGGCGAAGCTGACGGCCTCCTCGTAGAGCCTGAATCTGATGGCCAGGAAGAGCGCGACCGCGATAAGCACGGAGCCTATTATCCATGGCTTCCTCCAGAAGACCGCTATCGCCGCCAGAATGAGGATGGAGGGAAGGGAGTGGATAATGAAGCCGAGCATCTGCTCCATGATCGGTCCTTCTCCGAAGACGTCGAAGGAGAACAGCATAAGGAAGATGCCATAGGCTACTGCCACAAGCTTCATCGCCAGGATGAAGCGATCCTTTGCGCTTTTCAGCATTGCCGTCACCTCCCGCGTAGTGTTTCGACATCTCGCCCTTATTCCCTCTATTGCATCTGGTGGCAGCCCGGTTCATGCGTAGATGGTATCCTCAGCCTCCTGGGCCGTAAGCGTTATGCTCAGGTTGCCGTTTCTGGCCCTGAGCTCGTCGATCAGCTTCTTGCTGTCGGCTGCCCCCCTCAGGTTCACCGTGTATACAAGCTCGAAGAGGGTGCCGAAGTCGGTGGACTTGATCTTCCTGAGGCGCCATGACCTGGCGTGCCTTCCCAGGATGTCGTCGAAGAGCCCCTGGTAGTTCATGTTCTCCGGGACGGCGATCTTCAGCTGCATCACGCTCGACTTCGGACCGACCATCCCGGCAAGGTGCATCGCAGCCATCGCGGCACACATTATCGCGGCGAAAAGCGCGGCATAGCCGAGATATCCGATTCCGCACGCGAGCCCTACGCCGAGGGAGAACAGGACGAATGCGATGTCCCGAGGCTCTCCTGCCGCGCTTCTGAAGCGAATCAGGCTGAAGGCGCCTGCAAGGCTGAATGCGCGCGCGACGTTGTTGCCGATGAGGAATACTATCGCTCCAACTATCGCGGGCATCATGATTAGAGTCATCGCAAATCCCCTTGAGTAGCCCTCGGCCCTCCTTATGAGAATATAGGCCAGGCTGATCGCACACCCTAAGGAAAGCGCTGTCCCCAGGACAGCGAGGGTGTTCAAGACAGTGAACGGCTCGTTTCCGGTCGAGGCAAGGATGCTTTCGATCATAATGACACGCTCCTTCTTAGGTCCTTTACGTAGATGTTTCCCTGGTGCTTGGGCTGACCTTTTAGATCCGCGCCGGAAGGCGTGCAGGCTGAGCCTCGGGCAAGGCTTAGAAGGGCCATCTCGTGCTCTGTGCCGTACTTCGAGAAGCCCTGCCTATGTAAACCGGCCTCTGAAAGCATCCTGGAAAGCCAGAGCGGCACCGATGAGGAGAATTTCACCTCCATTAGGACCTGGTCAGCCCCGATGATCCGCTCCCCGTAGGAAGGATTTCTTAGAGACGCCTCAGCCCTTCTTGCCACGATATCCGTGTCGAAGGTGATCCTTAGGCCGTTGTCCGCCGCTGCTGAAAAGGCGACCCTTGTGTAGCCGATGAATGCTGACGGCCTTACTTCATAGGTGCCGAGGAAGAAGGCGATCTCGGACGCCACTTGGTTATTGATGTATCCTTCAAGCCGGGGCGCGATGCCTGTGGCCACGAAATCCTCGGCCTGCCTCAGCGTCATAGTCGCGCGCCTCTTCCCGACAACCCCGTCGAACTTCTTCTTGATTTCCAGGAACACGGTGTCCCCATCCTGCTTCGGGCCGCCGTAGGAGCGCATCCTGAGCTTCTCCTTATAAAGGGGATGGCTCAGGGAATGCCTTATAAGTGCCCTGTCAGACGTGTCGAAGTAGACGCTTGATATGCAGTAGCCGGACCCGCCGGGGCAATGCTCGTCAAAGCCCATCCTTGCTGCGAGCCTGCCGGCGAACGACTCCGCCTCGTGCCTTCCGATGAGGTACTTTATCTCATAGCGCTTGAATGTCGAGGCATCCACTGCCATACCTCCAGTTCCTCCGCGGGCGATCGAAGATGCTTGGGCTCCCGCAGTTGATTAAAGGATAGTGCGGCATTGTTACATCCTCTTGGATGGCATGTGAACAAGATGTTACAGGATGAGAATCTTAAGGCCGGCGCATAGCGACTGCGCCGGCCTTAGGCTACTTGACTGTCATTATGCTATAGCTGCGATGCTCAGCTCAGCTCGACTTACCTGACCTGCTGGCGGCCTTTCCGGGCCTTACGCGTTCAGGCATTCCTTTCTCGCCTCTTGCCGGCGGCATAGAACGCCACCATAAGCATCGCTGCCATGAATGCCATCGCCGAGCCGAAATAGAAGGGGGCGCCTCCTCCGGCCCTGTCGTAGAGGACGCCTGCTATAAGGCTTGCGGGAAGCAGTGTTATCCCCACAAGGAAGTTATAGATGCCAAGGCAGGTCCCCTTGGCCCTGCTGTCCGAGATGTCTGCGACGAGCGCCTTCTGTATGCCGTCGGTGCTGGCGCTGTAGAGCCCGTACAAAGCGAACAGGGCCACCACGGCAGCGGGGCTTCCGGTCCTGCCGAAAAGGAAATAAACGACGGAATACAGCAGGTAGCCGAATATGATGAGCCTTTCCCGCCCTATGCGGTCGGAGAGGATGCCCGCCGGCACGGAGAAAAGCACCGATACGGAGTTGAAGACGAGATAAACCACAGGGATGTATGAATCGGCTATTCCGACGTCGCTTGCCTTCACGAGAAGCAGCGCGTCGGTGGAGTTGCCGAGCGTGAAGACGAAGATGATGCCGAGGAAGGCGTAGAACCTTGCCGGCAGGTCCTTCAGTGAGAGCCTGCCCAGCCGCTCCTCCTTCGGCCTCCGGGCTTCGCGGACGAAGGCTAAAAGCGAGATCAGGCCGAATATCGCCGGCAGGCCCGATATAAGGAACACCTTTCGATACTGCTCGGGGAAGGCGGCAAGAAGCCCCGCCGCAAGCAAAGGGCCCACTATGGCTCCGCTGTTGTCCATCGCCTTGTGGAAGCCGAAGCTCCTGCCGCGGTCGGCCTTCCCGCTTGAAGCCGCAACGAGGCTGTCCCTGGGCGCTGTCCGTATGCCCTTTCCTACCCTCTCGACGAATCTGATCGCCAGCACGTCGAATGGCGCCCTTGCTATCGCGAACAGCGGGAAAAGGAAGGAGGAGAAGGCGTAGCCTGCCACCATGAACGGCTTGTTGCGTCCTATGCGGTCGCTAAGCCAGCCCGATGCCGCCTTAAGAAGCGAGGCTGTGCTCTCCGCTATTCCTTCAATGAGAGATAGCTGCGTCTTTGTCGCGCCAAGTGACAAAAGGAAGAGAGGCATGACGGAATATGCCATCTTGCTGGTCGTATCCGTAAGGAAGCTTGTCAGCCCGACGAAGAAGACGTTCCTGTCTAAACCCAGTATCCTGCCGTCCGCGGCATTGCCCTCGCGCTCGTCCGGTTTCCTCAAAGCGATGCCCTCCTAAACCTTGATGCAGCCTGTGATTGCATTATAAGGCTTATGGAGGGCGTTTATAAGCCCGGGGCCGGCAGCAACCTTAGCCTACCAGGAGCCGGGATAGTCCAGGACCTCCTCAAGCGAGGAGAGGCTGGCTGAATGAAGCGTGTCATAGTACTTATCCATTACAACGAAGTAAGCGTCCTCCGCCGTGAAGCTGTCTGGGACAATGAAGAACAGGGAACCCGCGAGCGGGTTGTCCTTGTCAGCAAGAAACCAGATCGCATCGTATACCGTACCTTCGGACGGATGGAAGTTGTTGTAGCGCACATCGTCGCCGTAGCAGTCGTAGAGGCCGAAGATCAGCTCGTCTCTTATGTCCGCAGGCTGCGACGCCGTATAGGCAAGCTCGAGCCCGATAATCATGTAATGCTGGCCTGCCGGGGCCCACGTGACCTGCTGCGAAGGGTCGCTCGCTGAGTAAAGGCCCGTGCTCTCGGCGTACCTTGATGCTGCTGCCGTCCAACGGGGGAGACATCCTGCAGTGGCCATAAGCGCTGCGGCTAGGATCGCGATGGCGCATACCCTGGTCGTAAGTCTCATCTTTCGGCACCTCCGGTAATAAAACTGCTGCTTTAGACGCATTGAACCGTAGCTTTGTGCCGCCTTGGCACATGATTTTCCGGCCTTATGCCGCACTCTTTGAGATAGAATACGTTATAGATATTATAACGGCTGAAGGGAACATAAGATGTCGCAGGGGCAAAGACAGCATAATGGCGCGCAGGAAGCGCAGGCGACGGTTCAAACTGAATCCAGGGTGAGGAGGGGCTGGCCCTTTATGGCCAAGCTTGCCCTAGCGCTTTGCGTGATCCTGGTCCTGAGCCTGTCATATGCATACTTCATCCTTCCCGAATCCCTTCCATGGAACGAACCGCTTAGCTCAGGCTGGCTGGGCGATGCATATGACCCCATGCTGCCCGACTTCGGCATCAGCGAGGGCTCGCCCGTGACGCTGGGAGGCGGAATGGACCAGGAACTCGCCTCGTGGGAGAATGACGAGGTGTTCGCCGTCCTGATGATGGGCTTCGACTATAACTACCCCGGAAGGATAAGGGAGGGCGGAGGCCTTCCCGGACGCCCCGACGCGATCATGCTTCTGATTCTGCCGAAGGACAGGCAGGCGGCGACAGTGGTCTCCATACCCAGAGACACTCTTGTTCCCATGGACTCCTACGGGAATGAGGAGAGGATAAACGCCCTGTACAGGGATTCAAACCCTGCGAGGGTGGCAAACGCAGTACGCTACCTCACCGGTATATCCCCCGACCGATGGGTCAGCATCGACTTCAAGGGGTTCGTCAATGTGATAGACAGGCTGGGCGGGGTGGACATGCTGGTTGAAAACGACATGTACATCTGGGATGACCTTAACGGCAGGTACTTCTTCATCCGAAACGGCCTTCAGCACTTCGACGGGGCGACTTCCCTTATGTACGTCAGGTTCAGGGGCGATGCCATGGGGGACATCAACCGCACCTCAAGGCAGATAAAGTTCCTGAAGACGCTTGCCTCGCAGGCTGTCCGCTGGAACACCGTAGGGGAGATAAGCGGAATAATCTCCGACGTCAAGGACAGCTTCAAGACCGACATGTCGGAGGGCGAGGCCATGGCCCTCGGGCTGAGGCTTCTTAAGATCGGAGTGAGTAACCTGGACGGCTTCACCGTGCCCGGGGTTTTCGACGGCCCCTACTGGAGGCCTGACCTGGAGGCGGTCAGGATGCTTATCGAAGGGGTTCTGACAGGGCCTGGGCAGGACGGTAACCCCGAGCCGCCCCTCTAGGGGGGAGCCCACGGAGCCATCCGGCAGCAATGATCGATCAGGCCTTCCTTTCCCTCTCCCTAGCGACATAGTTCTTCATCGATGCGCTCATGAATGAGGCAAGCCCAGGCGCCATGTCCTCATAGGTCTTGGTGAACCTGGCGTCCTCTACGTAAAGCTCCGCCAGGCCTTCGAAGATGTCGAGCGTGCAGTCGTAGAACCACTTCGTTATGCTCGCCCTGTGCCTTCCCATAAGCTCAAGCACCTCAGGATCCTCAGGCCCCTTGCCCCTTGCAGCGATAATCGCCTCCATGTTCTGCTTCTGCTCGAGCTTGAACTGCTCCCACTGATCTCTGTCGTACTTGGACGCGCGCCTCTCGGACTCCTCGAACGCCTCCCCGTACAGGCGCCTGGCTTCCTGCCTGTGGCTATCGTGGTCGAATCCTTCGAACAGCTCTTCCATCATTTCCTTCCGTCCTTTCCTTATCGCCTCAAGGCTCCTGTCTACAAGCCTGATAAGAGAGTTTAGCTGGCCAAGCTTCTCCGTCAGCATTGCGCGGTGCTTCTTGAGCGAGGCCTCCCTGTCGCTTACGGCCGCTGAGACCATGCCAGCGATATCCTTCAGGCCGAACCCCATGCTCTTAAGGAGAAGCACCTGCTGAAGCTTGATCAGGTCCTCCTCCCCATAGAGCCTGTAGCCCGAGCCGTTTCTTAAGCCGGGGCTGAGAAGGCCTATCCTGTCATAGTGCTGCAGAGCCCTGACCGTAGCGCCTGAGGCCTTCGAGACCTGCTTGATCGTATGCTGCATATCATCGCCTCCGTGAAGAGGATAAACTATGACGTAACGTAATAGTCAAGATGCTTCTTGAAGAATTCAGGATTGAAGGATAGGGGCGGCCGTTGCCAGCCGCCAAGGGGAGATTGCATAAAAATGTCTTCACAAAGCGCCCGCATGGGCTATAATCGTGTTGTGGCCGCGGTCTTGCGGCACGAAGGGGTGTTGTTTGATGAGGGAAGTCATGATGGAGAGTGTGGCGTTCCGATAATCGAATAGCCGCGGGCAAGGGTTCTTCGACCCCGGCCCGGTACAGAGGACAGCTTATCTGAGCGCGCTTGAAGGCGTGCTCTTACGGATATGATCCGCAGAGGCTTCCCCTCTGCGGATTTTTATATGCACGCGGCGAGGGCGGGGGATCACAAGCGGAAGGGTGATCATAGGATTGGATATTAGGCAATACGGATACAACGACAGGATAGATGCGTCAATTGCCGCGATGGCAAGCGGTGAGGGGCTAATCGCGGGCCGGATAACTGACGACTTCGGCACCGGTTTCACGGCTGTCACAGAAGCCGGCGAGGTGGATGCCGCCCTGGCTGGCGGCATACTTTCGGACAGGGGGGAGCTGAGGCCGGTCGCAGGGGACTGGGTGAGGATCCGCCTGGCACCGGAAGGGACAAGAGGCCAGATAGTGAAGGTGGTGCCGAGATACAGCGAGCTGAAGAGGGCCGACAGCCATGTGGGTTGGAAATCGGTGGTGGTGGCGGCGAACTTCGACTACCTCATGATGATGGTGTCCATGAACGCGAACTACAGCCTCAACAGGATAGAAAGGCTCATCACGGCGGCATGGTCCAGCGGTGGCACGCCGGTGCTCGTCCTTAGCAAGAAGGACGCGTGCGAGGACGCTGACCTGCTCGAGCAGCAGGCTATAGACGCAGTGCCCGGCACGGACGTGCTCTCGATAAGCGCGCTTACAGGCGAGGGGATGGACCTTCTGGCGGGCTACTTCAGGCCGGGCGTCACGTGCGCCGTGGTCGGATCCTCCGGAGTAGGCAAATCCACTCTTCTCAATAACCTGATGGGCTACGAGGCCGCCAAGACCGCCGAGATAAGGCAGAGCGACTCCAAAGGAAGGCACACGACCACTTCGAGGGCGCTTAAGCTTCTGCCCGGAGGCGGCATGCTCATCGACACTCCCGGCATCAGGGCCTTCGGGCTGACGGCGGACGACGATGACCTCCTAGGCTCATTCCAGGATATCGAGCAGCTGGCACAGAACTGCCGCTTCGACGACTGCTCGCACACCGGCGAACCCGGATGCGCTGTGCTTAAAGCAATAGAAGAGGGGCTTCTCGAGGAGCGAAGGTACGACAGCTACATGAAGATGGTCAAGGAAGTCATGTACGTAAGGTCGAAGAGCGAGACGGAAGCCTGGCTTCAGCGTAAGAAGAGGGGCAAGATGATAGCTAAGATACAGAGGAGCCTGTAGGCGGAAATGCCGGGCGGACATGGAAAAGCGGCGCCTTGAGAAGGGCGCCGCCTGCTTTGCCTTCCTACCTGGATTCTATCGATATAGAGCCGCTTACAGTAGTGATGTCTATGTTGGTGTCGCCGTTTCCGACCCTTCCCACCAGCTTCTTGTCCGTAGAAGATTCGATTACGACGGGGAAGGAGCAGCTTACCTTGCCGGATACGGAGCTTGCGCTTATGTCGAACTGGGCATCAGAGGGAAGCCCCAGGTCGACCCGCCCGGATATGGATCCCAGCTTGATCACGTTCGCTCCAGTCACCTTCGATGCGGTGACGCTCCCTGAGATGGAGTTTGCGACGTACCTTGAGGCGGCCACATCGCCGATGTCTATGCTTCCCGACACTGTGTTCACCTCGAAAGTCCCGCTAACCTTCGCCTTATCTGCGCTGATGCTGCCGGAAACAGTATTCAGGTCCACGGAATCCACATCAACGTCGCCCATGAGGACGACCCTTCCGGAGACTCCCTGCACAGCCAGGGCCGCCTTCAGCGAGATGGGCACTATCACGTCCAGCTTCAGGTCGCCGGTGCCTATCCTGTAGGTCGTCACGCCTCTGGGCTCGACTTCGATCTTTGCGGTGCCGCCATCCACCGTCATGGCAAGATGAGCCTCGGGTGAGCCCGAAAGCAGGTGGATGTCTCCATAGAAGTGGGCCTTTATCGCATCTGAATCCTCATACCGGACTGTGATGTCCGCGCTTATACCGGAGATGCTGAGAGCGTCTATTCCGGCTGCGGCAAGCTCCCCGCTCTCGTCGACTGTGAAGGAGTTGTACCCGAACATGCCGCTTGAACTTCCGTTGTCGGTGATATTCACTTGAGCCGGATTCTTGGTGTAGAAGTAAAGGAAAACGCAAAGGCCGGCAACTACCAGTACCATCACTGCTGCAGCAAGCTTCCTCGCCATATTTGTCACCTTCCCGATTAGAAGAATTGGTCCGAGCCGGGGTTCTCAATGAAGGTATTAGGCTTCCCCGTATTGAATCGTCAATAACAGATGCGCTGATTCTTTCGTTAAGCGCATTTGCCGTCTGTAATATAGCACAAAGGAGGGCCGCCAAGAAGGCATCCGTCGGTCAGGTAAGAAAAATACTATGACTGGAGGGGTATGGATGGAATTCCGGAGCGTCTCGACCAACGACAGGGATGCGCTTTCGAAGTTCATCGAGAAAAGATGGGGCTGCGACTACCTCGTTTCCAAGATGAAGATCTATACCGCCAACGACCTTGACGCGTTCATCTGTGAGGAGGATTCCCGCATAATCGCATGCGCGACTTACTACATCGAGGGAGGGGAGTGCGAGGTGGTATCCCTCGATTCCCTGAGGCCAGGGGAGGGCCTCGGCCGCCAGCTGATGTCGATGGTGGAGGATTCAGCCAGGAAGTCCGGATGCACCAGGATATGGCTTATGACGACCAATGACAATACACATGCGCTAAGGCTGTTCCAAAGGCTGGGATACAGAATCTGCGAGGTGCTCCTCGACGAGGTCAAGAGATACAGGCAGATCAAGCCCTGCATCCCGGCTATCGGAAACGACGGCATACCTATCATGGACATATTCGAACTGGAAAAACAGCTCAGATGAAGCGGTGAGCTACACGGAGGAAGCGGAAAAATGCCGGAAGTCCAGATAACGACAGACAGCTGCGCCCTTCTAAGCGATAGGGAGGCGGCGGATCTCGACGTGATAGTCACACCGATAATCCTAAACATCGAGGATGAGTCCTACAGAGACGGCGTGGAGATGAAGCATGAGGAGTTCTACAGGCTCCTTAGGACTGGCGTGAGGGCGACTACCTCGCAGCCATACCTTGGAGACGTGGTCGAGGCTTTCAAGCTTGGGCTTTCGAAAGCATCCAGGATACTTCACATCTCCATCTCCGAAGGGCTCTCAGGCACATACCAGAATGCGCTTTTAGCTGCCCGTATGGTTGACGAGAAGAGGATAACGGTGATCAACTCCAGGACGATCTGCGGGGCGCAGCGGTGCTTGGTGGAGAATGCGGCGAGGCTCGCAAAGCTCGGTAGGGGCCTTGAGGAGATAAGCAGCCAGCTAAGAAGCTCTATTGCCGATATGCAGTCTTTCCTTATCGCGGTCGACTTCTCCTTCATCAGAAGAAGCGGCCGGCTGTCCAAGACCGCGGCCCTCATCGGCTCGATCTTAAGGATAAAGCCCGTGCTGAGGCTCAATGATGAGGGCACCAGGATAGAGAAGTACGCAATCGCAAGGACGATGGGACATGCGGTGGACATGATCGCCGATGGCATGGTAAGAAGGGGCGCCGATGCGATGCACCGCTTCTACGTATGCCACGGAGATGACATAGAAGCCGCCCGCAAAGTGGCTGACAGAATCCGCGAGAGGATAGAAGGCGCCGTTGTCGAGGTCCTGCTGCTGTCGCCTACCATGGCGGCGCACGGGGGGCCTGGCTGCATCACGATACACCATGTGGGGACGGTCGAAACCCGATGACCGTTGGCGGGATGTACTGCCCGATTGCGGGCAGCGCCCGGCTTAAGCTGGCGTTTGCGCCTTCGAAAATACTTGCCGAGGGGATGCAAAGATGAGTCTGCTGATGAATTACTCCGACCCGAGGTTCATAAAGATCGCACAGGCCGTATTCGAGGAACAGTTCAGAAGGGACCCAAAGCTGGAGAAGGAGATGGACGACAGAAGGAAGGGCCTGATGTATGACGATGTCATCTACAACATCGGCTTTCTTATGACCGCGGTCCATTTCCAGGACTCCAAGATCTTCGTCGGCTATGCGGGATGGCTTTACGAGCTGCTTTGCAACCTGATGAAGGACCTTGACAGGGACAGAATCGGCGAACAGATGACGGGCCACTATGCGATACTGTCGGAAGTGCTGGCCTCAAGGGCAACTGAGCTAATGGAAGGCGAAGAGCTCCTGCTGGCGGCGGAGTACCTGAAGCTTGCCTCCGAGGAGACGGCCAAGGCGGTGACGCACGTCCCCCTGTCCGCATCGTTCATGGAGGGGGACCACAGCGAGATCAGGAAGGAATACCTCGAGGCGCTGCTGACCGGCAGGACGAAGAGGGCCTATGAGACCATAAGCGCGGCAAGGGCGAAGGGCGTCCCGCTGGAGGTCATATATGAGGAGATCCTGGCGAAGGTGATGTATGAGATCGGGTCCCTGTGGCATAAGAACATCATCACTGTGGATAAGGAGCACTACGCGACATCAGTCACACAGACCGTCATGTCCGGCTTCTACGACGAGGTCTTCGAGAAACCGAGGAAGAACAGGACGATGGTCTCCTGCGCGGTAGGAAACGAGCTGCATGAGATGGGCATAAGGATGCTGTCGGACGTACTTGAGCTCAACGGATGGGACACCATTTACCTAGGAGCCGCCCTGCCGGAGGCAGCAATACTCGAGGCGATAAGGACGAATGAACCCGACCTCGTCGCGCTATCGGTCACTATGCCTCCGTACCTGGCGACGTGCGAGAAGGTAGTCAAGGCGATTAGGGCCAAGCACCCCGGCGTCAAGGTAGCCGTGGGCGGACAGGCCTTCTTGAATACCAGCGAGCTATGGGGGAAATGGGACGTAGACTTCTTCTCCACCTCCGCTAGCGCCCTTGCACGCTGGGCGAAGGAAGAGTTCGATGCCTAGCGGGCGGGAGGATGGAAGATGAGGCGTGAACCCGTATCTTTCCTTATGAAGTGCGACGAGAGCCTGAACATATTAAATGTCATCTGGCTGTCTCCGGTGCACCTCGTCTCCCCGTATCAGAAATCGCTGAAGGAGCTGTTCAACCAGACTGATGCCGATACCATCGCGGAAACGGCGAGGGAGGCATTCGCACGAAACGAGGATCTCACCTGCGCGGGAAGCTACAAGACGGTAAGCCCTGAGGCCGAGCTGGCCATATGCATAATACCCATCGGAGACAACCTGCTGATCCACGCGATAGAGGCTTCGCTTGTCTGCGATGGGGACCACTCACAGGCGGTCAAGGACCTTATCGGCAGGTTCCTGGTGGCCATCAAGGCCACAGATGCAGGCCTTATGTTAAGCAATACCAGCGACGTCCGCAACCAGTTCGAGAAGATCCAGAAGCTGAATAACGACCTTCTCAATGTGCAAAGGCAGCTGAAGAAGGCGAACTCCTTACTGAACAAGCTTAACGTCGACCTCAACAACCGCCTAGTGAAGGATGCGCTTACGGGCCTTGTGAGCAGGTATCAGTATAGGCAGGAGATGGAACAGCTGATAGCCTGCGCCCCGGACAGGATGGGCATCTTCACCTTCATCGACCTGGATGACTTCAAGTCGGTGAACGACAGCTACGGACATCGGGCCGGCGACATATACCTCAGGGAGTTCGCAAACCGCCTCATGAGCCTTCCTTTCGACAACAAGATCTGCATGAGGATAGCCGGCGACGAGTTCGGCCTGTACGTGCACGGATATGATGAGGTTCACGAGGGCGACTTGGCGATGGTCTGGGATGCGATCCTCAGTGCAGTAACAAGGGAGCCGATCAAGCTTGAGGCGGCTACTAGGGAGATCAGATTGAGCGCGGGCATGTCTGTTTATGGGATGGACACGGAGGAGATTTACGACCTGATCGAATACGCCGACTTTGCGATGTACAAGGCCAAGAGGTCAGGGAAGAATACTTACAGAAGGTTTGATATCGATACTTACAGGGAAGAGAAGAGCAGCAACAGCCATGGGAGTTAAGCATGAGGCCAGCCCTTCCTCATCTAAAGGGCGCAAGGAGTTCGTTTACTCATCCTTGGCGCTGGCCCTGTCGTCCGCCAGCCTAGGCGTGTTCAGAGGTCCGATTAGCATAGTATCGGCGCTGTTCGTACCTTCGATACTGGCGATATTCCTTAAGAATAGCGGCAAAGCCTACCGCATGCTGACCTATGCGGGCATGCTGGCAATCGCATTGCTTTTCTTCCAGACCCAGGTGATATTCGCGCTCGGCTACATAATGCTTTCGATCGCATTCAGGGCGTTCCAGGAGGAAGCCGGCACTCGGCACGGCAACCGTTTCGCCCGCATGTCGGCATATGTCGCTTTCACTGCAATCGTGCTGTTCGTTTGCCTTTATCTTACCGAAGCCGTCCTCGGCGTGCCCCTTCACGCCATGATGATGAGGATTACAAGGCAGAATCCGATTGTGTACGCGCTCGTGCTGGTTTTGGAGGCATTGCTGGTATGTGTTGCGAATATCCTTGCCATAAACGCCATCTCCAGAAGGCTGCGATTGCAGTAGAGGGAAGGGCATCTGAATGGCAGGCTGCGAAAGACGATGATAAAATCGTAAATGGCCGAATCAAGCGCTTTACTTGGCATGCCTTACGTTAAGAAGTCCCCTGAGAGGGCGAAAAGGGCGCCAGGTCATCGTCGGAGGGCTGATGGCAAGAGGAATCAATGTGAATAGGGGCGATGCCCCCACAGCGGCACAGATCATCGCGGGAATAATCGCCGCATTCTTTATCCTGCTTGCATCCGGCATAAGAAGCGGCCTCCCGGACGAGACGGCGGCCCTGGACCCCTCTATGCTTTACGCATTCGCCTCGGGCAGCGAGCCGGCGGATGATGCCGGCTTCACCTCGATGTCCGAAGCAGTATACACCCAGGCCAGGCTCTATGGGCACGACTGGGTGGCCCGCGTGGTAAGAGATGCATCCTTCCCGTCGGACGCGCCGTGGAGGAGGGTCGTCGGAAGGATAGCACCCCCGGAACCCATAGTGGATTCGGACCATCCTGTGCTTATGAGCAGGGTAGGCGGCATCGCGGCGATGGTGGCGGCAGCCTGCGGCAGCTATCCGTCCGACTTCGAGGTCCATATCACTGAGGGAAGGCAGATAAGCGCTTACTCAATGGCGGACGGGTCCATCTACCTGTCCTATATGCTTGCCGCATCGCTGGGTGACGACGAGCTGGCCTTCGCCCTTGCCCATGAGATGAGGCACCTCAGGGCATGCCACTACAGGGTGGAGGGCGGCATCACATGGCAGCTTGAGGAATGGCACTACGAAACCTTTGATGCCCTCTCCGATGAGGGCTTCCCCTTCCTGATGGAACCGGCAGCGGATTTCTTCACGCAGGAGAGGGAGTGCGATGCATATGCGGCCTTCATAACCGCCTTCTGCGGGTTCGACCCGGAGGCGGGCGCAAGGCTTATCGCGCGGCTTCCCGAAGGTGACGGAAAGCTTTATCCAAAGGGGGAAGACAGGCAGAAGGAGATCATGCGAATTTCGGGCCTCATGCGCGATGAAGCGTTCTCGAGGCGCTACCTGCCGGCCCTTGACATAAGGACTCAAGTGGAAGGCTCTCTTGCAGGCGGGACCGCATCACCGCAGAATGCAATCTCGCCGGACTTCATCGCATACTCAGTCTTAAGAGACGGGGCCGCCTTGGACCTTCTTATGGTGCAGTCGGAAGATGCAATCGGCTCGCTCTCCGCTCCTGAAGGGCTTTTCACGACCAGGATGGGGGTGAGGCTTGAGGCATCCTCAAGAAACGCGGTGACGCTTGATGTGGCCCTTGTGATAAGCTCTGGCGGCATAAGCGGCATGGAACCGTCCGCAATAGCCATGAGGGTGCTCATGCTAAGGACAGAGGATGGCTGGAGGATGGCTGCCGCCTTCGATTCGCCGGGCAGGACAGGGTACTGGAACGCATGGACCGGGGCGGAGGATAGGCTACCGCACAGCAGGCCGGCCGAAGGAGGCGAGATGAAGTTCGCCCTTGACGCGCTTGGAGCCTGGAAGGCGAGCTTCACGATAGACCCCAGGCTGCATGCATTGTGCTATTCCACCGGAGGAGTGGAGCCATACTTCGAAAACGAGGCTGTGACAGGGGGATTTCTTGACCTCATCGCGCTGTCTGCCCTCTTCTCGTCGCTTGAAGAGGATGCGCAGATGAGGATCTTCGACATCATGGCGCGAAGGCAGGGGGGGAGCTTCGTAAGCATAAGCTTCTTATATGCGGTTTTCGTGAGGGATATCCCCGTGCTTGCGGGAAATGCGCGCCTGGGGATGGTGCCTGAGCGCGGAGGCTGGGCGGTTGCCGGCGTAAGCCTGTACTAAAGCCCCGGCGGATCGCCGGGGCCGTGATTACAGCTTCGATCAGGTTACTTTCCGAGCTCGATTATCACATAGACCTTGTCAGAGGTGATGCTTCCGATCCGGGGAAGGGATGCCTCCACAGGTCCTAGAGTCTTCAAGTAGTTGATGAAGAATGATAGGACGTCCGGAGAGAAGGCGTAAAGGGCGCATGGCTGGGACCTGTTGGCGCTGTTTAGCACCTCTCCGCCTATCGACACCGCCTTCTCGTCCATCTGGCCAGCGATCGTCTCATCGTATCTTAGCAGCAGTTTGGCGGCCCCAGTCGCCGAATCAGGCGGTACAAGCTGGGACAAGCCCCTCTGTATCACCCTTTCCATCCCTGCAGACTGGTCTTCGACATAGGAGACGACGGTTACAGGCGTCTCCTTAGGAAGAATCAGGTCGAACCAAACCAGGCCTGCGGCAAGAAGCAGCAGCGCTGCGGCAGTGGCTCCTATGAGGACCTTGAAGAAGGGGTTCTTGAAAATGTGCGCAAAGCTCGGCGCCGTGGGCAGCCGCCTCTTGGCTTCCTTGGATACGGCCCTTCTGAGCTCGTCTCTGAAAGCGGCAGGCACCTCTATGGGCTCTGCCACCGCCTCCATCATATGCTTGAAGTCCGCGAACTCGTGGCTGCAACCCTCGCAGGTCGACACATGCTCCTCAAGCGCCTTGGCGCGGTGCGCCTCGAGCGTCCCGGTGAAGTATTCCGCCATCTGCTCGCGGTAAGTGCTACATTCCAACGCCCTTCATCTCCGATCTGGCATACGCCTCCCTGAGGCTCGCCACCGCCCTGTTTATCCTGGACTTGACAGTCCCCATCTCTATTCCCAGCTCCTCGGATATCTCCTGGTACGACAGGCCTACTATGAACCTAAGCTCTAGGATCTCCCTTTGCATCTCGGGAAGCCTCTGCACTAGGGAGAGCATATGGCGCTTGAAGTCCTCTTTCTCCATAAGCTCCTCCGGCCCGGGATTGCGGTCGGGGACCTGCCTTTCCATCGGCTCCCCGTCCTTGCCGCCGATTTCGCGGTCGAGGCTGTCCTGTGGCTTCCTCCTCCTTGCGAAATCAATCGCGGCGTTTGCCGTAACGGCGAAGATCCAAGTGGAAAGCTTCGAGTCGCCCCTGAACTGCTGAAGATAAGTACAAAGCTTAAGGAAGACGCTGGACGCGACGTCCTGGGCGTCATGGTGGTCGCCCAGCTTCGAGTAGGCCAGCCTGTAGACCTTGTCGATGTACCTCTCGTATATGGCAGTCATGGCGTTCGCATCGCCTGACAGATATTTCTCGGCAAGCTGCTCGTCGCTTAACGCCTTGTAGTCCAACCTATCACTCCCCGGCGCCGGGCCGCTTCCCGCATATTATGACGGGATTATGCCGGATTTGTTCTGCCTGCGGCCGGCCAGTTTCGTAGATTCAGCGACAAACCGCGCCCGTAGCTGGATGGACTTTAGCCCGGAGGGAGCGGTTTGGTCATTTCACAATATATTATAACGCATCAGGCGCAAGGTTAAGCTCATAAGGCGCCACGTGAAGGCGGTCTCTACATCCTTAACAGGCTCTTCATCTCGTCAAGGTCTGTCGCGTGAGCAAGGGCGTCGTCCATGGTTATCTTATTGTCCATATAGAGGTTCACAAGGGATTTGTTCATCGTCTGCATGCCCAGCTTCGCATTTGACTGGATGTGGGAGGAGATCTGGAAAGTCTTCGCCTCCCTGATGAGATTTCTTATAGCCGGGGTGGAGAGCATTATCTCTACCGCCGGCACCACCCCTCCGTTCGTATCGCTGATTATGGGGAGCAACAGCTGGGATATTACCGCCTGAAGCGTCGTGGAGAGCTGGAGCCTTACCTGGCGCTGCTGATTCTCCGGGAACACGTCTATCATCCTGTCTATGGAGGATACCGCGTCGTTCGTGTGCAGGGTTGCGAAGACCAGGTGTCCGGTCTCTGCAGCGGTAAGGGCTATCTGCATCGTCTCCAAGTCCCTCAGCTCCCCGATGAGGATTACGTCGGGGTCCTGCCTGAGGATATGCCTTAGCGCATCGTTAAAGCTCCTTGTGTCGGTCCCGACCTCCCTCTGGTTCACTATGGACTGGATATTAGTGTGGTTGTACTCTACAGGGTCCTCGATCGTCATTATGTTGTAGCGGAAGTTGTGGTTGATGTAGTTAATCATAGATGCCAGGGTCGTGGTCTTGCCACAGCCCGTAGGCCCGGTTACCAGCACGAGGCCCCTCGGCAGGCTCGCTATCTGCTTTAGCACCTGCAATGGAAGCCCCAGGGTATCAAGTTTGGGCACCGCTGCCGGTATGTAGCGGCAGGCGCATCCCACCCTTCCCATCTGCCTGTAGGTGTTGACCCTGAACCTTCCGGCTCCTGGGGAATCGAAGGCGAAGTCCAGCTCCAAATCCTTCTCAAATCTGTCGACAAGCTCCGGGGTCATCATAGAATAGGAGAGCTTCTCCACCTCTTCTGTGGAGAGCCTCCTGTCGCAAAGCTCCCTCAGCTTCTGTCCCGACCTGATAAGCGGCGGTTCTCCCGCCACTAGGTGTATGTCAGAGGCTCCGAGCTTTACCGCCCCTCTCATGAGTTCGTGGATGTCCAAGAAGAGAACACCTCCCAAATCCACAGCTTTGTTCATTCCCCGATTTCCCTTCTGTAGCCGACAGGCCTGAATATCCTTATGTACGCCGCGGCAAGGGCAATCTGGAAGAATATGAGGAACAGGTAGAAGAGCCCCGCCATGAAGATGTTGGATAGGCCGAAGAGTATGTTCATCGGGTCGTCCCATCTCTTTTGAGACAACTCGTCGACAACGAAGACCGTGCCCATCACGCCGGGTATCATCGAGATAGCAGCAGAGAAGACCCAGGCGGCCGGATAATACATCGCATATAGTGAAGCTATGCCGAACCAGTTCCTGGATACGGCCCTGCGGCTTGTCTCCAGTGCCGACCAGAAGCCCAGCCTGCCGTCTACCATAAGGAACGGGGCGAAGGAGTAGGCTACGGCAAGATAGATGGCCAAGGGTATCGCCCACCAGACGATTCCTGCGCGCATCTCTTGCATAAGCCCGCTGAAGATGATCGGAGCCCAGGTGAATGCCGCTTGGATGATGAGCCCCGGGAGCTTTGCCAGCGAGGAGAAGGAATCCCTTAGAGGGGATCTGCCGTGGGACATGGCCGACATGGTGACGAAAGAGGGAAGCGTTGCCAGCGCCATTATTGCGATGGTCCTTGGGTATGAGCCGAATAGGGCGTCAGCCGCGACCGAAGCCCTTCCCGCAGACAGGTAATATAGGTAGAAGAGGGTTGATGCGGCGGCGATCGCAGGAATCGAGGCTATGAGGATGCCCGCGAGGTTGTCCCTGAAAAGGGCCCACGCCTCGCCGAACCAGCCGAACACATCCGTAGAATATCCATCTGTGATGATGTCCTCGAAGGCATTCCTGGGTGCCAGCCTTAGCATAGCAGGCAGGTTGTGAAGACCGCGTTTCGCCCCTCCACCCGGAGTCACAGAAGAAGCCATGTGCACCTCCGCTTTCTGGGCATGCTTCCCAGCAAATATATCAATTCTATATGAAGGGCGCTTTCCCTTCACGCTGCAAACCGCAGCCATAAAAAAAGCAGGGCCTACGCCCTGCCTTTGCTTTGTCGCGATGCTTACTTGCCCTGGTACTTCACTAACTCGGGGTTGACCGCCGGGTTAACGAAGTCTCTCCACCATGTGGGCCACGTGGTCTGCCTCCAGTACTTGGCCATCAGCTCGTCTCCGAGCTTGAGCCAGTCGTTGTACCAGCCGACGGAGGTGTTGTAGCAGTACTCGCTGAGCATCGAGAGCGCGCCCTTGGGATCGGTCGCGTACATCTTGGCGGCTATCTCCTGCAGCTGAGCCATCTGCTTGTAGATGTTGGCCATCTTGGGCTCTCTGAGGGCGTTGACGTACTTCATGGCGTCAGCGTAGTTGAGGCCGATTATGGCCTGCACACCGGTGTTGATCCACCATCCGGAGTCGCGCCTGTAGATCTCATACCTGGAGCCGATGCTGTAAAGGTCGGGCAGCTTATCCATCGCGGGGAACAGCGGGGTCAGGAAGCTGTGTCCGACCGAGCCGTAGCCGTACCACACTATGCCCTTGAGGGCTGTGGGCAGCCAGGGCTTTATCTGGCTTATCTGCAGATATGCGGTCGCGGGGATACCGATTGGCCTGGGCCTGCCGCCGAGGCCGTAGTTGTTGAGCGGGTCGCCGTAAGGTCCTGCGAGGGGCCCCTTGGTGAGGTCATACTGGGTTCCCTCGTAGTGGTCGCCGGAGATCCTGAAGATGTCGTGCACTGTCAGGAGCTTGTCGGGCTTCACGCAGTAGGGATACTCGGGGAGGTTGTCAGCAAGCTTGAGCGACGGGGCGACGAGGTCGAACACGCGCCACTCGCGCTTGTTGTGGGAGTTGACGCGGTTGGAATAGATCTCGGAGGCCCTGAAGGGCTTGCCCGAATTTAGGTCATACCAGCCGTTCTCCACTGCGTAGGAGATGAAGTTGGGCGAGGTGATGATCTCATACTTCACGCCGTTTTCGACGGGGTTCCTGGGGTCGATGTTGAAGCGATGGCTGTTGGCGCCGACCCATACCATGTCGTCCGGGACGCGGGTTGCGACCCAGATCTTCGCTCCGAAGAACTCCATGGCCCAGGTCTCGTCGCCGTCGGTGATATCCATGATCTCGCCGCCGCCGCCGGTCACGTTCCAGCCATACTGGTTGACGAGCTCGCCCATGATCATGACCGCTTCGCGGGCGGTCGTGGCGCGCTCAAGGGCGATGTCCTGCAGGTTCCAGCAGTCCAGGAGCCCTTCGT
>CAZNZD010000029.1:0-18865 GCA_964577435.1 uncultured Clostridia bacterium
TGCTTGAGGGCGTCGCCTTCAACATGTACCAGTGCTACCTGCTTTTAAGGGGCCTGGCGGGGGAGCCCGCTCGGACGATAGTCTCCGGCGGGATAACGAACTCGCCGCTTTGGATGCAGATGGCGGCCGACGTCTTCGGCATAGAGCTTGAGACCACAGGCGCGCAGAACGATTCGACGGTAGGGGCTGCCCTTGTCGCGATAGAGGCGCTTGAGAAGACGGGAAGGATAGCCGCCCCCGCCGCTTCCAATCCCAAGTCCTACAGGCCGGATGGCGCGTCCTCAGGGCTTCTTGCCGAAAGGTTCGGCAGATACCTCGATTACTATAGGGAGCTCGCCCCCAGAGGCTGAGCCCCTTGATGCAGGAGAAGTGCGATAGCGATGGATGAAAGAAGGCTGTTCGACATAACCGGAGACGACATAAGCCTGGAGGAGATCGGCCGGGCCCTTGAAAGATGGCTCGGTTCGTTTGAGCTTGCCGGGGGCAAAGTCCTAATACTGCCGCCTGACTACTCGAGGAGCATGTCGCAGGCCGGACCCATAACCGTGATGCTGCACAGGATGCTAAGCCCGATCTGCCATGTGGACATAATGCCTGCATTAGGCACCCATGAGGCAGTAAGCGCCGAAGAGAGGTCGAAGATGTACGGCGCAGCCATACCGGAGGAGGCGTTTCTGGTCCACGACTGGAGAAACGACGTCGTGGAGATAGGCGAGGTGCCGTCCGAGTATGTGAGGGAGATCTCGTCGGGAAGGCTCGACTACCCCATAAAAGTGCAGGTGAACAGGAGGCTAATGGACCCTTCCTACAGCCTCATCATCTCAGTCGGGCAGGTGGTGCCGCATGAGGTGGTGGGCATGGCCAACTACACGAAGAACGTGCTCGTCGGCTGCGGCGGCAAGGACATAATAGACAAGACTCACTTCCTGGGGGCGGTGTATGGCCTTGAGGCGATGATGGGCAAAGACCACTCTCCTGTTAGGAAGGTCTTCGACTACGCTGAGGAGCACTTCCTGAAGGGAATTCCCCTGCAGTACATACTCACTGTCGTGGAGGCTGCGGACGGATTGCCCAAAATCAAGGGCGTGTTCGCAGGAAGGCGGAGGTCCCAGTTCGAGAAGGCTGTAGAACTTAGCGTGAAGGCGAACCTGAACCTCCTGGACGAGCCCTTGAAGAAGGTCGTGGTCTACCTCGACCCTGAGCACTACAAGAGCACGTGGATCGGCAACAAGGCGATATACAGGACGAGGATGGCGATTGCCGACGAAGGCGAGCTCATCATTATCGCCCCCGGAGTAAGGCACTTCGGAGAGGACGGGCTCGTTGACAGGCTCATCAGGAAGTACGGCTACAGGGGGACAGACTATACCTTGGAGTGCGCAGGCAAGGAGGAAGACCTCATGGGAAGCCTCTCTGCGGCGGCGCACCTCATCCACGGCTCTTCAGAAGGAAGGTTCAAGATCACATACTGCCCCGGGAAGCTGACTAAGGAAGAGATAGAAGGGGTGGGCTTCGCCTACATGGGCTGCGATGAGGCGATGGCAAAGTACGATGTTGCCAAGCTTGCGCCCGGGATGAACCGGCTGGATGACGGAGAGGAGATCTTCTTCGTCAGCAACCCTACTCTGGGGCTTTGGGCGCTTAAATCCAATTACGACAAGACTTCTTGCAATTGAGGAGGACGAACTTGCTTAGCGATATTGGAATTGTGGGCCTCGGGGTGATGGGAAGCAACCTTGCTCTCAACATCGCAAGGCATGGCTATAGGGTGTCGGTTTACAACAGGACGGCTGCGGTCACAGAGGAGTTCATGAGGGGTGCGGGCGGCAGGGAGGCTAACGTCACTGCCCATTACAACCTCGAGGACTTCTGCGGGAGCCTCTCAAAGCCTAGGAAAGTGATGCTCATGGTGAAGGCGGGCGACGCAGTCGACGCCACCATAAGGTCGCTTTCCGCCTACCTGGGCAAGGGCGATCTCATCATAGACGGGGGCAACTCACGGCACATAGACTCCGAGAGGCGCTTCAGGGAGCTTGCGGATGAAGGGTTCCTCTACATCGGGACTGGTGTCTCCGGGGGCGAGGAAGGCGCGCTCAACGGCCCGAGCATCATGCCGGGAGGCTCCGCCGCAGGGTGGGAGCTGTGCGGGAGGATTCTGACCGACATCTCGGCCAAAGCGCACGACGGCTTGCCCTGCTGCGCTTTCATGGGGACGGGCGGCGCGGGGCATTTCGTAAAGACAGTCCATAATGGCATCGAGTACGCCGATATGCAGCTTATCGCCGAGACTTACCACTTCATGAGGGAAGTCCTGGGCATGTCTGCTGAGGAGGCCGCAAGCTGCTTTGCCGAGTGGGACAGGGGCCCTCTTGAATCCTATCTGATAGAGATAACTGCGGAGGTTTTAAGGTTCGCTGACAGCAAGACCGGAAGGCCGCTTGTCGAGATGATAAAGGACGAGGCGGGGCAGAAGGGCACCGGGCGCTGGACGGCTGAAGAGGCGCTTGCCCTGGGAGTCCCTGCATCGAGCCTTGCCGAGGCGGTGTTTGCAAGGAATATCTCCGCGAGGTGCGCCGACAGAAAAGAGGCAAGGGAGAAGATCGTAGGGCCTAAGAGGGCTGCGTTATGGGACATGCAGAGGGCGGAGCTGATCAGGCTTCTGCCGAAGGCGCTTCTTGTCGCTAAGATCAGTGCATATGCCCAGGGCTTCTCACTTATGGCCGAGGCGTCCGGGGCTTACGGATGGGGGCTGGACCTGGGAAAAGTCGCCCTGATATGGAGGGGCGGCTGCATCATAAGGGCGAGGTTCCTGGATGACATCGCCAAGGCATACGAGGAGAGCGAGCCTGGCAACTTGCTTTTCTGCGACAAGTTCAGGGCGGTGGTGAACGAGGACCAGGATTCGTTAAGAAGGCTGGTGGCGGAGGCCGTGATGCGCGGGATACCGGTGAACGCATTGGCCACGAGCCTGGGCTACATCGACAGCCTTAGAGCGGAGATACTGCCGGCAAATCTTATTCAGGCGCAGAGGGACTACTTCGGGGCGCACACGTACGAGAGGGTTGACGAGGAAGGGGTATTCCATACTGCATGGCTGTAGAAGGAGGACCATATGGCTGAGGACAGGATGGAGGCGCTTTGGAACTCGAATGACGGAAAAGCCTGGAAGATGGCGCTTGATAAGTATTATGGCAGCGTGAAGCCGTCCAATCTCGAGCTTGAGGATTGGATGGCTTCAATTGACTACAGAGAAATCGGAGCTTTGGATGCGGAAGGCTTCTATGCGTTTCTGCATGATAAGTACTTCGTGTGGAAGTACACAGATCCTAACAGGCTTGCCTCGACCAGGAAGTGCCTTAGGAGGTATCTGGATGACGGAAAGCTGTCCGAACTGGATGACATCAAGAACAAGCTCTTCAGCTTCGACAGGCGAGACATCAGAAGAGGCCTGTCTATTGCATATCGCATCAGGGGATTAGGAAGCGCTGGGGCATCCGGACTGCTATCCGTACTATTTCCTGAGAGCTTCGGGACGGTGGACCAGTTTGTGGTGAAGAACCTGCAAGAGGTCAGCGACCTTGCCGGCTCAGCATGGCTCAGTAAAGTAATCCCCGAGAGTATAAAGCTTGATGAAGCTGTAGCGCTGATAAAGATGATGAGGCGCAGGGCTGACGAGCTCAATATGGCGAACAGCACTTCATTCTGGACTCCTAGAAAAATCGACATGGTATTGTGGGCTGTCCGAGAGGAAAAGCCGAAGCCTGTATTTGGCTCGATTGCATTGAGGAAATTAACGGGAAGAGAATGCTTCTGCTATGCTGGCGAGCCCTTGGAAAAGAAGACATCCGACTTCTGGAAGTGGGCTTTCTCAAATGTCGCGAGCAACACCACAAGAGGCGTACTAGCGGAGTTCATTGTTGCTATAGCCCTTGGGTTGGACCGAGAAGGGATAAGGGAGGAATGGCAGCCATATGACCTCGTGACGGCAGACGGAATTAGGATTGAGGTGAAATCTTCGTCATACCTGCAGAGCTGGGAGCAGAAAAGCTTGTCGAAGCCTCAGTTCTCGTGCGGCAAGAAGAACCTTGATGCTACCATCGAACAGGACGGAATGAAGGTCAGAAGGTCTGATGTGTACGTGTTTGCACTTGTGAGCGAGACCGATAAGGGCAAGCTGAACATGCTTGAGCTTGATCAATGGAAGTTCTTTGTGATCTCTGCACATGCGCTTGATGTGGCGCTGGGCGATCAGAAGACCCTTAGCCTGAATGCGCTGAAGAAGATGAAATGCAAAGAGGCTGATTTCATGGGCCTTAAGGAAGCAGTCAATTCTATTTAGTTTTAGCTTCCGTTGTCTGGTTGCCATGAATACCCACCAAGCTTCGAGTAACTTTTGCCTAAGTTGCTTCCCTAAAAAGGGTTGTTCCTTGCTCTTGATCAGTTATCTAATGCTCATGCCTGTGATGAAGGTCCGGCGTGTGCTTGTGCGAGTGCTCGAACTCCTCATGGACGTGAAAGTGCGAGTGCTCCGGCACTGCCGTATCGCCGTCATGGTGATTGTGGTGCAACTCGTCGTGCCTATGCCTGTGTTCATGCTCAAGGCGCTCATGTAGGTGCTTATGAGAGTGGTTCTCAGAGACCGCAAGGTACGCGCCGAATACCATTATCGCGAAAGCTATGAAGAATGAAATGGTCAGGGGCACTCCGAACAGGATGAAAGACAACCCGACCCCTATGAAGGGGGCGACTGCATAATAAGCGCTGGTGCGGGCCGCGCCAAGGTCCCTTTGCGCTGATACGTAAAGGAAGATGCTCAGCCCGTAGGAAAAGAAGCCGAGGACCATCGCCCCTATGTTATACAGGTGGTTCCAGGTGGCCTCACCGGATATGACGGCGATGAGAAGCGCGCCGATGCCGGAGCCCAGCCCTTTAATCACCGTAATCTCGACGGGGTTCTTCAGCGAGAGCATCCTTGTGAAGTTGTTTTCAAGGCCCCAGGATACGCATGCCAGCAGCACCAGGGCCGAACCGACGGAGATGTCCAGGCCGCCGTCGAACTCGAATGTAAGAATGAGGCTCGCTGCGGTGATCAGAGACAAGGAGACCCAGAGCCTCCTGCCTATCGCCTCCTTGAAGATGACCATAGCGATTACTGATGTGGCGACTATCTCGAAGTTGCCGAGCAGGGCCGCATTGGATGACGTCGTTATCCTTAGTCCAGTCATCATCAGAATCGGTGCGATGATATCCAGGGCTATGACGCCTGAGGCAAGTGGCAGATCCGCCTTTGAGAGCCGGGCTTCCTTGAGATTGCTACGACCCTTGCTTCCTAGCGCTGATAAAACAAGCATGCCGATGCCGGCACCGAGGTATAGCATGGCGGCCATCATCATCGATGAGACTCCGTTAAGCAGCAGCTTGGAGACTGGGGAGCTCAGGCCGTATAGCGCTGCGGCGCCGACCGCCCTAATAACGGGCATGTAGGAAACCACCTTCCTAGATGACGGTTACGTTCTATTGACAATAATACCGCAAAAGCCAGAATATCCAGCAGAGAGAGCATCAATGGCAATGGGCAAGATTGCCTAAGTATCCTCCTGTGAGTAAGATTAACCTGAAGTATATCTAAGCGAATGACTGGCGGAGGATTATATGAAATTCATTGACCTGCACTGCGACACGCTTATGAGGACATTCCTCTACAAGCAGACCGACATGGACAGAATGGACGGCATGGTAGACTTCGAGAAGATGAGGCAAGGCGGGCAGACGGCCCAGTTCTTCGCAATGTGGATGCTGTCTCCGGACATCACGGACCACGTCCCGAACGTGGAGAAGGTGAGCGACGAGGATTACCTTTCGCGCCTCAGTGCAACCTTCAGGGAGAACCTGGGGAAGCACTCCGACAAGATCGCATTCGCCGGCAGTGCAGCAGACATGCTGGCAAACGAGCGATCGGGCAAGATGTCTGCGTTTCTTGCCATCGAAGACGGCAGGAGCGTCGAGGGCAGCCTTGAGAACATCAAACGCTACTACGATATGGGCGTCCGGCTGATTTCCCTTACCTGGAACTACGAGAACTGCTTCGGCTTCCCGAACTCCAAGGATCCAGAGAAGATGGCAAAAGGGCTGAAACCATTCGGACGCCGGGCTGTGGAGTATATGAACGAGCTGGGGATGCTTATCGACGTCTCCCATCTGTCGGACGGAGGGTTCTACGAAATCGCCGAGATATCGAAGAAGCCCTTCGTGGCATCGCACTCCAACTGCAGGTCGCTGAGCCCACATACCAGGAATCTTACAGACGAGATGCTGAGGTTACTTGCCGACAAAGGCGGGGTGGCCGGGCTGAACTTCGCCCCGATATTCCTTACGCCCGACGCCAAGGGCAAGGATGCGACCCTGGAGCTCATGTCCGCCCATATAAGGCACATGATCAAGGTCGGGGGAGAGGAGCTTCCTGCGCTTGGATCCGACTTCGACGGCATAGAGGGCAACATAGAGGTGCCAGACAGCTCGAAGATGCACCTGCTTCTGGAAAGGCTTCAGAAGGACGGTGTGAAGCTCTGGGTTGTCGAGAAGATCGCTTACGGAAACGCCCAGAGGGTGATAACGGAAGCGCTGAAGTGATTCGCTTGCTTATTAAGGCTCGGAGCCGCAGGTTCCGGGCCTGTTTCTTTTATCAGCGGAACCAAGGCCATTATGAGGAAAGCCGGGAAGCCGGATCGCTTGCGCGTGCTTCATACAGGAAGGTATGAACGCATTCCGTAGCGAAGAAACAAGGATACAGGCAGGGGGGAGGAAGGGGACATGAGGCTCAGGACAACGATGCTATTGGCTCTGCTCCTGCTCATTGGTTCATCTTGGCCCCCTGTGTTTCGTGATTCGGGGCATGTCTTCATTGCCGAGGAGATAGGAGCGATATGGTACCTGGAAAAAGGAAGCCTCTCCCTCAATGAATACGAAGGCGAGGGGCCATTCCTTGATGCGATGGTCTATACCTACCGAAACGACGGCGGCTTCGAATATATTGAGAAGAACTTCTGGCATATAGATTGGACCGGATCAAGGTACAAGCTCTCTGCCACATCCTCGTATGACTGCGAAGGAAACGAACTTGGGACCTGATTCGTGGAGTTCGGGCAGGTCTCGTGGAGATCTGCGAAAGCGGAGGCCATAGAAAGTATAGTTTTCGAGAAGGTAACCTCATACGCCAGAAGGATTGGGGCTATTAAGTAATCCTGAGAGAAAGAAGCAGTGACTGGATTATGTGAAGAACCAGCACCGAAGCGAAAGGTGCAGCGATAAGCAATGGAGGAGATAGTATGAAAGGTCCGCAGGCTGCCTCGTTAAAGCGTTTCAACACGTTCATGGGCTTCCTTCACCTGCTTCAGGGCTTAGGGATGCTCTACCTCGCACTATCAGTGGAAAAGTTCGCCGCTTTCAAGTTGCCGATCCTAACCAACTTCCTTAAGTTCGATGCGACTCAGATGCGGCTGGTGTCTGTCCCCGGAAAGATTGCCGATGTCCCGTTCGCAGTACTGGTATCCTGCTTCCTGTTACTTTCAGCGCTTGCCCACTTCATAATCTCAACTGTCGGCAACAGGACTTACAACAGGGACCTAGAGAAGGGCATCAACCGCTTCAGGTGGTATGAATACGCCTTGAGCTCCTCTCTCATGATATTCCTCCTTGCGCAGCTGTTCGGCGTCTACGACGTCGGAGCGCTTCTTACGATTTTCCTTCTAAACGCATCCATGAACCTTTTCGGCCTTCTGATGGAGGAGCTGAACCAATATACGAAGAAGACAAAGTGGGGTCCGTTCGTATTCGGCACCATAGCAGGCCTTGGCCCTTGGGTGGTGATAATAATGCACGCGTTCGGGAATGCCGATCCATCTAAGGTACCTTGGTTCGTCTATGCCATCTTTGGCTCATACTTCGTCTTCTTCAACCTGTTCCCGGTGAACATGATCCTTCAGTACAAGAAAGTAGGAAGGTGGGCGGATTACCTGTATGGAGAAAGGGCGTATATAGTCCTAAGCCTGGTTGCCAAATCGGTTCTGGCATGGCTGGTATTTGCCGGGGTAATGCAGCCGATGTAAGTGAAGAATGGCCACCTGTGGTAATCCCACAACAAGGAAAAACAACTGGGCCATGGCCTGGCTCAGCCTGGCGGGCAATAGCTTTCAGCAGGGGAGGGATAGCGTGAAGCCTAGATTCAAAGTCATGGTTACCACCAAGCTTTTCGCCATAGACTCCGACGAGCCCATCAGAATACTTGAGGAGGCCGGCTGCGAGGTGGCGATGAGCCCGTTCAGGTACCCTATCAAGCAGGGAGAGCTGGCTACGGTCATCAAAGGAGTAGACGGCCTCATCGTAGGCGGGGATGTAGTCGACAGGGCCGCTATCGACGCCGCCGATAAGCTAAAAGTAATATGCATGCACGGCATCGGCCTTGACCTGATAGATGTGGAGTATGCCAGGCCGAAGGGCATAGTCGTGGAGAACCTCCCGGGAATAAACGCGGATGCGGTAGCAGAACTGGCCCTGGGGCTTCTTATAGCACTTGCCAGGAACTTCGTCGAGGCGGACAGGCAGTTCAGGGAGGGCCACTGGAGAAGGCAGATGGGATCTGAGCTCATCGGCAAGACCGTCGGCATCGTGGGCCTGGGCGCGATAGGAAAGGCGCTTGCCAGGAAGGCCGGCTGCCTTGGGATGAACGTCATCGCCTATAACAGGTCCAGAGACGAGGCTTTCGCGGCGGAGCATGGCGTGCGCTACGCGGAGATGGATGAGCTCATGGAGAGATCCGACTTCATCTCGCTTCATGTGCCGCATTCACCTGAGACCCACTACATTATCGACACTGCCCGCATCGCGCTTATGAAGAAATCGGCATATCTTATCAACACCTCCCGAGGCGGCCTGATAGACGAGGGTGCCCTATATAACGCATTGAAGGAGGGCCGAATAGCAGGCGCCGCGCTCGATGTCTTCGAGAACGAGCCCATAGTGGGCGGCTCACCCTTCGCTGAACTTAGAAACTGCATCCTGACGCCCCATACAGGAGGGCAGACGAGGGAGAGCAATCTAAGGAGCAACTATGCCTCTGTAAGAAAGGTGTTGGACGTGCTTACCGCAAGCGGGAGGCAGTGATGAGGTAAGATATCGGTCAGAGAGGCAGGGGTCGGATCTACTGGCCCCTGCCTTCGTCACCTTCTAAGGGAAGGCCAAGTTTAGTGGCAAGCACCGAGGCTCCGACCCTGTCTTCTACGCCCAGCTTCTGATAAAGTGCACTGCAGCTGTTCTTCACGGTCTGCTCGGCGACGAAGATAGTATCGGCGATCTTCTTGTTAGAATAGCCCCTGGCTATGAGGCACAGGAGCCTGAGCTCCTTCTCGGTGAGGCTTGCCAGAACTCCGGACTTGTCACGCGCTACCGCCGTAGCCATGTCGGGACATCCGTCGCTCATCGAAGATGCCTGGCCGTCCGGAGGAGCATCCGGTGGCACATCCTGGGGTTTTGGCAGCCCTGCCCCCTCAATTCCCTCAAGGGACGGACCGACACCTGCAGGCTTGCCTTCCGCGATCAGCCTCTCCTTGCCGCTTCTTCTTATCCAGGCGTAGAAGAATCCGATGAACGCCAGTATGGCGACCGCGCCTATCGCAATGTTCCTTGCGAATACCCTGTTGGTCCTGAACAGGTATCCGGTGGAGGCCCTAAGCATCATCGGCACCACAAGCCTCCATCCGGTCTCGGGCACGGTGCTGACCATAAAAAGATGCCTCTCCCCGTCTATGTCTGACGCGTAAAGCTGGGGGCCTGACTGCGGGCCTGGTATTAGCGAGCCGACGCCGAGGTCCCTGTAAGCTTCCTCTATAAGCTCCTCATCGCCGGTTCCGGCCATTATCATTGCGTCTCCGCCGGTACCCGAGAAGAGGCCGATGAAGTCCTCCCGCAGGGAGCCTATGGAATAGTAGAGCTCCGCGTCCGCGGCCTGCTTGACCGCGTCCAGCAGGAACCTCCTGTCGATCATCATGATCAGGTAACCGACCGGGCTGTCCTTGAAGGTGTGCTTGACGATTCTCCCTATGAGCAGGCTATCCTTCATGGAGGAGTCCACTCGGACGGAATCCGTCCATACGGGAGCGCCTCCAGCCGCACGAATCTCGGTCGCAAAAGCGCTCATCTTCAGCGAGCTCACGGAATCGTTGAACATGACCTCGCTCATGGTAAGGGCCTTCTTGGCCGCATCGTCGTAGTCCCAGAACACAGCGTCAACAATCTCGGGCCTTATGAAAGCCTGCCCTTCCAGGAAATTCGCGAAGGACATGTTATACTGCGCCACCTGGTACTTGTCCTGCTGGTCCGAGTAGTCCGAAAGGGCCTCGTTAAGGTCCCTGTTGGCCACGAACTGGAACGAGATCTCCTCTATGGACCTGAGCCGCGCGCCCACGGAGGATGCCGCAGATGCCGACAGGTATCTTGCGAACTCCTCGACCTCGTCGCCGCTTCTGTACACGCTGTCGATGTAATAGGCGTAGAGAAGGCCGAAGGCGACGGCCAGTATGACCGCCGGGACCAGCATCCTGTACAGCTTCGATCTCTTCGAAGTCGGAGCCATCTGACCTCCATCGGCAAGCATGCCTTATCGATTTCAATGCAGGGCGAACGATTCCAGTATAGCAAAAGGTAAGATTCCCAAAAAAGAACTTATGAGCGGCGCGAGGAAACTGCAGGCAGGAAGGTGAAGTACTAAAGTACTGGAGCAGATTTCTGTCATTTCGGTACGCCTGTACTCTATCAATCCTGCGGCAGGCTGCCTTAGATTGGGCTCAAGGACATGCCCTTAGCGACTAAACATTTTTAGGAGGGTGCCTCAATGAAGCGCTTGATTACTTCCCTGGTACTCATTGCCGTCCTTGGCCTATGCATCATGGCGGCGGCAGCACCGAAGATGCAGCTCATGATCTACACCTCCATGAAGGAAGTCCTAATCGCGGACCTCATCACCGCTTTCACGAAGAAGAACCCCGGCGTCCAGGTGGACTACTACTCGGCGGGCGCAGGAAAGCTCATGGCCAAGATCGCGACCGAGAAGCAGGCGAACGCGCTTGTGTGCGACGTCCTGTGGACCTCGGAGGTGCCGGACTTCTATCAGATGAAGAACCAGGGCGCTCTCGAACCCTACATATCGCCCGAGGCGAAGAACATAGTATCCCCCGTAAAGGACAAGGACGGCTACTTCACCCCCGCAAGGCTCGGCACCCTTGGTGTCGCCTACAACACCAACAAAGTGAAGACCCCGCCCAAGACCTGGGACGACCTCCTCAAGCCCGAATTCAAGGGCGGCTTTGCAATCGCCAACCCCGCGCTCTCAGGCACGGCCATGGTCTCCGTCGGCATGATAGTGGAGAATCTCGGCTGGGAGTACATACAGAAGCTTCGCGCAAACGGCGCCCTTATGGGTCAGGGATCAGGCCAGGTCGTCGACGACACCGCGATAGGCGACCTTAAGGCTTGCCTGGGGGTTGACTACATAGTCATCAACAAGGTGCAGGAGGGAGCCTCCCTCGGCTTTGCCTACCTGGACAAGATGCTTGTAATTCCAAGCCCCGTCGCCATACTCAAGGGAACTAAGAACATAGAAGCTGCCAAGCTCTTCATAGATTTCCTCCTCTCCGTCGAAGGGCAGACCCTTGTGGCGGAATCCTTCACCCTTCCCATCAGGGCCGACGTGCCCATAGCCAAGGGAGTGGGCCTTGTCACCCCGGCTGAGGCCGAGAAGAGGGCGATGAAGCTCGACTACCTGAAGCTCATGGCCGAGAAAGAGGCTACCATCGAGAAGTTCACCAACATAATGACCAAGTAGGAGCCCTGTTTTTCAAGAAATGCTCTAATGGGCCCCCGCGGCGCAAAGACCACGGCTGCGGGGGCCTGGCATAGGCCTGCGGCAAAAACGCCGCGGCAAGACAGAGAAGAGGTGGAAAGCTTGGCACAGATCGTCTTGAAGGACGTATGGAAATCCTACGGCAAGAAGGACGTAGTCAAAGGGTTCTCCATGACCATAAACGAGGGCGAGTGCTTCACCTTCCTTGGGCCCTCCGGCTGCGGCAAGACGGTCATCCTGAGGATGATCGCAGGATTCGAAAGGCCCGACAGAGGTGAGATCTACATAGGCGACAGGCTGGTGGCAAACGGCCAGAGGCATTTCTCGGTGGCCCCCGAGCAAAGAGGGATAGGCGTCGTGTTCCAGGATTATGCTGTCTGGCCCCACAAGACCGTGTTCCAGAACGTCGCATATCCCCTCCAAATCAAGAAGGTGCCCAAAGGAGAGCTTACCGACCGCACAATGAGGGCGGTCTCGCAGGTGGGCCTGGCAAACTACGAGAAGCGGCTCCCGTTCCAGCTGTCCGGGGGCCAGCAGCAGAGGGTGGCCCTGGCAAGGGCGCTCGTCTCCAAACCGGCTGTCCTCCTGCTGGACGAGCCTCTCAACAACCTCGATGCGAACCTGAGGGAGGAGATGCGCTTCGAGATCAAGGTCCTGCAGAGGGAATACGGGGTGACCATCCTATATGTAACCCACGACCAGGACGTGGCGCTTGCCATATCGGACCGCCTGCTGGTATTCGACAAGAACGGGGCGGTAAGGCAGGTGGGAAGCCCCGAGCAGCTCTACGACGACCCAGCCGACAGCTATATCTACAAGTTCATGGGGGTCTCGAACTTCGTCCAGGCGGAGGTGAAGTCGGACTCGGCGTACCTCAAGGGCACAAGGGAGCTCATCGCCGCATCCACAGGGCTTCCGGAAGGGCCTATGACGCTTGCCTGCAGGCCGTCTGACGTCCAGCTTTCGAAGGATTCCGGAGTGCGCGCCAGGGTGCTCAGGGTGGCATACCTGGGTCACAACTTCGACTACAGGCTCGCACTAGGCACTTCGGAGGTCAGGGCCCAGATAGACACGCACGAGGCCCTCGAGAAGGGGCTTGTGATGGAACCAGGTGCGGACTGCTTCGTGCAGTTTACGAGGATGAAGTGGTTCGACCCCGATAAAGCAAGGGAGGAGGTGCTGTGATGTCTTCTCTGGACATTCCCAGGGGCGGTGGAAGGCGCATAGGCGGCGCGGAGATCGTGCTTGCGCTTTCGATCGGCATACTGGTCGTAATCGTCGCAGTCCCTGTCTTCATGATCCTGTTCAATGCCTTCACCGCGGACGGCAAGGTGAACATCGGCGACGTGGTGAAGATCCTATCGGAGTCTGACACGTACATGGCGCTCAGAAACTCCCTGATAATAGCGCTTGGAGTCACCGGCCTGGGGACATTCCTGGGCGTGCTGTTCTCCTACCTTGTGGTAAGGACCGACCTTCCGTTTAAGAACTTCATGAAGCTGCTGTTCATAATCCCCTTCATGCTGCCCTCGTTCATAGGGGCCATAGCGTGGAAGGTGCTCTTGTCCCCTCGCGGAGGCTATATAAACAGGATGTTCATGGACGCCTTCAACACCGATTCGCCGCTGTTTAACATCTACAGCGTCGCCGGTATAATCATCGTCGAGACGATGTACCTGTTCCCGTTCGTGTTCATGCAGGTGTCGGCCGCCCTTGAGAGGATGGACCCGACTCTGGAGGAGTCAGCTAGGATATCGGGCATACCACTAGCCACTATCACGAGGAAGATAACCTTCCCTCTCATCATGCCCAGCATCGTGGCAGGCGCGCTCCTTATCGCGCTCTATTCGCTCGCCCACTTCGGGGTGCCTGCGATACTGGGCACCGAGATAGGCTTCTACAACATACCGACTCTCATCTACCGCAAGATCCACTCAAGCGGAGGAAGCTTCGCCTCCATCAGGACCGGAACGGTGCTAGCCACCATCCTCATCGCAGCTGCGGCGCTGATTCTTTACCTGCAGAGGGTGGTGCTCAAAAGCGGCAGGTACTCGATCATAGCCGGCAAGAGCATGAGGCCTATGCTGATGAAGCTCAGAAGGTCCAAGACGCCGGTGCTGCTTCTCTGCCTTCTGTACATCTTCATCACAGTGATCATGCCCACGATTACGATAGTGCTCGTAGGCTCACTGAAGACTTACGGCCTTCCCTTCGAGCTGAAGAACATGACACTAAGGAACTTCGAGTACATACTGAACTGGCGCATGACAAGGCAAGCGGTCTCAAACAGCCTGCTGCTTTCGATGGGAGCCGCTTTCGTGACAATGCTTGCAGGCACGATGATCTCCTATGTCATCGTGAAGATGAAGGTGAAGGGCAAGTTCATTCTGGAGTTCCTGGGGGTGCTGCCTTTCTCCGTGCCGGGCACCGTAATCGCCCTCGGCGTGATACTCACATGGAGCGGCAAGCTGGGGATAAACCTCTACAACACCACATGGATCATCTTCGTGGCCTACATAGCCAGATACATGGCGTTTTCCATCAAGTCAAACTCAGCGGCGCTGGAGCAGGTGCACGACTCGCTTGAGGAGGCGGCCCGCTCGTGCGGCGCCACCCACTGGCAGTCCATGAAGGACATCGTGCTTCCGCTAATAAGGCCGGGCATGGTTGCAGCCTTCTTCCTCATATTCCTCCCCGCGCTGAGGGAACTTACCACATCGGTGCTCCTGTACGGGCCGAGGACAAGGACAATAGGGGTCGCCATCTATGCGCTCAATGAGGACGGCGAGACGGTGCTCGCCTGCGCCCTTGCGACATTGGCGCTGGTGATAATCGTGACCGGCGAGATATTGATCAGGAAGGCGCTTAGCATAAAGGAGAGGGGGCCTTCAGGTGGCTGATAACATTAGGCTCGTCGACGTGACGAAGCGATTCGGCGAGGTTACCGCGGTGGACAGGCTGAACCTTGAGATAAAGCAGGGGGAGTGCTTCTCCTTCCTGGGTCCCTCGGGCTGCGGCAAGACGACGACTCTAAGGATGCTGGCGGGCTTCGAGGATTTGGACGAGGGCGAGATGTACGTAGGAGATACCCTTGTCTCCTCCAGCGCAAGGAGGTACTACCTCCCTTCGGAGAAGAGGGGGTTCGGGATGGTGTTCCAGGCCTTCGCGGTCTGGCCCCACATGAACGTATATGAAAACGTGGCATTCCCATTAAGGGTGAAGAGGCTCACGCACGACGAGGTGGACAGAAGGACAAGGGAGGCTCTTGCAAACACAAGGCTCGCCGGCCTTGAGAGGAGCTTTCCGGGGGAGCTTTCAGGCGGCCAGCAGCAGAGGATAGCCCTTGCCAGGGCGATAGCATTAAATCCCCGGGTGCTGCTTCTGGACGAACCGCTATCAAACCTCGACCCGCACAACAGGGAGACGATGCGCTTCGAGATAAAGGACCTGCAAAGGAAGCTCGGGGTGACGATAGTCTTCGTGACGCACGACCAGTCCGAGGCGATGGCGCTCTCCGACAGGATGCTGGTCATGAAGGATGGCGTGGTGCAGCAGGTGGACACGCCTGTGAACATCTACTACAATCCCGCTAACAGGTTCGTATTCAGCTTCATTGGCCTTTCCAACTTCATACCCGCCGAAGCCTCGGGGGGCAAGGTCTATGTAAAGGGGGCCGCGAAGGAGGGGATTCTCGCCGAGGCGAAGGACGCAGACCTTTCCAAGTTCAAGTCGGGGGAGGCGGTCGCCGCCTTCAGGCCCTCGGACATAGTGCTCGAGGAGGGCGGGAAGCTTAACGGCATCGTCACAAGGCGCACCTTCCTGGGGGAGATGGTGGACTACCGCATCAGGGTGGGAAGCCATGACATAAGGCTCCAGAAGAACAGGGGCGGGCTCCAGGTGCCCGAGGGCAGGCCCTGCAGCATGGGCTTAAGGAGGATACTCTGGTACGAAAGCTGATATAGCTGTATCGCGTGCAGGCGATAAGCGGAGACCCCTTCCGTGTCCGGTCGTACGGATTGTCGGAAGGGGCCTCCGCTTTGACCGGCTGTTGAAGGAATCCGGCGCTTTCCATGGTAAGAGTACTAAGTAAGCCCAAGAGGCAGGGATGCGGCTGACGGGCATAGATTTGAGTTGGGAGGTGTCCCGCATGAAGGGAGCCTGCGGAAAGATACTGCACGTGGACCTCACCGCGAGAAAGTTCGCGGTGGAGGCGCCGGATGAGGCCTTCTACAGGAAGTACATGGGAGGAAGCGCAGTCGGTGCGTATTACGCACTGAAGATGATGAAGCCCGGCATAGACGCCTTCGACCCGGCGAACGTCCTGGTGTTCGCAGCATCTGTCACCACCGGGACGCCGATTAGCGGCTCGTCGCGCTTCAACGTCACTGCGAAATCCCCACTTACAGGCGGACTCGGCGACAGCCAGGGGGGCGGATTCTGGGGGACGGAGCTGAAGTATGCGGGGTTCGACGCGATTGTCATCACCGGCAGGGCCGACAGGCCCGCCGCATTGTGGATACATGACGGGGAGTACGAGCTGATTGATGCGTCCGACGCATGGGGCCTAGAGACTGGCGCCGCGCAGGAGCTCATCAGGGCGAAGGTGGCAGAGCCTAAGGCCAGGGTAGCGATAATCGGCCCAGCCGGCGAGAGGCTGGTCCGCTTCGCATGTATAACCAACGAGCTCAAGCACTACAACGGAAGAAACGGCATGGGGGCCGTGATGGGCTCGAAGAACCTTAAGGCGATCGCGGTAAGGGGCACTAAGGCGCCGGAGTTCGCCGACCTCGACGGGATAATGAGGATGGCAAGAGACGGCGCACAGAGGTCCGTGAACCATCCGCACACGAAGTCATTGAGAGAGCACGGCACAGCAAGGGGCGTCGCCAACAACCAGGTGCTTGGAGGGCTTCCCACCAGGAACTGGACCAGCGGCGTCTTCGAGGGGTACGAGAAGATTACGGGGACCACCATGACCGACACGATACTCAAATCGAACGGTGCCTGCTGGGCGTGCGCCGTAAGGTGCAAGAGGGTAGTCGAGGCGAAGGAGCCGTACGAGCTGGACCCCGAATACGGAGGGCCGGAGTATGAGACGGTGGCGGCGCTTGGGTCATACCTAGGCATCGACGACCTGCCCGCAGTCGCGAAGGCGGCCGAGCTCTGCAACCGCTACGGAATCGACACGATCTCGGCAGGCGGCACCATCGCCTTAGCCATGGAGTGCTTCGAAAAGGGGCTGATAACGAAGGAGGATGCCGGCGGGCTGGACCTGAGGTTCGGCTCGGCAGAGGCGCTGCTGTCAATAATCAAGTTGATATCAGATAGGGAAGGCATAGGAGACCTGTTGGCCGAAGGAGCCCACCGGGCGGCCGCAAAGATAGGAAACGGTGCGGAGAGGCTTGCCGTATGCTGCAAGAAGCAGGAGTTCCCGGCTCACATGCCGAGGATCAAGGGTTCTTTGGCGCTTGCATATGCGGTGAACCCCTTCGGGGCTGACCATATGTCCTCCAACCACGACGGCTCGCTTTCTGCCGACCCGCTTTCAGAGCAGGTCAGGGCATTCGGCTTCGAGAAGACGGTTCCGATGAAGGAGCTGGGCTTCGAGAAGGCGAAGCTGGTCGCCTACACTGAGCGCTTCTACAGCGTGCTGGACACGCTTGACCTGTGCATGTTCTGCTTCGGCATCAACATCCTCTTCAGCCCCGATGACGTGGTGAGGCTCCTGAACATGTCTACGGGCTGGGATGTGAACCATTGGGAGATCATGAAGCTGGGGGAAAGAAGGATCAACATGCTCAGGGCCTTCAACTTCAGGGAGGGCTTCACCAAGCAGGACGATACGCTTCCGGCAAGGGCATTCGAGCCTTTGAAGGAAGGCCCGTCTGACGGCAACAGGATCGACGAAGTCCAGTTCGACGAGGCAAGGAGAAGCTATTACGAGCTCATGGGCTGGGACCCCGACACTGGGGAGATACCGGCCACAAAGCTCATGGAGCTGGGATTAGACTGGCTTGTCATATAGCATGCTGCCATTTTAGTTCGACTAAGCAAGGGAGGCTTTATCGTGGACCGGAAGCTCGCAAGGAAGATAGCTTTTTCGATGATTGTCTGCACGGCGGTGGTAGTCCTTTTCAGCTTGTCGGCGAACGTGCCGGCAGAGGCTGCGGCAAAGCTTACGACAGACGAGGGCGCACACTTGAGGTTCATCCGCGAGGAGGAGAAGCTCGCAAGGGACATCTACAACGTGCTTGGAGAGAAGTGGGGCCTCAGGATATTCGACAAGATCGCGGAAAGCGAGCAGAGGCACACCGACGCAGTAAGGCTTGTCATAGAGAAATACGGGATTGCTGACCCTGCCAAGGCGACTCTTCCTGCGGTATTCGCAGACAAGAAGCTTCAGGAGCTTTATGCCGCGCTTCTTGTGAAAGGCGAGGGCTCATCGCTGGAGGCCCTCAAGGTGGGGGCCCTTACCGAGGAGAAGGACATATTCGACATAAACGAAGCGGTTAAGGAGACCGTCAAGGCCGACCTGCTGGAGCTTTATGCTTACCTGAAGGACGGGTCGTCCACTCATCTCAGGGGGTTCATGGCCCAGATCAGGGCAGCCGGTGGAGACTATGCCCCGCAGTTCATCTCGGCGGAGGAGTTCGATAAGGCGATGAAGGTCCAGCAATAGCAGATAAGAAGAGGAATTAATGATAGGGGAGGGCATATGAGGCCCTCCCTTCGTTTCGCCTGTCAGGCGGCCTGTCTTCCAAATGTATCGACGGTTTTGATTCTTGATGAAGGAATCTACAAATTGATATAGAATGAAATTACTGGTGGTGTGATGCTCATACCACTTGTGCGCCCAGAAGATCTTGCGGAGGTCTGCATGGCCATCAAACCCGGCGGCATCCACAGAATGAAGGTCTCGGACGGAGTAGTAGAGCACATCACATCTTTGATCATGAGCGGCGACCTGAAGGC
>CAZNZD010000030.1:0-18388 GCA_964577435.1 uncultured Clostridia bacterium
GCCGCCGGATCTTTAGTTAACGGCCCTCGCTTTTTGCGGGGGCCGTTTCTTTTTGCGGACGATGCGAAACATTGAGCCGAAACGCACATATTCTGCTAAAATATACGCGAACAAACGATAGGGAGTGGTTGATTTGCCTACGTGGACGTCGCCTGTAACGCCCCGCGCCAAAGAATCCGCCAACATGCTCAAGGAGCTCTTGAAGTGGCTCGTGGTCGGCGTTCTGGCAGGATTGCTGTCAGCAATAGCGATTATCGCCTTCCTTAAGCTTCTATATACGGGAATAGACCTTGCCCACGAGGCGGGTTCATGGTGGTGGGTGCTGCTGCCCGTTGGAGGCTTCATAAGCTCGCTTCTGATCATGAACGTAGCCCCGATGGCGTTCGGCCACGGGACCGAGGCCGTAATAAGGTCAATAAACAAAGGGGCAGGCAACATCCCTTTCATAGTCGCTCCCGTGAAGGCAGTGGCTACCGTAATCTCCATCGCCGCAGGGGCATCTCTCGGCAAGGAGGGCCCTTCAGCCCAGATAGGCGGGGCGATAACCTCGACCCTTGGCAGGATATTGAGGCTCGAGAAGGAGGACCAGAGAAGGTTGACCCTCTGCGGGCTTGCCGCCGGCTTCTCGATTGTAAGCGGAGCGCCCATTGCAGGCGCGATATTCGCTACCGAGGCCCTTGTGCTGGGATCGCTGAACTACACATACCTTCTGCCCGGAGTGATCACGTCAGTTACTTCCGTCTTCGCGGCCAGGCTTATCGACGCGAAGCTAAAGCTCCATATCTATCATCCGCTCTGGGACATAGCCGAAAGGGGCGAGCTCTGGAGGGGCATCGGTGAGTTCTCCGTAACCACAGCCATGCCCCTTCTCCTGTATACGCTTCTTGGAGCTCTCGCAATCGGCATCGCCGCATCCATCTTCACGAAGGCGGCGGAAGTGTCAGAGACGGCCTTCCATAAGGTGAAGCTCTGGATGCCGCTTAAGACTGCCCTTGGCGGGGTAATCCTCATAGTCCTCGCCCTTGTCTTCGGAAGGGAGTATCTGGGTCTGGGGATGCATGAGCTCTGCGACCCTGCCCTTGCCGGGGAAAGCGTGCCTTACTTCGCCTTCGCGATCAAGATCCTTTTCGTGGCCGTAAGCCTAGGGTGTGGCTTCAGCGGAGGTGCGATGACCCCGATATTCGTGATAGGGTCAGTCGCCGGCGCGGCCTTCGGGCGTGCGCTTGGCATCGACATCCAGTTTGCCGCGGGCATCGGCATCGTGGCATTCCTGGCCGGTGCGGCCAACACCCCGATTACTGCGGCAGTGCTAGGCCTGGAGCTCTTCGGTCCGTCATTCGGCATCTATGGGGCGATAGCCGCCCTTATAGGTTACACGGTCTCAGGGCACACCAGTATAAACGCAAGCCAGATCTTCGGCGGCCCGAAGATCTGCCACGGGGAGGCATGCGAAGGCCTCGGGCTGTCTTTCGAGGAGCTGCACGAGGAGCATTCCCACCACTCATAAGCAGATTGAGATCCGGCCCTTCCGGAAGAGGGGCCGGATTTTTCGCGCATCCGGAGGAAAATAGCGGGATAAGGATGAACCCTTAACCGCCCATCTGTTATATAATTAGTAAAATATATGAGTCGATGATGGAGGAGTAATCATGCTGCGCACACACACCTGCGGTGAGCTTAGGGCGGAAGACGCCGGCAAGCAAGTAAGCATATGCGGTTGGGTACAGGTCGTCAGAAACCACGGAGGCCTGATCTTCCTTGACCTGAGGGACCGCTACGGGGTGACACAGGTATCCGTGCTGCCCGAGGAGAACCAGAAGCTTGCCGAGGAGTTCGAAAGCCTCACAAGGGAGAGCGTGATCGGGGTGGGGGGCATCGTGGCCAGAAGGCCGGGCGCGGCTGAGAACCCCAACATAAGCACGGGACAGATAGAGGTCAAGGCCAAGTCTCTGACTGTGTTCACAAGGGCGGAGAACATCCTGCCGGTGGAAGTCTCGGACTACAAGCGCACAAGCGAGGAGACAAGGCTGAAGTACAGATATATTGACCTTAGAAGGCCCAGCCTGCAGAGATACATGGAAAGAAGGCACGTGATAACCGAGGCCATAAGGGAGACTCTCGGTTCCATGGGCTTTCTGGACATCCAGACGCCTGTGCTCGTAAGGAGCACGCCCGAAGGGGCCAGGGACTTCGTGGTCCCGTCCAGGAGGTATCCTGGCAAGTTCTTCGCCCTGCCGCAGAGCCCCCAGCTCTACAAGCAGCTTCTGATGATTGCCGGCTTCGACAGGTACTACCAGATTGCCCCCTGCTTCAGAGACGAGGATCAGAGGGCCGACAGGCAGCTCATGTTCAGCCAGGTGGACCTGGAGATGAGCTTCTGCGATGAAGAGGACGTATACGCTGTCATCGAGAAAGTGGTGCAGGATGCGTTCAAGGCGGGACTCGGAGCAGAGGTGAAGGCCCCATTCGAGAGGCTGACATACAAAGACGCCATGGACCGCTTCGGATCGGACAAGCCCGACTTAAGGTTCGGCCTGGAGATGAAGGATGTAACGGATATCGCCGCCGGCTCGGACTTCGAGGTGTTCAAAGCAGCTGCCGCATCCGGAGGCAGGGTCAGGGCGCTTGCCGCGCCGGGCTGCGCCTCATTCACAAGGAAGGAAGTAGACGAGCTCACGGAGCTTGCGAAGAACTACAGGGCGAAGGGCCTGGTGGCGCTGAAGTGCGCCGAGGGAGCCCTCCACGGAAGCGTCGCCAAGTTCCTTTCGAACGAGATTCAGCAGGCGCTCATTGAAGCCACCGGCGCGAAGGACGGCGACATGCTGTTCATGACGGCGGACAAGGAGAACGTATCGGCTGTCTCGCTCGGGCAGGTGAGGAAGGCTCTGGGAAGGAAGCTGGATCTCATACCCAAGGACGTGTTCCGGTTCTGTTGGATCACGGACTTCCCGATGTTCGAGTGGAACGAGGATGAGGGAAAATGGGATGCCATGCACCACATATTCACCTCACCCAAGGCCGAACACCTGGATTTCATGGAGAAGGAGCCCGGCAGGGTCCTCGGCAGGCTGTACGACCTGGTCATGAACGGAAGCGAGCTAGGGTCCGGAAGCATCAGGATAAGCGACCCTGGGCTGCAAAGGCGCGTGATGGCGGTGATAGGGATGCCCTACGAGCAGGCGGAAAGCAAGTTCGGCTTCCTTTTGAAGGCCTATAACTACGGCGCGCCGGTGCATGGCGGGATAGCGCTTGGCTTGGACAGGCTCCTTGCGATGATGTTCGACCTGGACAACCTGAAGGACGTCATTGCGTTCCCTCAGAATTCCACGGGTGTGTCACTTGTGGACGAGTGCCCGAACTTCATCGACAGGAAACAGTGGGAGGAGCTCCACATCATGCCAGATTCGATTGCAAGGCAGAATATCGAGGAGTGAACATTGAGGGCTTGGCCGTTGAGGCTGAGCCTTCTTCTCATAGGAGGGGAAGATGAAAAAGGAGATTGGTATAAGGGAAGGGCTTACGTTCGACGACGTCCTGCTTCAGCCGGGGTTTTCGACGGTGACCCCTTCGGAGGTGGATCTTAAAGTCCAGCTCACCGAGAGGATAAGGCTCAACATCCCGGTCATGTCGTCTGCGATGGACACGGTGACTGAGGCAAGGATGGCAGTCGCGGTCGCCAGGGAAGGCGGCATGGGCATAATCCACAAGAACATGCCCATCGACAGGCAGGCGCTCGAAGTGGACAAGGTGAAGCGCTCGGAGCACGGCGTCATAGTCGACCCGTTCTCGCTTCCTCCCGATGCGAAAATCAAAGATGCGCTCGCTTTGATGGAACGTTACAGGATCTCCGGAGTCCCAATAACCAGAAACGGCAAGCTCGTCGGCATACTCACAAACAGGGACCTGAGGTTCGAGACGGACTTCGAGAAGCTGGTATCCGAGGCCATGACGAGCGAGAACCTGATCACCGCCCCCGAAGGGACGACGATGGCCCAGGCAATCGAGATCCTGAAATGCCACAGGGTGGAGAAGCTCCCCTTGGTGGACAAGGACTTCAACCTTAAGGGCCTGATAACCATCAAGGACATACAGAAGGCCCAGAAGTATCCCAACTCGGCGAAGGACCCGGGAGGTAGGCTTCTCGTAGGGGCGGCGATAGGAGTAACTAAGGACACGATGGAGAGGACCGCGGCGCTTCTTTCGGCAGGATGCGACCTCATCTGCCTAGATACTGCGCACGGGCACTCCAAAGGAGTCGTAGAGACTGTTAGGAAGATCAAGGCCAACTTCAAGGACTGCCAGCTCATGGCCGGAAACGTGGCGTCTGCTGATGGCGCGAGGGACCTTATGGACGCGGGAGCCGACATAGTGAAGGTAGGTATCGGTCCCGGCTCCATCTGCACCACCAGGGTTGTTGCCGGAATAGGGGTGCCTCAGCTTACGGCCATCATGGACTCTGTGGAGGGCCTTTCCGGCAGGAAGCCGGCGGTTGCCGACGGAGGCATCAAGTTCTCAGGAGACGTGACGAAGGCGCTTGCGGCAGGTGCCGCAGTGGTGATGATAGGCCAGCTTCTGGCAGGAACGGATGAGAGTCCCGGGGATTTCGAGATCTACAAGGGCAGGAGCTTCAAGGTGTACCGCGGGATGGGTTCCATCGGCGCGATGAAGGAGGGCTCCTCCGACAGGTACTTCCAGCAGGGTAGCTCGAAGCTAGTCCCCGAGGGGATAGAAGGAAGGGTTCCATACAGGGGCTCGGTATCGGATACGATATATCAGTTGATGGGAGGCCTTAGGGCAGGGATGGGGTACTGCGGGGCGGCAAACCTCAAGGAGCTGTCCGAGAAGGCCAAGTTCATGAAAATAACAGGCGCAGGGCTCAAGGAAAGTCACCCGCACGACGTGTACATCACCAAGGAGGCACCTAACTACATGGTGTCGGGAGCGGACGGTGAGGATGCCTAAGGGCCGGCGCGAAGGAGGCAGAAGCATGAAAGCTCTCAGAATCGCGGCAATTATGGCATTGATGGCGGCGCTTTTGCTGCCCGCAGGGGCGGCATTGGCCGGCGCACCCAGCGTCAACAGCATCATCATCAACCCGAACCCGCCTTACCAGACGAGCATCTGGACCGACAAGGCGAACTACTCGATAGGCGACAAGATAAGCATAAGCTTCAGGGTGAACAAGGACGCCTACGCATATGTGTTCTCCGTGGATGCAGCGGGAGTCGTAAGGCTCATCTTCCCGAACATCTACTCGAGCGACAACAGGGTCAAGGCCAACAGGGCCTACCAGCTGCCTGACAACAGCAAGTACAACCTGACCATAGGCGGACCCAACGGAACGGACCAGCTGGTGCTCATCAGCACACCGGACAAGATCAACGACACCGACTGGCTCAGAAGGTCGCTCCAGCAGAGCAGCTTCGCGCCGCAGGTCAACATCAACATAGAGGCGGACGGCTTCATGGCGCAGGTAAAGAGCATCGTGATAACCCCCGTCTTTAAAAACGACTGGTCCAGCGCGTATGCGACCTATACCGTAGGCTCGGGCTGGATACCCGCCCCGACGCCCGTGGTGCCGCCCGTGCAGGTGATCCCTCCGGTAGTGGCGCCTCCGATAAGCATACCGTCGCTGCCGCTTCCCGGGCTTCTCAACGGAAAGATCAACGTCACGACCAATCCCTCGGGGGCCAGGGTATTCGTCAACGGACAGGATCAGGGGGCAAGCCCCGTCAACATCTCGAACCTTAAGTACGGGGAGTATGAGATAACGGCGGTCGCGCCGGGTTACTACACCTCGACTAGAAGGGTGCAGGTTGCAGGGTCAGCGAGCCAGAGCGTGCATATCCAGCTCGAGAGGGTCGTGGAGAAGGGTTACGGGACACCGATCTTCACTAAGATCGTTGACTTGGGCTGGCCGTCATCGACGACGGTAAGCGAATCCTTCTCATATTACGGCTACAACGGGGCGCTCACTCTAAGGTCAGAGAGCATACTCGGGATGATAACCAAGGTCCAGGGCCTTATCTCTGTGCAGGGCGCCTCCCAGCAGCTGTTCACCGAGCTTACCCCGACGGGTCCGGACGCAGCCTACAAGGACAGGGTAGTCGAGTACTACCAGAAGCCCTTCGTAGTGAGGCTGACCGTCATAAGCGTGAACAACGTCTCAGGCGCGCTTACCGGCTCGACGTACATCGAATCGCTCAGGCTATATGTAGAGGTGTTCTACCTGGGCTAGGCAGGAAACCTAATAGTATCCGGCATGAGGCGGCGGGCAGCACCCGCCGCTTTGCCATTCCTTAACAAGACGCGATAGATACTGCTATACTATACTAAAGTTGCAGTTTCATCTGGAGGTGTGCTCATGGCGACGCTGGCGACTATAGCGACTATAGGCAATTTCAAGGACGAGGAAGTAGAGCTAAGAGGATGGCTCTATAACAAGCGTTCCAGCGGAAGGATACATTTCCTTGAGCTCAGGGACGGCACTGGCTTCATACAGTGCGTCGCTGTGAAGGGGGAGGTACCCGACGAGCAGTTCGAGGCCGCAGGAAGGCTCACACAGGAATCGTCCATCAAGCTTACGGGGACGGTCCGCGAGGAGAAGCGCGCGAAGGGCGGCTTTGAGCTCACGGTGAAAAGCCTCGAGGTGTTCCAGGTGGCCGACGAATACCCGATAACGCCCAAGGAGCACGGCGTCGATTTCCTTATGGACAACCGCCACCTCTGGATAAGGCATAAGAAGCAGCATGCGATACTTATGATAAGGCATGAGGTGATAGCCGCCGCCCAGGAGTACTTAAACGGCAACGGCTTCATAAGGGTGGACTGCCCGATACTTACGCCTGCGGCGTGCGAGGGCACCACGACCCTGTTCGAGACCCAGTACTTCGAGGAGAAGGCTTACCTGAGCCAGTCCGGGCAGCTCTACAACGAGGCCGATGCCATGGCCTTCGGGAAGGTATACTGCTTCGGGCCGACCTTCAGGGCCGAGAAATCCAAGACCAGAAGGCATCTCATAGAGTTCTGGATGCTTGAGCCCGAGATGGCGTGGTGCGACCAGGAGCAGAACCAGAAGGTCCAGGAGGAGCTGGTCTCCCACATGGTACAAAAGGTCGTGGAGAGGAGAAGGCCCGAGCTTGAGCTGCTTGAAAGGGACATCACCAAGCTCGAGAACATAAAGCCGCCTTTTCCCAGGATCTCATACGACGATGCGATAGCGATGCTTAAGGAGGCCGGACATGATGTCCAGTGGGGAGACGACTTCGGCGCCCCCGACGAGACTCTCATATCCAGCAAGTTCGACAGGCCGGTGTTCGTCATGAACTACCCGACCTCGATAAAGGCGTTCTACATGCAACCCGACCCGGACCGGCCTGAGGTGGTCAAGTGCGCCGACGTGCTCGCCCCGGAAGGCTACGGCGAGATAATCGGCGGCAGCCAGAGGATACACGACCCGGAGCTCATGCTCGAGAGGATGAGGCAGCACGAGCTCGGCGAGGATGCCTACGGCTGGTACATGCAGCTGAGGAAGTACGGCTCGGTGCCCCACTCGGGCTTCGGCATCGGAATCGAGAGGACGGTTGCCTGGATAACCGGTTCGGAGCATATCAGGGAGATGATCCCGTTCCCAAGGCTGCTGAACAGGCTTCGCCCATAATTTCACAAGACGGCAGGAACTTGCTCCTGCCGTTTACCGTCGAAATAGCGGTCTGAATGGATAAGCGATAAGAGATTCGATAGGAGGGATCGTCATGAGGAACAGGAAAGCAAATGCGCTGATTCTGGCAAGCATCGTAGTGCTGATCATGGCAATCGGCATTACCCCTGCCGGAGCGCAGGTTCCCGTTCACCTTCAAAACGGCGAGAAGGCCCTTGCCGATGGCAGCTGGCTTCTTGCAGTGACGGAGTTCAGGCTGGCTCTTAATTACGAGCCTCAGAACACGACGGCCTGGAACGGCATGGGCATGGCCTACGAGGGGCTGTCTGGGTCAAGGGCTGCATATGATTCCAGGGTAGAGGCCCTTACTGGCACCGGCCCGGCCGTTGCATGGGCTCCAACCCAGGAGCAGGCGGCAAACCTTGCGGAGGCCGTGAAGGCGTACACTAATGCGATCAACTACTTCCCAAGCAGCAAGCCGGCGATATCAGGGCTTGGGCGCGCCTATTTCATGTCCGGGCGCACCCAGGAGGCCTTCGCGACCCTGGAGAGGGGAGCAAGCCTCTTCCAGCTGGACAACGAGGCGCTGGCGAACATAATCTACGTCTCGCTGTTCGCGAAGGACTCACAGAGGCTCGCCTACTATGTCAACATGGCGAAGTCGAGCACGTCGGCCCAGTCTGACGCGGCGGTAGTCCACGCCCTTGCGGCGGCGGAGTTCGCAGGCGGAAACTACAAGGCGGCCGAGGCGCTCCTAACACCTCTTATGTACAGATACGACATCGGCTACCTGCCCCTTAAGGCCATGGGCGACGTGCTTCTGGCCCAGGGAAGGCCGATAGAGGCCCTGAGCTTCTACAGGTATGCGGCGGGCATAGAGCCTAAGGCGGCCGGCGCATGGCTGATGGCGGCTGACCTTATCGCCATGACCGGCGATGCGCAAGGTGCCGCCGCGGCATACAGGTCAGCGCTTCTAGCCTCGCCAGGCTCATACTGGGCGGGCTTCGGGCTGGCAAGAAGCCTTGCCGACACCGGAGACCTCAACGGCGCCCTGGGCATGCTTAACGAGCTGGTCCAGAGGCCGTCCGCGGAGGGGCTCGACAGCGTATTCGCATACAAGGCCCAGGTTGAAAGGAACCTCGGGCTGCTGCAGCAGGCGGAGGTCTCTTTGAAATCCTCCCTTGCTCTGAACGCGTCCAATCCGATCGCCACCTATCTTCTGAACGCGGTCCAGGCGGAGATGAGGGCCAAGGGGACATCGAGCCTGCAGTTTGCGGGCATTTCGATTCCTCCCTTCGACGGATTCGTGATAAACGGCGGGGCCACCGTGACCAACGGCCGCAAGGTGACCCTTAACGTGAATACGTCCTCCAGCTACACCTCCTTCAAGAACGAGAATTCCGATTACTCGGCGTTCAACTTCAAGTTCGGAGCCACCGCATCCTATGACTGGATGCTCACGGAAAACGACGGGATAAAGACAGTGCAGATGAGGACGAGAGACGGCCTGTTCTCCCTTGCGAAGGACGGCCCGATCCAGCAGATAATCCTTGACGCGACGGCGCCGGCCGCCGTGGTAAGGGAGGCCAAATACAGCTCAGGGAACGTGTTCCTTATGAACATGCAGGCCACTGACGCGCTGACCGGCATAAGCTCCTTCTGGCTTTCGCCCGACGGTCAGTCGTGGAAGCTCTTCCGCTGGATAGGCGGGTCGTTCCCGTTCGTGTACACCGGCTCTGCGGCATCGAGGCTGGTAAGCGGCTTTGTGGTCGACGGGGCGGGCAATTTCGCCCAGTTCAACGCGGACATAAGCGCATCGGTGCCGGGCCCCGTGCTCACGAACGTCTCCGTCACAGAGACAGGAACCGGCAAGGTGACGGTGAAGTGGGACACAGACCGCACGTCCGACAGCTATGTGGAATACAGGCTGGGCCAGGCCGTCAACACAGTTGGTTCGCCAGTGCAGACCAGGGCCCACTCTGTTGAGATATCGGGGCTGGTCACCGGCCAGACATACTCCTTTAAGCCCATGTCCACCGACAGCTACGGGCTTAAGGGCGAAGGCCAGCTGGTGAGCCTTACGGTAAGCATGCCCGCAAGAGGCCCCGTGATAAGCGGAGCCAACGCGCTTAATATCACTGCCAGCAGTGCGACGATCGTCTGGAGCACGGATGTGCCGGCATACGGCTACGTGGTCTATACGGGAGGCGGCCAGCAGTTCACGTCCTCGCAGGTGGGCCCCACGCAAAGCGCGCAGGTCGCGCTCACCGGGCTTTCACAGATTACCAGCTACCAGTACCAGATAGTGGCCTGGGACGCGGCTGGGCGCCAGTCATACTCTGATCCCAGGAGCTTTACGACCATGTCCTCCGACAGGACCGCCCCCGTCATCACGACCTTCAGGGCGAGCGGAGGCATCGCAAACACCGCCAACAGGAACATCGGCCTTGAGCTGTTCGCCTCCGACGACTCAGGATATGTCACGGAGATGAGCTTCAGGGACGACGCTTCCAGCTGGGGCGCATGGCAGGCATACGGAACTTATGCAAGCTTCACGGTAAGCGACAGGGAGGGCTCAAGGACCATATACGCAAGGGTCAGGGACTCCCAGGGCAACATCTCCGCCGAGGCATCCTTCAAGATTAACCTAGACAGGGTGGCGCCCAAGATAAGCTGGGTTGCGGCCCAGGCAGGGTCCGACAGGGCTGACGTAACCTGGGACACCGACGAGAACTCGGATTCCTGGGTGCTTTTCGGCACATCCCAGTACTCCCTGACAGGAACCGTTGGGCAGGCCGATTCGACCAGGTCGCACAGGGTCACCGTGATGGGCCTGCTTTCCAACACGACCTACTTCTACAAGGTCATGTCCAGAGACGCCACCGGCAACTCCTCGGAAAGCTCGGTCAGCTCTTTCAGGACGCAGGCTGCCGTGCAGTCCGACACCAAGGCGCCGACTGGCTCCATATCCATCAACGACACCTCGCAGTACACCAGGTCCAGGTATGTGTACCTGAACCTTTACGCGAGCGACGACAGGTCGTCGCAGGGCGAGCTGCAGTTTAGAATCGGAGAGGGCTCAAGCTCCTTCAACATAAGCTGGGGCAGCTGGCAGCAGTACACGACGAGGGTCCAGTACCAGATGCCGGCCGGTGACGGCCAGAGGAACATCTGGGTAAGCTACAGGGACGCGGCAGGAAACGTATCCCAGGCCTATTCGGCGACCGTGATCCTTGATACCAGGGCTCCCGGCATAAGCGGCCTTCAGGCCTACAACATCACCACCACGAGCGCTGTGATAGCGTTCAACACGAGCGAGCTTGCCATCGGAAGCGTCGAGTACGGCACTGCATCGTTCTCCCTCAGCCTGGTTGCGGGAGACAGCGGCGTATCCTCCGCGTCGGCAAGTTCGGTGGAGCCCAGCTCAGTGATAATAACCCCGAATCCGATAGCGTCCAGGCCCGGCACGACGAGCTTCAACATACAGATAAGCGGCCTTAGGACCGGCACCACATATTACTACAGGGCGGTGGCCATGGACCTTGCTGGAAACGTGGCGGCATCGCAGGTAATGAGCTTCACTACCCAGGCGCCGCTTCCCACGGATACCAAGGCGCCTACAGGCTCGATATCCATTAACGACAACTCGCAGTACACAAGGTCCAGGTACGTCTACCTGAACCTCTATGCTACGGACGACAGGTCCTCCCAGTCCGAAATACAGTTCAGAATCGGCGAGGGTCTGAGCTCGTTCAACATCAACTGGGGCAGCTGGCAGCAGTATACCACCAGGGTCCAATACCAGATGTCGGCGGGTGACGGCCAGAGGAACATCTGGGTGAGCTACAGGGATGCGGCGGGCAACGTCTCACAGGCGTACGTGGCATCCGTGGTGCTCGACACGAGGGCCCCCGGCATAAGCGGCCTGCAGGCCTACAACATTACGACAAGCTCCGCGGTGGTAGGCTTCACCACCAGCGAGCCTGCGTTCGCAAGCGTAGAATACGGGACAGCCTCCTACTCGATTACGATGACGTCAGGAGAGCCCTCCGTAAGCTCAGCGTCGGCAAGCTCGGTGGAGCCCAGCTCGGTTATCATAACGCCGAACCCCGTGGCGTCCAGGCCAGGAGGCACAAGCTTCAACATCCAGCTGACCGGGCTTAGGTCGGATACCACCTACTACTACAGGGCGGTGGCCATGGACATCGCAGGAAACGTGGCCGCATCGCAGGTATACAGCTTCAGGACTCAGGCGCCCGTGCCGACTGATATTACGCCGCCTACGGGCTCGCTCATGATAAACGACGGCACGAAGTTCACCAGGTCCTTGTATGTCCAGCTGACGCTCAATGCAAGCGACAACGTAACGCAGCAGAGCCAGCTCCAGTTCAGAGCCGGAGAGGGCGTCAATGCCTCCAACGTAAGCTGGGGCAACTGGCAGCAGTTCAGCTCCAAGGTCACCCTGCAGGTCTCATCGGGCGACGGCCAGAAGAACATCTGGGTCATGTACCGAGACGCGGCGGGCAACATGTCGCAGGCATACCTTGCGTCGATAACGCTTGATACCAGGGCGCCGGCGATAAGTAACCTCAACGCGTCCAACATAACGCAGAACTCGGCGACGGTAACCTGGCTGACCAACGAGCCTGCGTTCGGAAGCGTGGAGTTCGGATCCAGCACGGCATCGATGAGCTCGGTATCGGGAGATGCCAGCGTTAGGTCCTCCGCGATAAGCTCAGTGGCCCCGAGCTCGGTGATCGTCACCCCGACGACGGTGTCCTCCAAGGTCGGAAACACCTCGTTTAGCATAAATGTGACGGGGCTGCAGCCCAACACGACCTATTACTACCGCGCGGTCGTGATGGATCCTGCGGGCAACATGACGGCATCGCAGACCCAGAGCTTCAGGACGGCGGCAACCGTTGTGACCCCTCCTGTGACTCCTCCTGTGACGCCCCCGATAGTCATCCCGCCCATAACACCGCCGGTAGTGACGCCTCCAGGCCAGGCTTCTGTGAACCTCGCCGGCAAGTCCCAGGGCGCCAAGGCCGATACCAACGGCTTCAACGGAGGAAACGCGGCGCCTCTTGCAAACGACGAAAGCGCGTCCTCCTTCTGGGAGTCGAAGAATCCTCCGGCTGAGAACTCGACTATATGGCTGGAGATAAGCTTCGGCAAGACAGTGTCGATCAACACCGTGCTGCTGAAGGTAACCAATGACTACATGCCCAAGAACTTCGTCGTCAGTGCGGTGATAGGTGGCAAATGGGTCGACATCGCCGAGTACAAGGACGGAAAGGCGAAGGGGACGGGCAACGCCCTTGAGGTGATAACCCTCACGTTCAACCAGATAAGCACGAGCCAGATAAGGGTGTACTTCAAGGAGATGGACAAGAAAGGCACCAGGGCCAGAGTCTACGAGATCGAAGCCTACCTCAAGTAGGCGGAAGATACAATAAGCGCGCCGCGGGCGAGCATAGCCCGCGGCGCTTTCTTCGGAGGAACGCAATTGGCGAGCATCAGGCTTTTTGGCGGTAAAGACAGGAGAATAAGGGCCGGGCACCTGTGGATATTCGACGGCGAGATCGAAAGGGTCGAGGCAGGGCCGGGGGAAGACATAGCGGACGTAGTGAGCGGAAAGGGCACATTCCTGGGAAAGGCGATGCTCTGCGGCTCACCCGCGCTTAAGGCGAGGCTTCTAACAAGGGGAAGGCAGGAGATAGGCGAGGAGTTCTTCGCGAAGGCCATCGCCTCATGCCTTGCCCACAGAAGGAGGGTCGCGCCGGACGCGACATCCTACAGGCTAATAAACAGCGAAGGGGACATGCTTCCCGGCCTTACCGTGGACGTCTACGGCGATGCCTTCGTGCTCCAGGCGACGACCTCCGGGATGGACAGGAGGAAAGGAATGCTGGCCGGGCTCGTCTCGGGCATTCTTGGCACCAGGAAGGCCTACGAGCGCAGCGACATGCCGGTAAGAAGGTATGAGGGGCTCGAACCGTCCACAGGTTTCCTCATGGACGAGTTCGACACTAGGCTCAGGATAGACGAGAACGGCGTCAGGATGGACATAGACGTCTCGACGGGGCAGAAGACGGGATATTACCTTGACCAGAGGGAGAACAGGCTTGCCTCGGCGGCATATGCGCAGGGAGCGGACGTGCTTGACGCCTTCTGCTACAACGGAAGCTTCGGCCTCCTGGCAGGACTTAGGGGCGCGAAGAGCCTGCATTTCCTGGATATGAGCGAGCAGGCGGTCGAGCAGGCAAGGGCAAACGCCGAGCTAAACGGCCTTGCCGGCATCAGCAGGTTCACCGCCGCCAACGCCTTCGACGAGCTTAACAAGCTTGTCAAGGAGGGAGCCTCATATGACCTGGTCATGCTGGACCCGCCGCCTTTCACAAGGAACAAGGAGGCCATCGAGGGGGCGCTGAGAGGATACAAGGAGATAAACCTGAGGGGCATCAAGCTTACGCGCCCGGGCGGGTATCTCGTCACTTCAAGCTGCTCGCAGCATATAAGCTCAGAGCTTTTCAAGGACGTGATCGCCATGGCCGCCGCGGATGCCGGCAGGCACCTTCAGCTGGTGGAGGCGAGGTCGCAGGCAAGAGACCACACGGTGCTCCTCTCCATGACGGAGACGGATTACCTGAAGTGCATGATATTCCGGGTGCTTTAGAGGGATTATCTCTTCCATTGTATCCCGCCGTCATGTTATAATCCTTCTTGCTTTATGTCGAAGAGGCAGTTCCTTCTGTTATTTGGAGGTGCATAGAATGAAGGAGAAGATACATCCCAAGTACAAGCTGACCAAGGTCACTTGCGCTTGCGGCGAGACCTTCGAGGCCGGCTCGACGGCCGAGAACCTCAGGGTCGAGATCTGCTCGAAGTGCCACCCGTTCACCACTGGAGTCCAGAGAATCGTGGACACCGGCGGCAGGGTGGAGAAGTTCCGCAAGAAGCACAACCTTTAGACGAAGGGGCGGAAGGGCTCATCGCCTTTGCGCCCGGACGGGAATATGTCGGAGCCTTGCTATATGCTAAGGCTCCGACATTATTTTATAATAAACTGGTAGAGCGCCTTTGGAGGTAACGTCGATGGATATGAGGGGTGTGCACGCCGGCGGCTGGATCGAGGTCGTCTGCGGTTCCATGTTCTCTGGGAAGAGCGAGGAGCTCATAAGAAGGGTCAAGAGGGCAAGAATCGCCAGGCAGAGGGTAGTGGTCCTCAAGCATTCCATAGACGACAGGTTCTCGGCCAGGGAGGTAGTCTCCCACGACGGGGACAAGCTCGAAAGCATTCCCATAGCGACATCTGCGGACGTGATGGCGGCGGTGCCTCTGGGCACCCAGGTAGTCGCCATCGACGAGGCGCAGTTCTTCGACGAGGGGCTCGTCGAAGTCTGCGATGCTTTGGCCGAAAGCGGCGTTAGGGTAATAGTGGCGGGGCTCGACACGAACTTCAGGGGGGAGCCCTTCGGGCCGATGCCCAAGCTTCTTTCACTTGCCGAGGAGGTCACGAAGCTCAACGCCATATGCATGAAGTGCGGCGCGCCGGCGTCCAGGACTCAGCGCCTGGTGAACGGAAGGCCCGCCAAATACGACGACCCGGTCGTCATGATCGGTGCCAGCGAATCCTACGAGGCCAGGTGCAGGAGATGCCATGAGGTGCCCGGCCGGCCTTGATCTGATGAGAGGTGTATTAATGAGCGAGAAGTTCAGCTACGGGGGTCAGGCGGTCCTCGAGGGCGTGATGATGAGAGGGCGCAGGGGGATAAGCGTCGCGGTAAGAAAGCCCGACGGGAAGATAACAATGTACAAGAAGCTCATGAAGGAGGACAAGAAACCCCCATTTCTGAAGCTTCCTGTGATAAGAGGCGTGGTCAACTTCGTGGAGACTCTGATAATCGGCATGGATGCCCTCATGTTCTCCGCCAACGAGGCGACCGGCGAGGAGGAGAAGCTCACAAGCTGGGAGGTAGCGCTTACACTTCTTGCAAGCTTCGCGCTTTTCGTGGGACTTTTCATAGTGCTGCCGAACCTTCTGGTCTCCCTCGTGTCCAGGTTCATCGCCAGCATATTCCTCGTGAACCTGGTCGAAGGGGCGCTCAGGCTCACCATATTCGGCCTATACCTGTACGCCATATCCTACATGAAGGATATAAAGAGGCTCTTCGCCTACCACGGCGCGGAACATAAGGTAATCGCGGCGTACGAGAGCGACGAGCCGCTCGACGCGGCCCACATCCAGGCCCATACCACGATGCACACGAGGTGCGGGACGAACTTCCTTCTGATCGTCATGTTCGTTTCCATACTGATATACTCTGTTCTCGGCAGGCAGACCCTCATCGAAAGGATAGGCACGAGGATTGTGCTGCTTCCCCTCATCGCGGGGCTGGCCTACGAGCTCTTCAAGCTTGCGGCGAAAAGGCGCGACAGCGCCATACTAAGGGCAGTCTCATACCCCGGCCTCCAGCTGCAGAAGCTTACGACCAAGCAGCCCGACGACGGCATGGTCGAAGTGGCGGTGGCGGCGTTTAGGGGGGCCCTTGAGATGGACGGGGAGATAATAAGCCAGCCGACCCCGGCTGAAGTGACGGAAGGATAACGCCAGGATATGGTTGAGAAGCTGATCGATGTAGAGAAAAGGTATGAGGAGCTCGAAAGAAGCCTGTCCTCCCCCGATGTCGTGTCCGACATGGACCAGTTCAGGAAGCTTTCGAAGGCGCACTCCTCGCTAACGCCGATAGTGGAGAGCTTCAGGGAGCTCAGGTCGGTGGAGCGCGAGCTTTCCGAGGCGCAGGAGATGCTCTGGCATGAAGAGGACCAGGAGCTAAGGCAGATGGCCTCGGAAGAGGTGGGCGGCCTCACATCGCGAAAGGACGAGCTCAACGCGAAGCTTAAGCTTCTTCTGCTGCCCAAAGACCCGCTCGACGAGAAGAACGTCATACTCGAGGTGAGGGCTGGCACCGGAGGCGAGGAGGCCGCGCTCTTCGGAAGCGACCTTCTTAGGATGTACAGCAGGTACGCCGAGCGAAAGAACTGGAACCTGGAGATGATGAGCATGTCGGAGACGGGCCTTGGAGGATTCAAGGAGGCCATCGTTATGATCTCCGGAGACCAGGTCTACTCCAGGCTGAAGTTCGAATCCGGCGTCCACAGGGTGCAGAGGATACCCGAGACCGAGGCGCAGGGGCGCATCCATACGTCGGCCGCAACCGTTGCAGTCATGCCCGAGGCCGAGGAGGTCGACGTGGAGATAAACCCGAACGACCTCAGGGTGGACGTTTTCCGCGCGGGAGGGCACGGCGGACAGGGAGTCAACATGACCGACTCGGCGGTGAGGATCACACACCTTCCCTCGGGGCTGGTAGTGCAGTGCCAGGACGAGCGCTCGCAGCTTAAGAACAAGGAGAAGGCCATGAAGGTGCTCAGGTCGAGGCTTCTTGAGAAGACGATCGAAGAGCAGCACTCGAAGATGGCCCAGCAGAAGAAGAGCCTCGTCGGAAGCGGCGACAGGTCGGAGCGCATCAGGACCTACAACTTCCCGCAAAACAGGATGACCGACCATCGTATAGGCCTTACGCTGCATAAGCTGGACATGATAATCGACGGCGACCTCGATGAGATGATAGACGCGCTCATCCTTAGCGAGCAGAGCGAGAGGCTTAAGAAGGATGAATAAGGCCGGAACCGAAAGGACCGTCCTGGAGCTTCTGAACAAGTCGGCCTCCTACCTTGCGGCGAAGGGTTCCTCCTCGCCCAGGCTGGACGCCGAGCTGTTGCTTTCCGACGTTCTCGGCTGCAGCAGGATCCAGCTTTACGTAGGCTTCGAGAGGCCTCTTGACGAAGGCGAGGTGGCCGCCTACAGGCAGGCTGTGATGAGAAGGGGCAGAAGGGAGCCTGTCGCCTACATCAGGGGGCACAAGGAGTTCATGGGGCTGGACTTCCAGGTAGCCGAGGGCGCATTGGTCCCCAGGCCCGAGACGGAGCTAATGGCCGAAGCGGGCATCGAGGCGCTTAAGGGCGTGCCGGAGCCGCATCTGGCTGAGCTATGCTGCGGAAGCGGGGCGCCCGGGATAAGCGTGGCGCTTCATTACCCCGGATCAAGGCTGCTTCTGTCCGATGTCTCGGAGGGTGCGCTTGCAATCGCCATGAGGAACATAAGCCTGCATGGGCTCGACGGAAGGGCCGAGGCCTTGCAGTCGGACCTTTTTAGTTCATGGCCCGTCCCCTTTGAGGGGGAATTCGACCTCATCATGGCGAATCCGCCGTATATAAGGACGGCTGACATAGACGCGCTGGAGCCTGAGATATCCGTGCATGAACCGCGAATCGCGCTGGACGGGGGCGAAGACGGGCTGGACTTCTACGGAAGAATCGCCGAAGGCGCGCTCAGATGGCTCAAGCCCGGGGGGGCTATCGTTCTCGAGATGGGGGCAGGGCAGGCCGAAAGCGTGTGCGGCATGCTTGAGAAGGCAGGTTACGGAGGCATTGCGGTCCGAAAGGACCTGTTAGGTATCGACAGGGTTGCCGAGGCCAGATGCTGAAGGGGGCGAGCCTTATGAACACCTTGTTCGTCGACATGTCGCGGGGCATAAAGGAAGACGGGCTCAACAAGGCGGCGGAGACCATCAGGTCGGGAGGGCTTGTAGCCTTTCCGACGGAGACGGTCTACGGCCTGGGCGCAAACGGCTTCATGCCGGAGGCTGTGGCGAGGATATT
>CAZNZD010000031.1:0-18155 GCA_964577435.1 uncultured Clostridia bacterium
TACTCGCCGCCAATGTCCCTGAATGCCTTGCCGGTCTCATCAGACAGCTCGGTAGGCATCGGCCCTTCTCCCACTGAGGTCGAGTAAGCCTTGACGACCCCTATTACCTCGTCGATCCTCGACGGGGGGATGCCGGCTCCCGAGCAGGCGCCTCCGGCTATCGGGTTCGACGACGTGACGTACGGGTATGTCCCCCAGTCCAGGTCGCGCATCGCGCCGAGCTGCCCTTCGAGTATCATCTCCCAGTTTTCGTCCAGCGCCCTCTTCACAATGGGGAAGCTGTCCGCTATGTGAGGCATTATCTGCCTGCAGGCGGGTTCAAGCTCCTTCATCATGGCGTCGAAGTCGATCTCGGGCTCCGAGTATATGTGCTTGAGCATCAGGTTCGCCCTGTCGAGGTTGGTCCTGACTCGCCTTGCGAAGTGCGCCCAGTCCATCATCTCGCCGGCCTGTATTCCCCACCTCGCCGACTTGTCCGCGTACGCCGGGCCTATGCCTCTCAGCGTGGTGCCTATCTTCTCCTTGCCGGAAAGGGCCGCGCGATACTTCTCCTCAGCCCTGTCAAGGGCAAGGTGGTATGGCATCACCAGCTGCGCCCTGTCAGAGATCACAAGCCTGTCGAGCGGCACTTTCGCCGCCCTGACCTGCTCCATCTCCTTCAGAAGCGATATGGGGTTAACCACGGTGCCTGTCCCGATGAGGCTGACCGCCCCCGGGTTGAATATCCCTGAAGGAATCAGATGCATGCCGAACTTGCCGAAATCGTTTATCACCGTATGGCCGGCGTTATCGCCGCCCTGATACCTTATAACCAGCTTGGCCTTCCCGGCCAGGTAATCCACCACTTTCCCTTTGCCTTCGTCGCCCCACTGGGCACCAAGAACCACCCAAACAGACATCGGAGCACCTCCGCTACATGGCTGCCTTTCCGATAGGCTGGCAACCAAGGATTATTATACCATCAAGGGGGCCGACTTTGCCCCATTGTTCACATTCTCGGCCATCACGGTACCAGTATCCTGAGCGCCTCAGGCATGATATCGAACTCCATCGGAAGCGTACCGGGAAGCTCCCCGTCCATCTCCGCATAAAGGGGCAGCCTCGATTCGAGCTTCATCTGCCTTCCCCTGAACTGCCTTATCTTCGGGTTCGCCAGATGCCCGCCCCTGTATATCTTGGGTATCTCCCTTAGGACCTCGAAGACGTTCAGGTCTCCGATCACAACGCAGTCAAGAAGCCCGTCGAAGGGGTCCGCATTAGGGGTGAACATGATTCCTCCCCCGCAGTACCTCCCGTTTCCCATGGTCGCCATCACAGCCTTCCCGTTGAAGGCCTCCTTGCCGTCTACCGTGAGCCTCAGGTCCTTGTTCCTGAATGCTAGCAGCGTCTTTATCCCGGCGAGAAGGTAACCCGCCTTGCCGCCGAGTATCTTGAACGACTCCGCGTTCTGTATAGTCTCGCTGGGAAGGCCGGCGTTGGAGGCGTTCAGGAAGGCGCGCGTCTCCCTTGCCCCGTAAGGTCCTGTGAAGGTCACCTTGACCAGGTCTACATACCTGTACTTCTGCGCCTTTATGACCTGGGCGGTCGCCTTCCAGTCGTCCCTTGGCATGGCGATGGACCTGGGGAAGTCGCACCCGCTGCCGCTTGTGACCACGCCCATCGCAGTCATGGGGTTAATAATCCTGCCATTGTCGGTGATTCCGTTCATCACCTCGTGATAGGTGCCGTCGCCGCCGGCGGCGATTACAAGCCCGATGCCCTCTTTCCTGGCCTGGCCAGCAAGCTCCACAGCATGGCCCGGCCTCTGGGTCACCTGTACGTCGAAGTCTATGCCCTGATCCTGCAAAGCCCTGGTGAACTGGGGGAAAGTATGGCCGCTCTTTCCTCTTCCGGCCTTCATGTTGACGATGATCCTCACCCTGCTCATTTCAGCACCTCCGCCGGGCGTATGCCTGCCGCGCAGTCGTAAAGCGCACCCTGCCCGCCCATGTCAGCCAAATAGCCCCTAGTCAGGTTGTTTATCCCTCCGCCCCTGTCCGTCCACCTTCCATGGTGGGCATAAAGGAGGTCTTCCCTCATCAGCGGATCGAACCTCAGCGAGAATACCATGGAACCGTGCCTCGTGAAAACAGATACTTCCTGGCCCTCCGTCAGGCCCTTCGCCTTGGCTGCGGAGGGATGGATGAACACCTCAGGCACTTGGGCCGAGTCCGTCCTTGCGATGTTGTCGTACTGCGAGTGCAGCCTGTCCCTGTGGGCCCCCGTCAGAAGGTAGAACGGCATCTTCCCATCGGGCAGCTCCTTTGGCTCCACATAAAGAGGAGGCCCGGGCTCGCCTATCCGCATCCTGCCGCTTTCGGTGCTGAACCGCCCCTCCTGCCAGGGCACCTCCGCCGCCGGGAATCTCACCCAGCACTCCTTGAGGAAGCGGTCGAAGCTAATGCCATAGGCGCCCATCGGCTGCAGCGCATATTCCGCCCACTCAAGCGCGCTTCTTCCGAACTCGGCCCCGAAGCCCATCCTTTCGGCAAGCGCGGAGATGATGTCAAGGTCCGATCTCGCCTCGCCTAGAGGTTCTACCGCCCTTCTGGCCAGGGCGACATAGTTGTGGAAGTAGGAATAGTAGACCTCGTCCTCCTCAAGGAAGGTCGCCGCGGGAAGCACAAGGTCCGCCTCCTTGGCGGTATCGGTCATGAAGTGCTCCGCGACCATCTTGAAGGGTATCCTGTCGAACTGCGCCTTAAGCCTCCTGCTGTCTGCCGCCTGCAGCAGCGGATTGCACCTTGCGGTGAATGCCGCAAGCACGGGGCCGTCCGTGAGGTTCTCCAGGTCCTCGGCAAGAGTCCCCTTCCATACGATGCGTACATCGTCCCCGCCGTCGAACTCCCCCAGCTTGTTCAGCTTCCTGCTGGCGCGGTTCGCGTAGTTCACGCCGCCGCCTCTTGCGCCGATGTGGCCTGCCGCCGCCCCCAGGGCGTTTACCGCCCTTACCGCGTTTCCGCCTCCGCTGTGCCTCTGCATGCCTAGGCCCAGCCATACTGATGCCGGGCGCGTATGTGCATACTCGCCTGCGAGCGAGGAGATCTCCGAGGGCTCAAGGCCCGTCACCTCTGCAGTCCTATCGATGCTCCAGCTCAGCGCCTCCGCTATGAACTTCTCCGACCCTTCGCACCTTTCGGCAAGGAACCGCCTATCATGCCAGCCCTTTCTTATGATCTCCCCCGCCAGCCCCAGTGCGAGCGCTCCGTCGCTGCCCGGCTTAGGCATCACCAGGCGGTCGGCAAGCGGCGCCGACTCGGACGGCATGGGGTTTATCAGGATGACCCTTGCGCCGTTCTCCTTCGCCTTCCTTATTAGGGGGACCATGTGGATGTTAGTCACCATGGGGTTTCTGCCCCAGAGGATTATCAGCCTGCTGTTGGGTATGTCAGAGGGGTCGTGCTGGCCCACCTCGCCGCAGTCTGAGGCCAAAGCGGACAGCCCCGCTGCGCTGCAGAGCGATCCCGAAGCCACCGTGGCTCCCCCGAAGAAGTGCCAGAACCTCGTGTCCAGCGATTTGAGATAGCCCATCGAGCCGGCATCGGTATATGTCAGCACTGAACGTGCCCCGCCCTTCTTCTTCGCCTCCATGAGCCTCCCCGCGGCGATGTCGAGCGCCTCATCCCAGCCGACCCTGCGAAAGGTCGAACCTTCCCTTACCATGGGGTGAAGCAGCCTATGGGGCGAGTACTGCTTCTCTAGGAAGCGGAACACCTTGCCGCAAAGGAAGCCCGATGTCACCTGGTGGTCGGGCGAGCCTGCCACGCTTATGACCCTTCCTCCCTCAACTTCAGCCACGATGCCGCATGCGTCGAAGCAGTCGTGCGGGCAGCATGTCCTCACCTTCATACCGAAAGGCCGTCCCTTCTGAGGTGTACGGTTATATTTAGCCTCAGGGCCCTGCCTACCGCCCTGCCCAGATCGTCCGCGCCTTCGAGCTCAAGCAGGAAGTATGCGCAGTTGTCGACCGCCATCCCCCTTGCAGCCCTCTTATGCGGCATTCCCATCACTATCATGGCTGCCGCCCTGATGAAGCCGCCGTGGGTTACTGCCATCACCCTTCCGCCGGCGTGCCTGTCATTGAGCATCCTAAGGGCGGGGCTTACCGCATCCTCCCAGTACTGCCTGTGGTTCTCCCCTCCGGGATACGCCTCCTCCATCCAGTTCTCATCCAGCCTCCTGAAGAAGTCCGGGTGCAGTCTCCTTGCATCCTCGTAGCTCATGCCGGAAAGGCGGCCGCAGTCCAGCTCGCGCAGGAAGGGCGACTGGATGACGGCAAGGCCGGTGGCCTCAGATATCGGCTCAGCGGTCTGAAGGGCCCTTTGAAGGGGGCTGGAGTAAAGGGCGTCGAACGGGCGCCTCCTGTGCTCTGAGGCCATCTCGGACGAGACAGAGGCGGCCTGGAGCCTTCCCCTGTCGTTTATCGGCCTGTCGTCCAGGCACTGCCAGCGCCTCTGGTCGTTCCAATCGGTCGCGGCGTGCCTTACTAGGTATACCGTCGTCGTGCGGTTCGTCATCTAAGGCCCGCCTCCTTTGTGTAGACGTCCTCTGTGCACATCTCCTCAGCGGAAAGAAGTAGGTTGAACTCAAGGAGCCTTCCTTTGAACGGGCCCTCTGCGTAAGCCTCGGGCGCCTCGATCGTAGTGAAGCCGCAGTTGTCCAGCCTCTGATTCAGAAACGGCCTCTCTTCTCTGAAGCCCATGCAGTTTAGTACCGCCGTCCTTATGAAGCCCCCGTGTGTCACTGCGAGGACTGTGCCTCCCGCATGCACCGAAGCCAGCTTCCTTAGAGCCGGCAGGACGTTCTCCTTCTCGTATTCGGCATGGCTCTGCCCTTCAGGGTACTTCCTTGTCCACCAGCCTTCCGCGAACCGGTCCATCTCGACGGGATACTTATGCCTTGCCTCGTCCACCGACAGCCCGGACACCAGGCCGCAGTCTATCTCCATGAGCCCTGGCATCGGAAAAGCCTGGGTGCCCAGCGCCTTCGCGACTATGTCCGCCGTCTGGCTCGCCCTTGAGAGCGGGCTCGTGTAGATGGCATCGAAATGCATCCCGAACGCGCCTGAGGCAAGCGCCCTGGCCGCATCTTCAGCCTGCCTTACGCCGGTCTGGTCAAGCTTTGCGTCCAGCCTGCCCTGGAATATCCCCTTGTGGTTGTGCTCTGTCTGCCCGTGCCTCATGAGCACGATGACAGCCCCCGCCGCCTTCGTGCCTCCGCTCATCTTCCTTCCTCCGCCTCCTGCCTGGTAGGCATTATCGACAGCACCGACGACTGCCCGGCTGCGAATATGGATCGGGCCGCATCCTTCACGACCTCAAGGCCTACCCTCTCAAGAAGCGACGGCCTTTCCATGAGGTCGAAGCCCCTGAAGCGGTCCACCAGGAATTCGTATGCTATGAACTCCTCGGAGTCGAACGACTTAAGCTGGGCGCCTATGAGCCTCCTTCTGGAAAGCTCGAAAGCCTCCCCGTCTATGATGCCTGAGGCCGCCTCTGCGACTGCCGCTAGCACCTTTTCCTTCAGCTCGTCCGGCCTGTTCGTGGCGGCCACTACATTCACATAGCCGTACTCGCCGGAGTAGTGCTCGTCATAGGAAAGGTTGTCATCGATGATGCCCGATGTGTAGAGCGCGTCGTTCAAGGCGGAGCTGGGGCCGAACAGCGTCTCTGCAAGCACCGACGCCGCCATGCGGCGCGCCGCCGAATCATTGCCGAAGGCTGCCGGGTCGTCCTTGAAGCCGAACCACATTATCGGCCTTGCGACGTCCATGTTAAGCCTTCCTTCGGCGCTTGCCACCTGCCTCTGCTCGGGTTTCAGCTTGACCTCCACCTTCTGGCCGGGCTTTCCTCCCACCTTGGATTCAAGTATCGCCACGACGTCGAAGACGTCCTCCGGGTCCACGTCCCCCACTACGAGAAGCGTCATGTTGTCGGACGAGTAGAAGGCATCATGTGCCGCATATAGCACTTCCGGAGTTATCTCGCCGATGCTCTCGGAAGTGCCTGCGGGGTCTATGGCGATGGGGTGGTCCTTATACATCAGGGCAAGCAGCGTCCTGTAGCCCATCCAGTCCGGGTCATCCCTCGTCATCATGATCTCCTGCCCGATTATGTCCTTCTCGCTCTCCACGCCAAGGTCCGAGAAGACCGGCTTGTAGACCAGCTCGAACAGCAGTCCGAGGCACTCGTAGAAATTCTCGTTCGTGCAGTAGAGGTATCCGGTTATGTCGCTCGAGGTGAAGGCGTTAGAGCTTGCGCCAAGCTCGGAGAACCTCTCCTCCATGTTTCCCTTCTCCTGCTCGAACAGCTTGTGCTCAAGGAAGTGGGCGGTGCCGGGTGGAAGCTCGTATTCCTCCCTGTCCGAGCCGAACCTGAAGTCCGTGACCTCGGAGCCGAACCTGGTCGCAAGCACAGCATACTTCCTGACATAGCCGGGCTTTCTTATCACTGCCACCTCGAGGCCGGAGGCAAGCACCTTAGTCTCGGCCCTCTCCATAGGCCTAATATCCTTTTCCATCAGGCCCTGCCACCCCTTTCGGCGCCGCTTGGCATAAGCTTGAATATCGTGTCGGGCTTCCATGCGGATGCCGCCTCAGCCACTTCGCCCGCGGTGCAGCCCATTATCCTCTGACATGCCTCCTCGAGGCTCAGGCGCTTGCCGTTTACTATTCCCGTCATCTCTCTCGAGTAGACCGATGGCGGGCTGTCGGCTGCCATCCTGATGCCTGCTACAAGGCTCTTCTTAGCATCCGATATCTCTTTTTCGGTGATGTCCCCTGCGGCCAAGGCGCGCTGCTGCTCCAGCATGAGCTCCTGAGCCCTTTGAGCCTTGGACTTCTCCACCCCGGCGAAGGCGAAGACAAGGCCCTTGGTCGGCTCGAGCTTCGAACCCACGCTGTATGCCAGGCCCTCCTTCTCCCTTATGTTCATGAAGAGCTTGGACTGCGGGAACTGCCCGAAGATGTGGTTTGCAAGCGCATGCTGCGCATAGTCATCGTCGGCCCAGCGGGAGGCCCCCCTCCAGCCGATTGCGACCTTCGCCTGGACGGTGTCTGCGGTCTCGACGACCTCCTTCGGGGAGTCCGGCGCGGCAAGCACGGTAGCGGCAGGGCCGGGGTCTGCCGAAGGCGTGATGGATCCGAAGGCTCCTGAGATGATTTCAAGTGCCTCAAGGGCCTCGAAGTCGCCGACGGCAAAGATGTCCGCCTTCAGGCCGGGCATCACGTTCGCCCACCAGGAGGTGAGCGGCTCGGCTCCGATGCTCCTAAGGAGCTCCTCGTCTCCATATGCGTGCACGCTGTAAGGCTCATCCTTGCACATGTTGGCCACGCAGCGGTATTCGGCCCATGCATCCTTGTCGTCCTTGATAGATGCTATGTCGTTTATTATCCCCGCCTTCTCCTGGGCAAGGTAGTCATGCCTAAGAAAGCCTCCCTTATCCAGGGCCGGCCTGAACATCACATCGGAGAGAAGCCCCGCCAGGTGCCCGACAGGTTCCCTGCCCTCGCAGCTTATGTCGGGCATGTTGGCCGAGAACGTCACAAGGCCCCTCTCCCCCCTTCTTGAGAAGGTCGAGCTTAAGGATGCCCCGTAGAGCATGTCCAGCCTCTTGTTCAGTTCGATAGTCTCCGGATGGTCGGAAGTCCCCCTGGTGAGGACCGCCGGAAGAAGGTTGAAGAATGTGGCTGTCTCGTCGTTTAGCGGGCAGTGCAGGTATATCTGGAGGTAAGAGGTCCTGAACTTCCTTGTGGGCCAAAGGTGAACGGACAAGCCGTCTCTTACCTTGAAATCCTCGAACAGGTGCATATGAAAAACCTCCGTGCGCTTTACTACCGGATGCACTACAATTCTATCATAATAGGCCCTAAGGTTCAGCCTTGCGACAGGAGGGGGAAGTTGGAAGAGAGCAAGTGCTGCGGATGCCCGTACGGGTGCTGCAGCGGCGAGGATGCGGCTGTGAAGGCAATATGCGTCGAGTATCTTTACCTGGACCTGGAGGACTGCGGCAGGTGCTCGGACACCATTCTTGCGCTCGGAGAGGCGATAAGGGAGGCACGCATGGTTTTTGAGGGGTCGGGAATCACCATAAGCATTGCTCCAGTCAAGGTGGAAAGCCAGCAGCAGGCTATTGAGCTGAGGTTCTCGGCTTCGCCCACAATAAGGATGAACGGCAGGGACATCTGCGAGGCTGTAACCGAGACTCGCTGCGAGCAATGCTGCAGTCAATGCGGCAGTGACGTCACATGCAGGGTATGGCGTCTGAGGGGGCAAACCTACGATTCAGCGCCAAAAGCCCTCATAATCGACGCACTGATCCGTGCCGCCTACTCGCCTCAGCCCGCCGCCGGAGCGGATGAGGAGTTCACCTTGCCTGAGAACCTCAGGAAGTTCTTCGCAGGAAGGCGATGACCCCCCAATTGTTCCGGGGGCTGCCATCTCGGCAGCCCCCTTCTCTTGTTACTTCCCTCTCTGGGTGTACTCTGTGTGAAGCAGCTCGTGCGACCTATGCCCCAGAGGCTCCTTAAGGTAATCCCTGTAGAGCTCGTTCACTGCCGGATTCTCATGCGACTTCCTCATGGGAAGGCTTCTGTCCGCAGCATAAGTGCCGGCCATCCTCATGAGCCTTCTGTCAAGGTCCGTCCCGATGGGCTGCCCGCCGCCGCCTATGCAGCCTCCGGGGCATGCCATTATCTCTATGAAGTGCCACGGGGCGCTTCCTGATGCCACCAGGTCCATCACCTTCCTGGCGTTCTCCAGGGTGTGAGCCACGGCAAACCTCAGCTCGGCTCCGGAAAGCGCGGCATAGGGGCCGTCCAGCTTCTCGGGAAGCTTCACTGAGAGCTCCTTTATACCCTGCATGCCGCGCGCTTCTAGGAACTCGGGCACTGCTTCGAGAGCCTGGCCAGTCAGAAGCTCGTATACTGTCCTTAACGCCGCCTCCATGACTCCTCCCGTAGCGCCGAAGATCACCCCGGCTCCTGTGGAGATCCCGAAAGGAGCATCGTATTCCTCAGGCTCGATCGTGTTCAGGTCAAGGCCCGCCATGCGTATCATCCTCGCGATCTCCCTTGTGGTGAGCACCGCGTCTACGTCCTTGTAGCCGGAGCTTGCCATCTCGGGCCTTTCGCACTCGAACTTCTTAGCGGTGCAGGGCATGGCGGAGACGCTATATATGCTTGCGGGGTCTATCCCGGCCTTATCCGCATAGAACGTCTTGGCAAGCGCCCCGAACATCTGCTGGGGCGACTTGCAGGTGGAGAGATGTCCCAGATGCTCAGGGTAGTTGTGCTCGCAGAACTTTATCCATCCGGGGCTGCAGGAGGTGACCATCGGCAGAAGCCCGCCTTCCAACGCCCTTCTTATGAGCTCGGTGCCCTCCTCAATGATCGTAAGGTCAGCGGTGAAGTCCGTGTCGAACACCATGTCGAACCCGAGCCTTCTTAATGCCGCGACCATCTTGCCGGTGACAAGCGAGCCGGGCTCCATGCCGAACTCCTCGCCCAGCGCCACTCTTACGGCTGGCGCCGTCTGTATGACGACATGCCTCTTGGGGTCGTTGATCGCCCTCAGGACTTCGCCAGTGGAATCCCTTTCGGTCAGCGCCCCGGTCGGGCATACGAGTATGCACTGCCCGCACATGGCGCAGGCCGTTGAGCCCATCGGAAGCTCGAACTCGGGTGCTACCACCGTGTCGAATCCCCTGCCCTGAGTGTTGACTACGCCGATGCCCTGCACTTTAGCGCAGACCGCGACGCACCTTCTGCATAGCACGCATTTGTCGGGGTCCCTTACCAGGGAGAAGGTAGACCTGTCGGTCTCATGGTGCGACTTCTCCCCCTCATACCTGATCTCCCTGATGCCCATCTCCTGCGCCAGCTGCTGCAGCTCGCAGCTGCCGCTTCTTACGCACTTCAGGCAGTCGAAGGGGTGATTGGAGATGATAAGCTCAAGGACGGTCCTCCTTGCCTCCCTGGCAAGCTGGGTGTTCGTCCTTACTGTCATCCCCTCGGAGACCCTCGTGGTGCAGCTGGTCGCAAGGCCCCTTGCCCCCTCTATCTCCACCAGGCATACCCTGCATGCCCCTATCTCGTTGATGCCCTTGAGGTAGCAGAGCGAGGGTATCTTTATTCCAGCCTGCCTTGCAGCCTCTATTACTGTTGTGCCCTCGGGCACAGCCACTTTCCTGCCGTCGATGCTCAGGTTAATCATGCTTCAGGCCTCCTTCCCTATTCCTTGACATCGCACTGGAAGCATCTGGCAGCCTCCCGTATCGCGTCGTCAAGGGTGAATCCCAGCTCGACTTCGCTGAAGCACTGGGACCTCTCAAAAGCCGGAAGCTCCGGCATAACAGCCCTGGGCGTCGGGTCTTCGATCACTTCCCCGATAAGCTTCCTTTCGACAGGCGCATCCGCGTTCAGATGCCAGCTTCCTCCCAGCCTGCGGTCTATGGCCTTGGCCGCGTTCCTGCCGCTTCCGATTGCGCCGACCACGGTCCAGGGCCCGGTGGAGCAGTCGCCTCCCGCATAGAGCCCTTCGACGTTCGTCTCCCCGGTCTCAGGGTCCGAGAGCACGATCCCCGATGAAGTCATGGCAAGCTCCGGAAGGCCTTCCGCGAAGCTTCTGTCCGTGCTCTGCCCGATGGCGGCGAATACGTTTTCGACATGAAGCACGAACGATTCGCCTGTGGCCTTGGGCCTCCTCCTGCCCGACTTGTCGAATTCCCCGAGCTTCATCTGCTCACAGGCGAGGGCAAGCTTGCCGTCCGCCTCCGAAATCGATGCGGGAGCTGCCAGGAAGTGGAACTTCACGCCCTCTTCCATCGCAGCTTGAATCTCGGACTTCTCTGCCGGCATGTCGGCCATGAGCCTTCTGTATACTATGTGGGCTTCGGATGCGCCGCTTCTTAGCGCCGTCCGGGCCGCATCTATAGCCGAGTTGCCGCCGCCTATTACGGCGACCCTCCTGCCTAGCCTGACCTTCTTTCCCAGCGCGACGTCCTTGAGGAATCCTATCGCGGACATGACGCCCGGAGCCTCTTCCCCAGGTATTCCGAGCTTCTGCTCTATATGGGCGCCAACGGCTACGTATACCGCGTCGAACGTCTCGATGATGGTCTTGAGGGATATATCGGTGCCGACCTTCATGCCCAGCTCTATCTTCACGCCGAGGTCGGTTATGGACTTGATCTCATGCCTTAGCACATCCTTGGGGAGCCTGTAGGCCGGTATCCCGACCGCCATCATTCCGCCGGCCACCGGCAGCGATTCATAGATCGTAACGCTGTGGCCGGAAAGTGCCAGGTAGTAGGCTGCCGTAAGTCCTGCGGGGCCGCTTCCTACTATCGCGACTTTCTTGCCGGTCTTTGCAAGCTGGGGAACGGGCCTCGGATTCGCCATGTCATAGTCCGCCGCGAAGCGCTTCAGGGCCCTTATGGCAAGGGGTTCGTCGGTGTCGCGCCTTCTGCAATGGGCCTCGCACGGATGGTCGCAGACCCTTCCGCATATGGCGGGCAGGGGGTTGGCCCTCTTTATCATCTCGACTGCCTCAGCGAACCTGCGCTCCTTCATGAGCGCAATGTATCTCGGAACGTCAACGTCCGCAGGGCAGCTGTTCTTGCATGGGGCTTCGAACAGCGCGGCGCAGACGGATGCCTCGCAGCGCCTGTTCTCTATGTGGTCCACATACTCGTGCCTGAAGTGCCTTATCGTCGATTCCACCGGGTTGGGTGCAGTCTGGCCAAGGCCGCAAAGGGAAGTGGCCTTGATCATGTTTCCGAGCTCGAGCAGAAGCTCGATGTCTCCCTCCCGTCCCTTGCCCTTTGTTATCCTGTCGACAATCTCCAGCATCCTCTTGGTGCCGATCCTGCACGGCGAGCACTTTCCGCAGGATTCGTCCTGTATGAAGGAGAGGAAGAACTTCGCAAGGTCCACCATGCAGGTGTCCTCGTCCATCACGATCAGGCCTCCGGAGCCCATTATGGTCCCGAGCTCCTTAAGCGTCTCGTAGTCGACTGGAGTGTTCAGGTACTGCGACGGTATGCACCCGCCGGAGGGGCCTCCTGTCTGAGCGGCCTTGAACTTCCTGTCGTCGGGAATTCCGCCGCCTATGTCGTAGATTATGTCGCCGAGAGGTGTGCCCATCGGGATTTCGACGAGCCCGGTGTTCCTGATCTTTCCGGCCAGGGCGAACACCTTGGTGCCTTTGCTCTTCTCGGTCCCTATGGAGGCGAACCACTCCCAGCCCTTAAGAATTATCGGCGCGATGTTAGCGTAAGTCTCGACATTGTTCAGAACAGTGGGTTTGTCCCACAGTCCCTTCTGCGCCGGAAACGGGGGCCTGGGCTTAGGCTCTCCCCTGCGCCCTTCGACTGAGGCAAGCAGCGCCGTCTCCTCGCCGCAGACGAAGGCCCCTGCGCCGACTCTTATCTCAAGGTCGAAGCTGAACCCGCTTCCAAGCACGTCTGCCCCCAGAAAACCGGATCTCCTCGCGGCCTCGATGGCTATGCCGAGGTTCTTCACCGCAAGCGGGTACTCCGCCCTGACATATACATATCCTAGCTTCGCTCCTACTGCGTAGGCGGCGATAGCCATGCCTTCGATCACCGAATGCGGGTCTCCCTCAAGCACGCTTCTATCCATGAAGGCGCCCGGGTCGCCCTCGTCGGCGTTGCAGACTACGTACTTCTGGTCTCCCTCCGCCTTATGCGTGAACTCCCATTTCAGGCCGGTAAGGAAGCCCGCGCCGCCCCTTCCTCTAAGGCCTGATCTCTTCACGTTCTCTATGACCTCTGCCGGTGCGAGCCCTCCGAGGCACTTCCTGAGCGCCGAGTAGCCGTCCCTGGCGATGTAGTCATCTATGCTCAGAGGATCGATGACTCCGCAGTTTCTAAGGACGATCCTGGTCTGCCTGCTGAAGAAGGGGATGTCCGCGACCGTCGGCTGCGTCGTATCCTCCTTGAGGTCCCTTACCATCAGCCTCTCCACGGGCCTTCTCCCGAGAAGGTGCCCATATACGATCTCGTAGCAGTCCTCCGGCTTCACCTTCTGATAGAAAAAGCCCCCCGGCTGGACCATCACAGAAGGTCCAAGTCCGCAGGGGCCCATGCATCCTGTAAGAGTCAGCTTCACTTGACCGCCGAGGCCTGAGTTCGCTATCTCCGTCTCCAGCCTTTCCTTCACTTCCTGGCATCCCGATGACAGACAGCCTGCGCCGCCGCAGACAAGTACCTCGTACTTATAGCCGGACATTTGAGTACCTCCAATGCTTGTCGCTAGTTGTACTTCTCAAGAAGGGGCTTTATCTTGTCGGCTTTGAGCCTTCCATGGGTCTGGCCGTCGATGCTTACCACAGGTCCAAGGCCGCATGCACCCATGCACCTTACCACATTGAGGCTGAACTTCCCGTCCTTCGACGTCTCCCCTGCCTTAACTCCAAGCTCACTCTGGATTTCCCCCAACACCGAGTCCGCTCCCCTGACATAGCAGGCAGTGCCCAGGCATACGCATACGTCATGCTCGCCTTTGGGCTGGGTGCTAAACAGGGTGTAGAAGGAGACCACGCTGAAAACGTCCGCAACAGGTATGCTAAGCCCTTCTGCCACCTTCTTCTGCACGTCCATCGGCAGGTAACCGATAAGCTCCTGCGCCTCATGCAGGCACTGGATTAAAGATCCGCGCCTTTTGCTGTGCTTCGCTATGACCGAATCAAGTACGTCCCACTGCTCTTTCGTGATCTTCTCCTTGCATTTGCATTCCTCGCAGGCCATTTACGATCCCTCCAAATCTTACGCGGTCATCGTGAGGCCGCAATTGCTGCCAGAATATATTTGTGCCATTTTTCACTTTTTCAAAGTGTATTATATCAGCGATTGCTAAACATATCACAAATTAAGAGCCTTGTTCTTTTATTAGTGCAAAATATCCCAATGTATTACAAGGAGTACAATCGCCCAGCATGGAGGCAAAAAACAAAAGAAGGGGCAGTAAAACAGCCCCTTCCTGTAGTAAACGCTGTTAAGCTTATGATTTCTGGAGAGCAACGGCGATCTTCGCCCCGACGGTCGCATTCGATTCGATGAGGGCGGCGTTCGCCTTAAGCGACATGCCGTCGCTGTGCTTGTGGATGTGATCGAGAAGGAACGGGGTGACCTCTGCCTTGCTTATGCCCTTCTTCCCGGCCTCCTCCATCGCCTCCCTTGTAATGCGCTCGAATGATACGATATCCATCTCTGCATCCTCCGGAACCGGGTTTGTTACCAGCATCCCTCCGGAAGCAAGCGCCCAGCGGAACCTCGCGAATCTGGCTACATCGTCAGGCCCCGACGCATTGAAATCAACCTTGTATTGGCTCTTGCGTATGTAGAACAGGGGCATCGTGTCGGTCCCGTAACCGATGATAGGAACCGACAGAGTCTCAAGGTACTCGACGGTCTTCCCCACATCCAGGACGCTTTTCGGGCCGGAGCAGACTACAATTATGTCGTTTGCCGCAAGCGCAGGAAGGTCAGCAGAGATGTCGAAGGTCTCCTCCGCGCCTCTGTGAACCCCGCCGATTCCGCCGGTCGCGAAGACGCTGATTCCTGCCGCCCTTGCTATTGCGATGGTCGCAGCAACAGTGCACCCTGCAGTCTTCCTGTGAATCATAACGGCAGGTATGTCCTTGAGCGAAGCCTTGACCGAGCCCGTATCAAGGGCTACGTGCTCCAGCTCCTCCTCCTCAAGGCCTATGTGGATCACCCCGTCTATCAGCCCGATGGTCGCAGGCACCGCGCCTGCCGCCCTTACCGACTGCTCGACCCGGTGCGCCACTTCGAGGTTGAACGGCCTCGGAAGGCCGTGGCTTAGTATCGTGGTTTCCAAAGCGCATATGGGCTGGCCCTCCTGCAGGGCCTGGGCTACCTCTGTGGAAAGAATGGTGTTGCGGCTGAACTGCTTCAAGTCCATAGGGAACCTCCCTTTGTCGGCTGCGCCGTCTTCTCAAATCAAGTATTATTAAAGCATATAAACGGGAATATGGGCGATTCTTATTCATTTCAGCGCAGACTGACGGAGGATGCCATGTTCAGCAGATATGTGGACATAAGCATTGAGTTGAGGGACGGGATGGGCGTGTGGCCCGGCGACCCTGAGGTCAGCATCGCCCCTGCGGCTGAGATAGCTACCCACGGCTATAAGGTGACAAAGCTCAAGATGGGGACCCATACGGGAACGCATATGGATTTCCCGGGCCATATCATGGAAGGCGCGGCAAAACGGTACGACCTTTCGTCTATGATCGGCCCCTGTGAGATAGTGAGCGCCGAGAGGTTGTCCCTTCTGCTTGACGATGAATCCTTCAGCCCCGTCAGGCTCATCATCAAGGGGCATATGCCGCCTGGCTTGGACTTTGCAACGCTAATCCGGCGGGGCCTGCGGCTTGCCGGCACCCAGGCGCAGAGCATCGACGATGAAGGGACGCTCGCCCGCCATAAGTTGCTGCTTGGCGCAGGAGCAGTCATCATCGAGGGCCTATGCCTTGAAGAAGCAGAGGAAGGGTCATCCTTTCTGATAGCCCTTCCTCTGAGAATCGACGCCGAGGACGGATCTCCGGCCAGGGTTATACTGGCTTATTAGCAGGCTTCCTGCTGGAGCTCCTGACGGGCCTTGCGGTGCTTCTGGCGCCCTGCCTTACGGGCTTCTTCCTCACCGAGAAACCGAACCTGCCAAGCTTCTTGCCCAGGGCGTAATAATGGCCGTGGGCATAGGCGAACAGGCCCGCCTTCTCAAGTGCGAACCTGTCCTTCTCGTTTACAAGGGACTGGTCCACCTGTACTGCCAACACATCTGCTATGAACATCACATGCGAGCCGAGGTTCATCTTCTGACGCACCCTGCATTCTATGCTGACCGGGCATTCGGCTATCACGGGCGCCTTCACCTTCAGAGACTTGCCCGGGGTAAGCCCCGTCTTCGCCCATTTGTCCTCGTTCCTGCCTGACACACAGCCGCAGTAGTCCGTGGCCTTCGCCTGCGCCAGCGACGGGATGTTAACTGTGAACTCGCCTGTAGCCTCAATTAGCCCATACGAGTGCCTGTCCGGACGGACCGATATCGACAGCATCGGCGGGTCCGAGTTGATGGTCCCGACCCACGAGAGCGTGATGATGTTCGCCTTTGCATCGGCTCCGGCTCCTATGCTTGTGACCATGACCGCAGGTAGCGGCCAGAGCATCGTGCCCGGCTTCCAGCTTGCCTTAACCATATGTGAACCTCCGTATTATTAATGTATGTTATATTCTACTCTAGCGGCGGCATCTTCGCATGGCCTTGCTCGTTCCGCCGCACATCCATCTTTTTCGAGGTTGCCGATGAGAGTTAGGGTTGGATCCTTGCTTCTGCTTATGCTTGCCGCCCTGTGCGTATCAACGCTGGTGGGCCTGCCGGCGCTTACCGCATCGGCCCAGATAAGAGTCGGCATCGTCGGCAAGGTGGCCGCATTCGACGGAACAAGAAGGCCCTCTTCGGCAGATGACCTGCTGCTCGCCATGGTATGCGATCCGCTTTACCGCTATTCGGCAGAGGACGGGACCATCTCCCCCGTACTTGCATCCGGCTGGCCTGCAATCGACCGCAAGGCCGGGACTGTCAGAGTGGCTTTGTCCGGTTCCCTTGACCCGGACGGAAAAGGCAGGATAAGGATAGGCACAATAATGCCGGGCCTTTCATCTAGGATCCCAATTGATTCGGGCATCACGGCCTCGTTCAGCGAAGAGGACTCGTCAATTACCTTCTCTTTCAAGGATGACCTCAGCGCTTTCTGGAGCATCTTCGCCTTTGCGCCTCTGTGGGCGGCTGGTCCCGGGGGTACAATCGAAGGGGCGGGTTCGCCTCCGTACTCCGTAAAGAGCGTGGAAGCCGGCTCGTGCACGCTTACTCCCAAAGCTCCCGGTAACCCTGAGGTAATCGTCACAGGCTTTCAGGACGAGGCCTCGATGCTGGCAGCATACTCTCTGGGCCTTCTGGACTATATGAAGACGGGCCTTCCGAAGCCGGCCGCCTCAGTAAGGGGGATAAGCTGGCAGTCTGATGCCCCTGCCGTAGTGACCCTGTTTCTTAACCAGAAATCGGCGCTATTCTCGGACATAAAAGCCAGGTCCTCGGTCCTGTCTTGTTTGGATGTGCCCTATATGGTGCTTAGGGCGCTGGGCGGCAACGCATCCGTCGCCCAGGGGCTATACTTCCCCCAGGCCGCGCCCTCATCTTCCCAGGCCCAGTCAGACCTGCTTTCGGGGAAGAAGATCTCCCTTCTGGTGGGTAGCACTGAACGCTCCTCGCTCGAGATGCTGTCCGCCCTCATGATCGAATCCTGGCTGGAAAGAAGGGGCGCTTCGGTCAGCATAACCCTGCCGAAGACGGCAACTGACCTGGCATCAGCGAAGAAGTCGCAGGCATATGATGCGATGGTGGCCACGGTGTGGCTGAAGCCGGCCTTCATGGGCCTCGTGCGAGATGGGGGCAACGGATCAACCGGCGCTTCTCCTGCGGGCTTTGCCGCAAACGGTGATGCTAAGGCCTGGGTTGATGAGATCATCAGTCCAGCCTCCTTTGCGTCGCTGAAGGCGTCTGCACAGAAGCTGGAGGCTTACATTCTGTCCAATGTCCTTGCGATACCGCTTATAAGGCCGGTCGTTTCTGAGATCTACAGGCCTGAAGCTCTTGGCACTCCCAAGGCATCCCCGGGAAGCCCGCTTTTCGTGTCCCTAAGGGATCTCTCTAGAATCTCACTGCCGTAATTCTGGATCCTATTGGAAATCGAACAAGCTAGGTAGCTGCTGCTTCTTTTTCCGGGCAGGTCTCTTTTCCGGTGAATCGGCAACATTCCCGGCTTCACCGGATTTGCCGGCCTCCGTCTCTTCTTGCTGCGAAGGTGGCTCCGCTGTCGATGCCTTCAACTGGGCAGGGCCCTCTAAAGCCACGCTTTCTGCAAGCTCGGCTGCCACTTGAACTGCTGCAGCCTCTGAATCGAGCGCCTCAGTAACCCCTACTACTGGAGCCTCCTCCCCGAGAACCTGCTTATCCCGTTTTCTGAGGGCTCTCTTGACTCCTTTCGCCTTGGCCTTGGCTTTAATCGGAACGG
>CAZNZD010000032.1:0-16553 GCA_964577435.1 uncultured Clostridia bacterium
CGATCTCCTCGGGATCCTTGACGGCCCTCATCCGAGTAAGCAGGCCGTCGATGTCAGCCACTTCGAAGCCTCCTAGCGCCGCCCTGATGAGCTCGTGCTCCTTCAGCCTCATGTGAAGGAACTCAGCGCCAATGGTAAGCTTACCTGCACCTGAGGATACATTCCTCAGCGCCCTGGCGACGGCAAATGACGGCCCTTCCTCGTCCGAGTACCCGTGCAGCTCTGCGCCTAAATCGGCTGCAGCCTTGCCCACATTGCCCATCTCCAGCATCGGAAGCACGAAGCCCGGCAGGAGACCCTTTCCAGCGATCATCATGAAGGCCCTCTCGTGAGGGTCTACGTCAAGGCCGGTAAGGTATCTGAGGTTAGGCCCCGCCGAGACTACCGCGATGTCCATCCCCGATTCCCCCGACTTCTCCAGAAAAGAATCCAGTCTGCCCTTATTCATGCATTCCCTCCGCAATCGCTTTTCCTCCCTGCTTGAATGGAAATGCGCCGAGCGCTGCCGCCATCAGTCGTTATACCTTGCGGTCTTCAACCCCTCAAACGCCTCCATCACGAGCCGTATGTCTCCCGTGATGGCCTGCACCTGCGCCATGTTGATGAAAATCCAGTATGGCGCGTCCCCTCTTGCGGCAGCCTTCTTGTACCAGGCCAGTGCAGCGTCGCCGTCCCCATCCCTTAATGCGATGTTCCCGTTCGCCCCGTACTGCATCGTCCTGTCCTTGCAGACGAGAACGGTGGGGTAGCTAGCAGAAAGCGTGAAGCCGGCCTTCTGGGCGGTGCGCCAGGACGGGGCATTCTGCCTGTGGCAGTCCCAGCCCACTTTTCCTGCGCCTCTTCCGGCCGCCGTCTTCAGGAACAGGGATGTCATCGCCGAAGCAAGGCCCTTGTGCCTGTGCTCCTTCATCACCCCTATGCCGATTTCGCAGCCTTCGGCGTTGTTGTACTCGGAGAGGCACCATCCTGCTATTTCCCTGCCCCTCACCGCGCAGACGCCGAAGCTTTTGGCAAGGAAGTCCTCGACCGACGGCCTTTCCGACGCCATCTCCTCAGTGAGCTCGCCCGTGTTCGCAAGGTTTCTGGAAATAAGGTCCGCCGTCAGCTCCACAAGGGCATATCCCTTAGGTGCCGCAAAGGCCCCTGTTCCCTTATCCGTACTGATGCGATAGCTTTCCCGCCACTCGAGCGCCGCCTCCTGCTTTGCGTACAGCCTGTGCATCGCCCTTGTCATCGTCTGGGTGGGGGTGAAGATGCCCATGAAGTCGTATTCCGGTCCCTTCCTGCCCCTTATCTCCCTTTCTATCAGCTCAAAGGCGAGCTTTGCCTGGGACTGCTCATCCGCCGATTCGGGGAAATTGACGAAGATCTTGTGGCCGAACCTGGCGACTTCCACCTCGTGACCGGGCCTGCCGGATGCCAGCATCTCGCAGGAGGAAAGCCCCTCTGACACTGCCCTGAACCGCATGAAGTCGGGGAATCTGAAGCCCCCAGCCCTTTCGGAGATCTCCTTTGGATCAAGAATCCTTGCCATCCTTCATCCTCCTGTTAAACTAATCGGCATGATTATCTCATCTTTCAGACGTTTTTCGCATGGTGCGGACACCTTTACAGGAATCCGAGGCCGCCTGATGAAATCCAAATCGTGCCATGCCCCTAGAATCTTTTGTCGGAGGTGATGCGCCGATGGAAGCCGACGTGAGGCTCATCCGGGCAGATATGACCAACTGCTACCTAATAACCTCTCAGGGAGGCTCGATACTAGTCGACACCGGGACCTACCGCTTCTGGTGGCGAAGGTTCCTCAGGGAGGCGAGAAGGGCCGAAGCCGGTGATCCCGCGCGGGGCCTTAAGGCCATATTCATAACCCACGGGCACTTCGACCACTTAGGCTCCGCCTCTCGGCTGTCGGCCGCGGCAGGATGCGGCATCCTCATGCATGCCGGGGATTACGAGCTGCTTAAGCAGGGCCAGAAGGTGGACGCCAAGCCCGAGGGCCCCTGGGCGAGGGCCGTAATGTCCTCCTCTCCCTTGATGTTCGTCCCACCCCTGGATGAGGGCTTCAGGGTGAGCTCCCCGTTCGGAGACGATGGCCTGGACCTTCACAGCACGGGCTTTCCCGGAAGGATAATCCATGCTCCGGGCCATACCCGGGGCTCAAGCGCCCTTGTGCTGGATGACGGCCGCGCTTTCATCGGAGATATGGCGATGAGCGGCTTTCCCTCCCTGTCGAAGAAGCCGTCGCTTCCAATAATCGTGCAGGACCAGGGGCAGAACAGGAGAAGCTGGAGGAAGGTGCTCGATTGCTGTGATGCCCATACTTTCTACCCCGGACACGGAAGGGGCTTCACCCGCAAGGAAGCGCTCGAGATGCTTGAATAGCCTTCCCGATCAATAGATGAAAGGGATCAGGCGGCAAGTCCTCCGCGCATACTCGGAGTATTCCTCGCCGAATCCGTCTTTTAGCATCCTCTCCTCTATGCCGATCCTGTAAAGGAACGCAGCAAGCGGCATCAGAAAAGCCGCACCTGAGCTGATAGGGTGGTTGAACGCCACCGCGATGCCCGCAAACGCCAGAAGCTCCGCAAGGTAGCCCGGGTGCCGCACCTTAGAGTAGATGCCGGTGGTGACTAGCCGCGCCCCGTCGCTTACGCCCACATTCCTCGAAAACGAGGCTCCAAGGTGCGCCGCCGCAGTAATCCTTACGGAAAGGGCCGAAAGAAGGAGCACCACAGACAGATACCTCAGCGGGGTGAAGGGCAGAAGGAAGCTCAGCTTTGCTGCCGGACAGGTGAATATCGGGATGAGGACCCCAGATGCTATGACAACCGCCATGACGTACTTCGAGCGCCTCTCGCCCCCGCCCTTATGGACTGCTCCCCGCTTCAGGGCGATGAGGTAGAAATCGCACGCAAGCCATATCGCAAGGGCGAACCAGAATAATACGTGACCCAAGATGGACCTCCGTCAGTTCCGGGCTCCGGTGCAGCCCTGGCCGATGAACAGAAACCTTATGCTCTCCTTTGCGACTTCGCCCTGACCCTCTCGATGTGCTCCTCTGTCACGGCGTGCTCGAAGCTTCTGAAGCCGCTGAGCTTGAATCCATGCTTCTCTGCGATGCTGCCTATCTCCTCCACCCTCCACCTTTCGATGTCCTTCCCCACCGTGTAATCCTCAAACCTGCCCTCAAGCGCCAGCGCTATCGTCTCGGCCATGCAGGCGTAGCTTTTACCCGGCGGAAAGCCGAAGTCGAAGTGGAAATTAGGCTGCCCGGGCACGTCGACCATGCCCCCCTCTATGACCAGCACATCGTCTCTTGCCGCAGCCACCCTCACCGAGACATCCCTCGGCCGGGCCACGTCAAGCACGACGGAGCCGGGCTTAAGGTGCTCCGGCTCCACTACTGCGCTCACCTGGCTTGTAACGGTGATGATGAGATCGGAGGAGTAGATCATCGAGACGTCGCATCCTGCCTTCACTGCGGCCCTTCTGCCTTGGCACCCTGCGGCGATCTCCTGTACCGCATCGGGGCTTCTACCAACCAGCACCAGCTCGGCGACCTCCTCTGAGAGCATGGAGGAGCAGACCTTGCCGATGGAGCCTGTCGCCCCGACTACGGCGGCGCGCGCTTCCCCCATGCTGATTCCCATGACCTCCGCAGCCTTCCTTATCGCCTGCACGGCGACGAATATCGTATAGGCGTTCCCGTTGGTGACAGGTATTCTGAGCCTGTCGGCTATACTAGTGCCGCCGTCTCCGACCACTGATGTATAGGCGCCGAGCCCTATTATGCCGGCGCCCAGCCTCTCCGCCATCTCCCCGCACTTGACTATCTTCCTGTAGACGGCCTCGACGGGAAGGCTCATCATCACGGAGGGCGTAAACGGGCATGCGATGAACCACCCTTTTGCCTCCCCGCCGTGCGAAGCAGACCTTATCCCGTCGATTTCGGATATGTAGACGGGGGGGAAGTATCGCGAAAGGAAGTCCAGCTGCCTTTCAGAGAAGGCTTTGCCCAGAAGCGGGAACTTGTGCGAGACGTCCTGCTTCACGTTTATAGGATGGATTATGAATGCGAAGGGCGCTGCATCCATTGCCTCGTATTCCTTTCACTCCCGGATATTCTCTCAGATTAATCTTCTATATTAAGATGCTTTTCCCTGCCTTGGCCGCTTTGACTCTCGCCTTAATGCGGGCGAAGCCTCTTATTGTTTGAAGGAATTATTGTTCCATTATCGAACTAAATTGCTGAGACGGGAATCCAGAATAACCATCGGAGGTGAGGCGGAATGCAGGCAAAACACATACGTGGACGTTCTTCCAAATGGCTTCTCGGCGCCCTGATGGCTGCCTTGATCCTGTTAATGGCGCTAACAGCATCGGCCCAGCCGGAGTGGCAGCCTTCCGGCAAGCCCAGCAGTGGGACGATAGACGGAAGCGAATGGAGCACAGTCACAGAGACTCGAGAATGGACCAAGGAAGATGGCACCAAAGTAAGCGAATCAAGGTACACGACGACCAAGAAGACCGACGGGAAGACCGTATCCAAAGAGGTCGAGACCATCACTAAGGAACAGAAGGGCGATGACAAGTCGGAGACCCGCATTAAGGAGAAGACCGACTCATCCGGCAAGAAGACCACTATCGAGCAGAGATTCACTGAGACCAAGACTCCAGAGGGCAAGAAGAAGACGGCCGAGCACAAGAAGGACGGAAAGCCGGAAAGCTCGACTACAACCACCTATTTCGACCCTCCGAGGGCGGACGGTACCTATATCGAGGAGGAGGGAATCTCCTACGACAAGGACGGAAAGCCTGTCAGGAAGGTCAAGACCAGATACCTGAAGACGGGCACCATCCTCATCGACGAGTATGTCTGGGATCCCAAGACCGGAACCTGGGTGCAGGCCGGCGGAACCAAGATAGTCGAGGCCAAGCCCCCGAAGGTCGTGGCGCCCGGCACCAGCACCGCCGGTACAGCTGTCGGCGGCACCATCATCCAGGAGGGCGTTAAGGCCACCACCGGAGGCACCATTACGGCAGAATCCACCGATGGGCAGAAGAAGGAAATAGAATTCAGCATAGACGGCAGCTGGAAGATACCCGAGGGGACGCTTACGGCAGGTTACTGGCTTCTTGCAGCAGTTCTGCCCGACGGCAGCAAGGGCCTTCCCGAGATACTCAATGTCCTGCCCCCTTCGTCCGCCCCCCAGGAGCCTAGCATCACCGGTTCCCCCGGCCTCAGCTTCCTCGGCTCCACGCTTACGCTTCTGGGCAGAGGCTTCATGGGCATGCACGGGAATGCCGAGCCCACAGTCTGGCTGTCGGCAGAGGGTGTCTCGCTCTCGCTTAAGCCGGCCGCCTGCTCCGACACCGAGGTCGTCTGCTCTATTCCTGCGGGCGCTGCGACCGGCGAGATGTCCGCCTTCGTGAACAATGGCTCATCGTTTTCGAACCCGGTAAGGACCAACCTGGTATCCTTCGACATAATAGTCCCGCAGGTCACCAAAGTAGGGCAGAAGTTCATCGTCACCATATCCCTTACGGGCCTAACAGGGGATTACCTGAAGAAGGAGTTCATCGCGTCTCTTACCATCACGGGGCCGGCCCGCTTCATCTCCAACATGGGCAAGGAGGGCACGGTAGCCTTCAAAGGCGGCATAGCCCAGGTAGAGGCAATCGCAGAGGAGCCGGGCTCATTCGACATCTCCGGCAGCCTTACGAGCATACCATAGCGCAAGGCCGTCCGAACCTTCGCTAATCATGGGCGGTCCTAGCCGGGCCGCCCATGTCATCGGCTCTAGCATCAGCTCTGGCATCGCTTCCGCATGCTATAATCCTCTGGGGGTGCGCAAAAGACATGACAGCAGGCAGGATAGCTGAGGAGAAGGCAGTAGTGGGGAAGATGGTCAGGATATACTGCAAGGGCCAAGGCCACGGCGGAAGGCTCTGCAGCGACTGCACCGAGCTTCTCCTATATGCCGAAGCGAGGCTTGATTCGTGCCGCTTCGGGCAGGGCAAACCGTTCTGCTCCAAATGCGAGGTCCATTGCTACAGGCCCGAGATGAGGCAGAAGATGAGGGCAGTGATGCGCTACTCCGGCCCCAGGATGCTCCTTTATGACCCTGTCATGGCGATCAGGCACCTTTGGGGCTCCAGAAGATAGGCGGCCTTAGATAAGCTTTCGCGGGTCCTTCGCCGCCAAACCGGGATTTACTCATAGTTTTGCTTTGCAGCCTTGCAAAGGAGCAAATTGAGGCTATAATGTTCTTAATTCACAGATAATCCCAAATCATACAGGCATCCTTCATGAAGAGGTGACTGATGGCGTCAGAGACCGTTCATTTGGAAAAGGATGGCAGGTCCGCCTCGCCCCTTGCCGCAAAGGTAAGGGGGTTCTTCGCTTCAGATGCCAGGCTTGAGGACGAAGCTGCCCTCATCAATCTTAGAAGGATGACCTTCAGCAGCCTGATAGCGCTTCCCGTGCATCTATCCCACATCCTGATGTTCATATTGAAGCAGCCCGGGCAAGACCCTGTAGTGGCGTCCTGGAGGGCCGGCGTAATCGCGTCTCATGCCGCGCTGTTCGTGATAATGGCATCGTTTGCTGTAATAGGCTCGCGGCTCGGCAGATCAGGCAAGGTTAACGCTTCAGTGAAGGCATTCCAGTATATCGCCTCGTCCGTGATCATGGGAGCGGGAATCGTGATAGTGGGAATCGACCAGCTTGTGACGAGCAACATAACTCCTTTCATGGTGGTGTGCCTCATAACCGGCCTTGTATTCTACCTGCACCCCTTAAAGGCCATCGCGATCTTCTCGGCATCCTTTGTCGCATTCTCCTTTGCGATGAACGTACAGAAATCCCCCGAAATCCTTCTTTCGAACAAGGTGAACGGGCTTACCACCCTGGCTCTCGCACTGGCACTTTCCATGCTGCTATGGAACAATTACGTGGTTACCTCAAGGCAGAGGCGCCAGATATTGCTTCAGAGGGAAGAGCTCGAGAAGGTGAACAGGGAGCTCTCTGAGATCGCCTTCTTTGACAGCCTTACAGGCCTTCCCAACAGGAGATACTTCGATGAGGCAGTAAGAAGGGAGCATGGGGACGCCGGGTCCGCGGCGCTTCCTACCAGCATCATAGAGTTCGACCTGGACCTATTCAAGGATGTGAACGACAAATACGGCCACGTCGTGGGCGATGCCGCACTTAAGGCCCTGGCAGGCTTCCTCTCGCCCAAGCTCAGGGGCACCGACCTTCTGTGCAGGTACGGAGGGGAGGAGTTCATAATCCTTCTAAGGGATACGGACATAAAAGGCGCCGCCGTCTTTGCGGAGAGGCTTCGTGGCGCCCTGGAGTCCCACATCTTCGAAATCGAGGGGCATAAGGTAAGGCTTACCGCAAGCTTCGGCGTGATGCAGCTAAGGAAGGGCCAGCCGCTTGAGGCGAACTTCTACAGGAAGGCCGACGAAGCCCTCTACGAGGCGAAGAAGGCCGGGCGGAACAGGGTATCCGTCTCCGCGCGATGAGCTTCATGGACAAGTCCGGCGGGCGGCTCTTATTGGCCGCCTGCCTTTTTTTGGTTTGCCGGACGAGCTTATAGCCCGGGGGAAGCAAGCGCGTCATGAATCGCCATGAGGTATGCCTTGCTTGTCGCAGTGGCCCCGCTCACAGCGTCTACATCGACAGACTGCTCCTCCAGCACCCTTTGCATCAGCTGCTCCCTAGGCTCCTCAAGTTTGAAGGCCAGGTCGTCAACCACATTGACGCCCGCAATCCTACCTCCCGAGACGGAGACCTCGACCGAGTTGGACCACCTTGAATTCCTATAGCTTCCCTCATAGACGCCGTCAGGGAGGGCCTGTATGTCCACCTCCCCGATCTGAGCCCCCAGCACATCGTCCATTCCCCAGATCAGGTAGGAATACCCGCCGAAGCCAAAGATCGCGATTATAAGCAGCAGTATTGCGAGAACCTTCAGAAACCTTGCCATGCTCATACCCCCCGGCCTTAGTATCAGCCCCCGGCAGCGGCGAAGCCGCCATACCAATGACATTCTACATCCCGGAGGTTCAAGCGGCGGCGTTTCCGCAAGCTAAGCGCAGAAAAACTTCAGCCAGCCTGCTTCCGATGATCTGCAAATCAACCCTTGCTTAAGCCGAGCACCATCATGACATAACATCGCCTGCAATGAAATCGAAGGCTGAAAGCCGACGCCCGGAAGGCCGGAAGAATAGTACAGGCCACAGGAGAAAGGAGGCCACAGGAGTGGACACTGCACATGGAGGCACTGCGGGACCTTCCGCATAACCTTCACGCCTCATGGACCATAGGGCTTGAACTTGCCGGCGGTTTGTAACAAACTTGATTGTAACAGCCATATCTCAGCGCATTTGGAGGCCGGCATGGTTTTCTGGGCAGCCCTACCGATCGCAGTTCTGCTGATCTTGCTAGTTTACCTGAGGTTTACGCCGCTGAAGGCGGGGGCCATCTCCTTTGCTGTAAGCCTGATAATCGCCCTTGCGGTGTTCCGCGCGGGCTTGAGCGGCATCCTGGTAACCCTCGGAAAGGGCCTCGCCCTATCCGTGAACATCGTCCTGATCATCTGGGCCGCGGTTTACTTATATAATTTCGTGGATGAGACCGGGGCGATGGGAAGGATCAAGTCGAAGGTATCGGGGCTTATAGAGGACCGTTTCCTTCAGTTTCTGATGCTCGCCTGGCTTTTCACCCCGCTTCTTCAGGGCATCGCCGGGTTCGGGGTCCCGGTGGCGATAGTCACCGGGATACTGGTCAGCATGGGATTCGACCCCCTCGGTTCTGTAACGGCCTCGCTTGTGGGGCATTCGTGGTCAGTCAGCTTCGGTTCTATGGGAACGTCCTACTACACCATCTCCCTGGTCACAGGCCTGTCTTATGCAGAGCTCGGCCCATGGTTCGTGTTCTTCACGGGATTTGCCATGTTCCTGACCGGCATCAGCATTAGCTTCATCTACGGGGGGAAGGCGTATATCCGGCGCGCGATGCCCAGCATAGCCATAGGCACCGCAGTGATGACAGGCGCGCTGTATCTGACGGTGGCGTTCGGCATCTTCTCCATAAGCCTCATCGCCTCATCCATAGCGGGAATAGCGGCATTCCTCGCCCTTTCAGGCAGGAGGGGCGATGCGTCGCATCATCTTTCGGGAAACGGGGGCCCCGACGAATCCATGTCCTTCATGCTGGCGGTATCCCCGTACCTGCTAGTAATGGCAATGACCGTCATCCTCTATTTCATGCCCTTCAAGGAGCTGGGAGCCGGGTTCAGCTTCCCGGGGTATGAGACAGGGCTTGGTTATGTGGTGGAGCCTGCGAGATCCTATGCGAAGTTCAGGCCCTTCTCCCACCCCGCGCCTATAATACTGGCGGCGTCGCTCGCCTCAATAACGCTTTACTCCCGGAAGGGCTTCTGGAAGAAGGGCGCGATGTCAAGAATCGCAACCAAGACTGCGCGCAAATGCCTTAATACGACCTATACTCTCCTCTGCTTCATACCGATGGCGATAGTCATGATGGATGCAGGCATGATGAAGGAGCTCTCGGCGGCGGTAGCGGCGCTGACCGGCAAGCTTTTCCCCGTCGTCTCCCCCATGATAGGTGCCCTAGGCAGCTTCATAACAGGGAGCAACACGACCTCGAACGTGATATTCGGGAAGTTCCAGCAGATGGTCGCGGAGCGGCTGGGCATAACCGCGGCGATGATCTGCGCGGCTCAGTCTGTAGGCGCATCAATCGGGTGCGCGCTGGGCCCAACCCAGGTGCTTCTCGGGATCACGGCGGCAGGGCTGGACAACCAGGCCCACCGTGTATATAAGAAGGTCCTGCCTCTTGTGGTCATTACCGTCCTTTTAATGGGACTGCCCACCCTTGCCTTCGCCCTGTTGGGAAAAGGCCTGTAGGCCGCATCCCTTCCCAGTATAAAAGAATCGGCCTTTCAACGGGCCGATTCTTCTTTTCATCCTATCTTCCGGCTTCCTGGCCCTCGCCACCTGAGCCCTTGACGATCATCCTCTTTATCATGCGGTCGATGAGGTTTCCCAGCAGCAAGCTTACGGGATCCAGCCTCACGTCGTAGTAGTAGCCGGACTCCAGCCATCCGTTGTCCTCGTAGTATTTCCTGTCCGCCTCCAGGGCTTCCGTACTGTGCTTCATCGAGGATCTCGTCATCCTGAATATCGCAAGCCGGAAAAGCGATGGCCTGCCCTGCCTGTAGCCCTTGAGCCTTTCGGCAAACCTTGCGGCGGCCTTACCTAGCTCGGCATCCCTTTTTGCCAGCATCTTCGTGTCCATCCTGCTGTTGGGGTAGAGTGCGCCGCTTACGACCGCGCCTTTTATCGTTCCGGCCCCCCAGAAGGACATTATCTCGTTTATGTAGCCTACGACCTTGCCGCCCCCGTATACTCCCTGCACTACTACCGCCATGGAGAGCCTGCCGAAGAGCCTCGGCCTGTGGAAGACATAAGCAAGCCTGTCGTACAGGTTCTTCAGCAGCGCGGGCACCTGCAGCGAGTAGTTCGGCGACACTGTGATTATCCCGTCGGCTTCCAGCATCTTGCCGATGACCTTCTCCGCCGCATCTGAATGGTTCCTGCACTTCTGCTCCCCCCTCTCGAGGCAGATGGCGCAGCCTGTGCAGGGGGCTATGTGCTCCTCCCTTAGGTTCACCCTGTCGATTTCAATGCTTGCGTCCTTTTGCAGCAGCTCTGCAAGCCTGTCTGCGGCCGCCTTGGTCCAACCGGGCTTCAATCCTGCATCCACGATCAGCACTCTTGCCATGACGATCTTCCTTTCATACCTGACTGGTTACGACAGGTGCCTAATTCAATGTATTATTTGATGCCCGTAATGTGTTTCGAGTGAATATTACCAGCATCCTGCCCCTTCGGCATATCCCCGCCCATTGGCAGGCTCCCCTTTTAGGAGACAACCTTAGGTGTTACTATTTCCTTCGGAGGTGCGCCGATGCTCATCGATTCAATCCTTAAGGATAAGACCGGGCTAACAATAAGGGAGGCTGAGCCAGCTGACGCGGAACGCGTCATAGAGCTGATGCTGGCCATCACATCTGAGACGGAGAACCTGGCCTATGGAAAAGGCGATTTCAAGATGACCGCAGAGGAAGAGCGCGCCTATATACGAAGGGCGAAGGAGAGCCCGAACTCGGCCTTCCTGCTCGCCTTCAGGGACGGAGCCTTGGTGGGTTTCGCCGCGCTTTCGGGCTACAGCAGGCCTAAGGTGGCCCATGGCGCAGAGCTCAGCATGGGGGTGCTTAAGGCGCACTGGGGGATTGGCATAGCCAAGGCGCTTCTTGAGGCGATAATCGGCTGGGCGGGTGGATCGGGCGTAGTCAGCAAGATCAACCTGCTGGTTAGGACGGACAACGAGCCTGCCATAAACCTGTACAAGAGCAAGGGGTTCGAAATCGAGGGAAAGCTGACGAGGGATTTCAGGATAGGCGGAACGTACTACGAGAGCTACTATATGGGGCTCTGCATAGGATAGCTTAGTGGAGAAGGCCGTTCGAAGCATATGATCCGGATGAAGGAGAAGGGGCATACATATCGAATATTGTTTATCCAAAGGGTTCCGACTGAAGGCATACGCCCCTGAACGAAAGTTCCCACTCCTTTTCGTCGACACAACTAGTTCTGGGAGGTGAAGAACCATTAAGAAGAGGATAATCATTGCAGTTATCGTGCTCGCGCTGCTTGCCTTAGGCACGCAGGCATACGGCGCCGAGACGAACGAGTGGAACATTAAACTGGCAGGAATAGCAGGCCATACCGTCCTTCCTGATGGAGGGCTGGCATTAGCATCAGGCCTTAAGGTCATCAGCCTTGACAGCGAGGGAAGCCAGAGGTGGCAGTGGACCGCAGACAGCCCCGTTACGTTCATCGCCTCCGAAGAGAGCGGCGCAATAGTCGCAACCTACGGAAGCACATTGGTAAAGCTCGACGCATCAGGAAAGAGGCTTTGGGCCGCCGATACATACGAGAAGGCCTATTCCCTGGCCATACTAGAAGGCGGCATTTTCGTCGGTTGGGAGTTCGGCCTCATGAAGTTCGACATGGCCGGCAACCTCGAATGGGAGTACTACCGCCCCGAAGACTGCTGATTCCCCACGCTTACAGGGCCTGTACGGTCCTTCGATTATATGGGCAACGGCTTGGCGGTAATCATCGGACAGACAATCTATGACATAATGCTTCCCGTGCATGAGGACGTCGTCGATTTCGTGAATCTCATCAAGCTAGAAGACGGTGACACTCTCTCGCAATTCAAGCAGATAGAGCCATTTTCTGTAAGGCATGTAGTTGCAGTGGACCGCAACAACATACTGGTATCGGCCGATTATTCGGGTATAGTGAGATGGAACGGCAAGGACAAGTTCATGTATGATTGGCGGATAAGGACTGACCCTCCCCTTTATCTGTGCAATGGTCCAGACGGCACCGCACTTGCCATAGCCAAGGACGGTGTAAGCGCGACAAGCTTCAAGACGGCGGACGGCACAATGCTTCTTTCCGTCAAGCTGCCGCAGAAGGCTGTGGGCGAGCCAGTGCTTTACGACGGGAGGTACTACATTCCGGTCGGATCCGGGATGCTGGTACTAAACGGCAAACTGGAGGCAGTTGCAACCTACAGGTGGGAGACAGTAACCGGCCCGTTTGCGATCAGCTTCTTCAAGGGCTATGCGTACCTCGTCGGTCATGACTTCGTGCTCAAGCTCCGGGTCAACTGATTCTGGCGAGGGTTTAGCGGCAGGAAAGAGCCAGGCAGCAATCAATAAACGGTATCCCGAGGGAAAGGCCAGGCAGAATAGCCTGGCCTTGCTTCACGCCCCAACTTGTCCGCTATACTTGTCGTCATGCGCACCCATCACCGATATGCATTACATAAGGTATAATATTCTTGTTGCGGAGTACAATGATATGAAAGGAGAGATACTATGAAGGGAAACGCAGAACTCATTAAGACCCTCAATGCTCTTCTGGCAGACGAGCTGGGCGCCATCAGCCAGTACATGGTCCATTCTGAGATGAACGCCGACTGGGGATACGGAAAGCTTCACGCGTCGATAGAGAAGCGCGCCATCGACGAGATGAAGCACGCTGAGAAGCTTATCGGCAGGATCCTGTTTCTGGAGGGAACTCCCATCGTCAGCAAGCTCAGCGAGATAAAGATCGGCTCTGACATCTCAAAGCAGCTTGCAAGCGACCACAAGGCAGAGGCCGGGGCAATCAAGGCATATAACGAGGCGATAATCCTCGCCGGCGAGGTGAAGGACTACGCCACTCGCGACTTGCTGCAGAGCATCCTGAACGACGAGGATGCCCACATCGACGAGATCGAGGAGCTCATGGGCAAGGTCGAGCAGATGACTCTGCCCGTATTCCTCACGACCCAGGTATAGAGGAGCTGAAAAACGGCAATAAGGGCGCTCCTGCCAAAATGACAGGAGCGCCCTGCTCTTATTCTCTGTCTTGGCGACCTTCTCCCGCTTACTTGATGAATATCCTTGCCTGCGTGTCCAGGATGTGCTTCTGCAGCAGCTCCTGGGCCTCAGGCACGCTCCTTCGCCTTATGGCATCGGCGATGTCATCGTGGGGGACCTTGAAGAACTCATAATCGAACGAGTGCCTGTCATGCAGAAGAATCCGCCTCGTATGATTGATGGCGTTCTCAAGGGAATGTATAAGGAAGGGGTTCTTCGTAAGTCGCACTATCTTCATGTGAAACTCCGTGTTCAGGTCGGCAGACTGAGCCTCGTCGGTCATCGCCTTCTCATCCTTCAATACCTCGGACTGGAAGTCCTCAAGCTCCTTGTCGGTCGCCCGCTTGCAGACAATATCGATGGCTGCCAGCTCAAGAAGCCTCCTGAACTGGAAGATGTCCTGATAATCCTTCAAGGAGAAGGGTTTGACCACATACCCCTGGTTGGGATATTTCTCCACATATCCTTCGAATATCAGCCTCGATAGGGCATCTCTTACAGGAGTCGTGCTGACCTCGAACCTTTCAGCAAGGTCCTTCTCCTTTATCACGGTGCCCTCGTGTATCCTGAGGTTTATTATTTCGTCTCTTAGCTGCCGGTATATCTCCTCGACCAGAACCTTGCTCCTCATCTGGGCGGCCTCCGTATGCAGTGATGTATCGATTTTGGGGGCTTGCCTCTACTTCCATCTCCCCTTCTGGAAGTTGGGATTGCTCGGGCCCGTCTCCGGAAGGTCCGGTATGGGCTGCGTCACAGGTACGTACTGAACCCAGGCGCCACCGTCTATGTAGAAGCTGTTGGCGACCACGGCGCCCTTAATCTTCCCGCTGCCTCCCATCGTTATGTCGGCCTGAGGGGCATAGAGGGCCTTCACGTTCGCAGACGCGTCCCCGTTTACCAGCACATAGTTGCCCCCGGTGATGATGTTGCCCTGGATTCCCCCGCTGTTTCCTATGGTAAGCGGCGCGTCCTTAATGTATATGCTGCCGTAGTACCTGGTATCGCCGCCCAGGTTCACCGCAGTGGACCCATTGTAGTACATGTGCACCTTGGAGGTGTCCCCCAGGTCGTTGATCCTGCCTGAGTTCTCCACCTTCAGGTTAGTGACATAAAGCTCCAGCTTGCCGGCCCCGACAATCTCGATCTTCCCGGAGCCTGTCACCTCAAGGGTGTCTATCCTTAGCCTTCTCGTGCCGGATCCAACCTCTATCCTAAGCGTGCTAAGCACCTTGATGCTTGAATACCAGCCTTCTCCAGCGGCAAGCGCAAGCGTGTATGGGGGGGATGGGTTCCAGCCCGCGGTATATGAACCTTTCGAGTCAAGCGCCGGAAACGACGGGAAGGCCGGCAGAGGGTATTCCCTCGCCTTTGGGAGCACCTTCTTGGTCCCGGGGCTGATTATGTAGCTCGAGATGTCGCTGGGTGCATATATCGCGGTGTTGGTGTTGCCGCCAGGCCCGATGTTCACATCGCCGAATACCTTCGTGCTCCAGTCGAATTCCACGGTGGAGTTCGCAACCGAGTTAGTGCCTACAGGCCCTTGGATATAGGCGCTGCCGTCAAGGAAGATCGCCTCCACGGGCTCGGGAAGAAGGACAAGCTTGCCCTTCTTGTCGATGGTATACCTGCCAGCCCTCTGCTTCGTGGAGAATACGGCCATGTCCAGGATCGCTCCTCCTGAGGTGCCCTCCTCGAATGCGATGGAGTAGGTAGCCAGGGCCTGCACCCCATCTACGCTTCCTGTAGCTGATATGTCTATGGTGTTGTTGTCGATATTCCTGCTTACAGACAATACGAAGCTTCCGCCGCCGAACTCAACCTGGTCTGAAGTCCCGGCAGCCACTATGGCGTCAACATAGTCGGCCATCTGCTCTCCGGTCAGGGAGTCAGGATTGCCCGTGATATATGACCCCAGGGAGTCCGCCCCCGCCCTAGCTATGTAATAGGCACGGGCCTGGTTGACCAGCCTGACCGCTTGACGGTGGGATGAAGTCGCCATGATGGACAGGGCCACGCCCAATATGATTAAAACGATTATGAATGTGAGAACGGTTGCCAGCGCAAAGCCCTTTTCATTCTTCAGGCGCATACTTGCCTCCCATCTCATAGATATACATCCATAGATAGATTATTCATCAGTGAGCAAATTGTAACACCCGCTAAGTGCAGGTTCAATGCGACAAGTAAAATAACTTCGATGCATGCAACATATTTTCAGCCCCCATCTGTTTAACGATACCAGTCCTTCGGATTCCTCTTACTGCCTTTCAAAATAGCGAAAAGCCGCCGCCCGAGAAGGCCGCGGCTATGTGAGATTCTCCCATTAACCTGCAGATTGCCAGCCTATTGCTTGCCTGGCTTACTTGCCAATCTTCACCGTCTTCTGGAATGCCGCTGTAATAGCTTCCATCGCGGCGGCCCTGAAGTTGCGGCTTTCCATGGCATGAAGGCCGGTTATGGTGCTTCCGCCGGGATTGCATACCAGATCCTTCAGATGTCCCGGATGCATCCCGCTCTCCATGAGGAGCCTTGATGTCCCGTATAGCGTCTGCTCCGCATACTTATAAGCCTTGTCACGGGGAAGGCCGCATTCGACAGCGCCGTCAGCGAGGGCTTCCACGAACACGGATACGAACGCCGGCCCGCAGCCGGAGATGGCGCACCCGACATCGATAAGCTCCTCAGGCAGCCTGTCGAATGACCCTGCCAGCTTGAACGCATCGCAGAACGCATCAGCCATGGCGGGCGTCACCCCGTCGCTGAGCGAATACAGTATCATGCCCTCGCCTACGGATGCCGGCAGGTTGGGCATTATCCTTATGACGGGGTAAGCCCCGCCGGCCATCGCCCTAATCCTCTCTATGGATACTCCGGCTGCCATCGAGACCAGCATGAAGTCGTCGTCCCTGAGCTTGAGCGCTGGCGCTATCTCAGTCAGGACGCCCGCCATCATCTGGGGCTTGACTCCAAGTATGATCATCCCGCATGACTCTGCGATGTGCCTGTTGGAGGCGACCG
>CAZNZD010000033.1:0-15556 GCA_964577435.1 uncultured Clostridia bacterium
TCCTGTTCTACGAATGCTACGGCGAGAACACCTCGATGGGAAGCCGCAGGCGCGAGTGGAGGGTCCTGTCGACCTTCGCACCCTCGCTGAAGCTCGATGCCAACGCTTCTCGCTTCCCCTTCACCGTCAAGGCAGAGAAGAAGATAACGGTGCAGGACATGATGGCTATCTATCGCGACACGTATTTGGGCACGGCCTATGACAAGGGCAACCTCAACGACTGGTATGTGCCGGACGGAAAGGGCGGCTTCGTGAAGAGCCCGTTCGCCACCCCGCACATGAGCACCGAGTTCCAGAAGCTGGTCGACTCCCCTTCCGAAAGGAACATATCGATACCCGGCTGCTCCTACTTCACGATCCTTCAGTCCAGAGGCTGGATGGATCCTGCGATCGGCACCTTGTGCTGGTTCGGGCTCAACAGCACGGATACGTCCGTCTATGTCCCGATATATGCCGGAGTAAGCAGCCTGCCCAAGTCCTATGCCATCAATGACAGGACGACTTTCAGCATGACCAACAGGGTCTCCGCATGGTGGGCATTCGACTTCGTCGACAACCTCGTCAACCAGAGATACCAGGATGCCATCAAGGATGTGAAGGCTGTACGCGACCCCTTCGAGGCTGAGCAGTTCGCAGCGCAGCCGACTATAGAGAAGATCGTGACAGACCTGATGAAGGTGGACAGGACTCTGGCCATCTCATTCCTCACGAACTATACCAACACGCGCTGCAACATGGCAGTGGACATGTACTGGAAGCTCGCCGAGTCTTTGATCGTCAAGTACGACGACAAGTGGTTCTAGAGAGCATCCCATACTGAAGGGGGATGCCCGGGTTCGCCCGGGCATCTCCTATTTCATATCCAGCTGCATCAGCGTCTTCTTAAGCATCTGAAGGCCCCAGCGCCCCTGCATCGGCAGCATTATGTCTCCGACTTTCCTGAACCCTATGTTCGTGTAGAACTCCATGCCCCTGTGGTTCCCGTCGGTGACGGCGACTCTTACCGGTTTACCTTCCCCAAACCGCCCCAACCACCTGATGGCAAGGGTCACTACCCCCCGCCCGTTATAATCCGGATGGACTTCTATATGCCTTATGTAGACCGCATCATGCACCTCGAAGGACAGGAAGCCCGCCATCTCACCCTCGAACAGCAGGATTAGAGTAGGAGCCAGTCCCATATCCCTTCGCAGCTGCCCTTCCTCGATTGCATCGTCCCAGCCCCGGGCCTCTTCTATGATCGCGCCGAAGTTGAGCCTGTATGTCTCTAGCATGAAGGGCAGGTCCAGCTCGGAGGCGACCCTGGACGTCAGTTTACCCATCCTGATGCTGTAGGATGCCTCCTGCATCACGATCTCGCATCCTTCGGCATCAGTAGGCCGCATACCACAGCAAGGCCGATGGCGCCGAGGCACAGAAGGAAGCCCGCCCTGTAAGCGTCCTGTGAATAGAACCTCACTCCCTCGGAGAAGTACTCCCCCCTCCAGAGGCGGTCCATGACGGCGCTTACCAGAGCCTGCATGCTTATTGCGCCGACGAAGCCGGACGCGTTGTTAAGGCCCTGGGCCAGGCTCGACACCTCCGGCCTGTTGGACTTCCTGATGACGACGAACGCCGGCAGGAATGACGAGTTGCTGAAGCCCATGAGGAGCATTGCTGCAGCGATCAGCGCTTTCGCAGCCCCTGTCCCGGCGATTCTCATTGTGTACAGAAGGATGAGCCACGATATTACCTGAAGGCTTGCCAGTATGCAGAACAGGAGCTTGGGCCTGCCGCTCCTGTCAGTTATCCAGCCCACGAGAACCGCCGCGGTCGCGCCTCCCGCAGTCGATATGACCATGAGCGATCCTGCCACGGACTGCGGAATGCCATGCACCTGCATCATAAACGGCGTGCCCCAAAGTCCCGTGAATGTCAGAAGCCCGCCGAACACCAGAAGGAAGCCCAGAAGAGGCTGCAAGGATCCCTTGGACCTTAATATCTCCCAGGTCCCCTTGAAGATGAAGCTTAGGGATTCCCTCCTGCCGCCCGCGGCCTTCAAGTTGCCATGTGGCCCCTCATCCCTGACGAAGATCCAGATTAGGGCTGCGATTACGAAAGTCGCGACAGCCACGGCGTAGGACGATGCCCTCCATCCAATCGCGCCGACTAGGATGACGAACGGGAACATCGCCGTCGCCACCCCGAGATTTCCGAAGAAGGTGCTCATACCTGTCAGGGTGCCGTATCTTCTCGCAGGGAACCAAATGGATATGGACTTCAGGAGGCCGAGGAATATGCCGGCGAGGCCGAAACCGGCAATTAGCCTCGCTGCAGATGCCACTGCAAGAGACCTTGCCGAGGCGAAGATGAACCAGCCGATGGCGCCTATGAGCATGCCGCCGGACATTACCTTCCTGGGGCCTAGGGTGTCTGCAAGGGCTCCTGCCGGCGCCTGCATGAGCGCATAGGTATAGTAGTAGATGCTGGAGAGCGCAGCCACCCCTACCCCGGTGGTATTGAACTCGGCCATAAGCTGCGGGAACATCTGCCCCACAGCCACCCTGTTGAACATGACCGCGAAATGCGAGGCTGCTCCCACCGCGAAGATAAGCCAGGCTTTGCCCCTTGCTTCATTCGATGCCATGACAATCCTCCCGTTCATCCGATGTCTAATATTATAATGTGGATTGCCAAGAAGGGGATGGACGAATGAGGTACCAAGTACAAAGGCGCCGCGGCTTGTCTTTTTTTGCTTCCACTCCAGACTCATCGCATCATTAGTGAATTTTTCGACTATCATATAATCGTCAAAATGAGACAGAAGGCGGTGGCGCTATTGTCAAAGGCCATTGAGGTAAGGGAACTGATAAAAGACTACGGCAAGCTCAGGGCCGTGGACGGTATCTCCTTCGACGTTGAGGAGGGCAAGCTCTTCGCATTCCTGGGTCCAAACGGCGCGGGCAAGTCGACCACAATCAACATCATCTGCACCATCATGTCCATGACAGGGGGCAGCGTGAAGGTGTTCGGCCACCAAGTCGGCTCGACCGATGAGGCGATCCGGCAGGACATCGGCGTCGTCTTCCAGGATTCAGTGCTGGACAAGCTTCTCACCGTGAAGGAGAACCTCCAAATGAGGGGCTCCTTCTATGGGAAGAGCGTCTCCGAAGTCCAGTCGACGTTGGTGAAGGTGGCTTCCATCACTGGAATCGGGGATTATCTGAACAGGCCTTACGGCAAACTGTCTGGAGGCCAGAGAAGAAGGGCCGACATAGCCAGAGCGCTGATGAACACGCCTAAGGTGCTCTTCCTGGACGAACCGACGACCGGCCTCGACCCTCAGACTAGGGCCAGGATATGGGAGACTATTGACGGCCTGAAGAAGAAGGAAGGCGTGACGGTCTTCCTGACGACCCATTACATGGAGGAGGCCGCAGGTGCTGACGATGTGGCGATCATCGACCACGGGAAGATAGTAGCACGCGGCACGCCTGATGAGCTAAGGCTTAAGTACAGCTCAGACAGGCTTAGGCTCATGCCGAAGGATGCCTCCAGGGTGACTGCGGCACTCAAGGAGCTCGGCGAGAGGTTCGAGGAGAAGCAAGGAGTAGTCGAAGTCAGAATCAAGGACAGCCTCGCCTCTCTGCCTATCCTCAGCAGGATCTCCGGCGACCTTCTTGGTTTCGAGGTCGTAAGGGGAGATATGGACGACGTGTTCATATCCATCACCGGAAGGAAGATCAGGGAAGGGGAGGCGGAGTAGATGAACGTAGCTTTGAAGCTTGCTGGAAGGAACATAAGGGTCTTCTTGCGCGACAAGACCTCCGTGTTCTTCTCCTTCCTGTCGGTGATAATAATCATTCTGCTGTACGTGCTCTTCCTGGGCGACACGATGGTCTCCTCCATCAAAGAGCACATAGCGGACCCGAACCTTGCAAGGTTCTTCACGGATACCTGGATAATGGCGGGCGTCCTTGTGGCTAACGCGGTAACGACGACCTTAGGTGCCCTGGAAGTCATCGTAAACGACGAGGACAAGGGCGTAAACAGGGACTTCATGGTGGCGCCGGTGAAGCGCTGGCAGCTGGTGGCAGGCTACATACTCTCAGCATGGGTGATAGGCATCTTCATAGGCGCTTTGATATTCGTGATCTCCCAGGCATACATAGTCATGCGGGGAGGAGAGCTCATAAGCCTCATCAATGCCGCGAAGGTGATGGGCCTCGTCGTGCTCAACGTCCTTGCCTTCTCATCGTTCAATTTCCTGGTGGTCTCCTTCTTCAAGACCAACGCCTCCTTCTCGACCTTCAGCACCCTGGTCGGGACCATGATAGGCTTCGTGACGGGCGTTTATGTCCCAGTTGGGGTCCTTCCGAAGTTCATACAGCAGCTGATGCTCATAATCCCGCCCACCCATGGGGCATCTCTAATGAGGCAGTTCTACATGGAAAGGGCGATCGAGAAGGTCTTCGCAGGGGCTCCTCCTGACATACTATCCGAGTTCCTCCGCATCTACGGCGTCACCCTGCACCTTAACGGAAAGCAGATCGAAGTGCCCTCCATGGTGCTAGTCATCGCGGCGTCCGGGGTGCTCTTCTTCGCCCTTTCGGTGCTGCGGCTGATGCGGAAGAAGTCAGCCTAGAAGAGTATCCAGTATGATGAAGGACCGCCATGCTCACCTGGCGGTCCTTCGCTTTCTTTATCCTCTAACAGATGATTGGTTAACCCATTAAGCGTTTTCTCTGCTGTCTACCGATTACCTTGTGCTTTTCTATCTATGTGAACGGGGCCTTCCTTCCATGATAAATGCGGTGTGCCTTGATCCGCCGTCTGACTTCTTCAAACTCCTAATCATGAACCACATCCTTTCATGGTATTCGCTCTGTCCGTCCCTTTTCCGGAAGGCCCCTGGAGGTGCTTGGCCGTTTCTTGCCCGTTCACTTATTATTACGTCTGGTCCTGGCCATGCGTTCCCGATTTCGGAGATGTTCACAAAACGTTAACAAAAGGGCCGGACGCAACTGCTGCATCCGGCCGCCTGCCTGCGTATTCCTGTCTCTTAGTTCCAGCGTCCGCCCATCATGCCCTTGCCCTGCCCGTTGGACTGCACTCCGAAGCCGTTGCCGGAAGCGCCGTTCATCGTGCAGCTGCCGCATCCGCGTCCGCGTCCGCCCATCATTCCGCGGCCGTTGCCCATCCCGAGGTTCAGCCCGCAGCTTCCCGCGAATTCGTTTCCGAGCTCGCCTGCCGCGACCTTCTTGGCAAACTCGGCCTTCCATGCGTCAGCCTGCTCCTTTGTGAGCCTGCCGAGGCTTACCATGTAGTCGAGCTGCGAATACTTGTAATCTGTGAATGCCTTGGTGAAGCCATCCTTCACCTTGAGCTCCTCTACCACTGCCCATACGCCCTTGCCTGCGACTAGGGTCCTAAGCTCGTCCACCGTCTTTCCGGATACCTCGGCCAGAATCTCCAGCGGATGCTTATATGTGAACTGGGCCTCGGTGGTGACTGCTGCCTTGGTCTGAGCCTGGGTCTGCGTCTGCACCATCTTGGGGGCCTCGTCCGCTGCAAGGATGCCGAACGCCGCTATGGCTACTACTGCGATCGCCAGGATGATTATCGAAGTCTTCTTCATTTTCCGTCCTCCTTGTTTCTTGGTCTCTGGCTTCATATTAGGCTGCAAATATGGAGTTTTTATGAAGCCCCGTTGATTCTCGCTGTCTCTTAATTTATAATAGTTATTAATTAATACTCATTACCATTTAAGGGGCACCAGATGAACAGCATGGACGAAATCCGGGAGATGATACGGGCGAAGGGAATGAAGGCGACGCCCCAGAGGGTAGCAGTGCTCAGCTTCCTGCTATCCACTAAAGCCCATCCCACGGCGACGGCCGTGTTCGAGGGCCTTATACACGATTTCCCCTCCATCACCAAGGCGACCGTGTACAACTGCATCTCAGCTTTATGCGAGGCGGGGCTCGCCTCCCAGCTAAGCGTAGATGACAATGAGGCAAGGTACGATGCGCAGATGTCGCCGCACGGCCACATAAAATGCTCACTGTGCGGCAAAGTGGAGAACATCGAGGCCGACCTGTCTCTGATGAGAGCGATAGTCCCGGAAGGATTCGAGGTAATGCGCAAGGAAATCATATTTACAGGCATTTGCAGGGATTGCAGAAACAAGGAAAAAGGGAGGTAGGCCGATGGAAAAGATCAAGAAGGAGAAGCTCACTACCGTAGCCGGGGCGCCGGTGGCGGACAACCAGAACGCCCAGACCGCAGGGCCCAGAGGCCCCATGCTTCTTCAGGATGTGTGGTTTCTTGAGAAGCTCGCGCACTTCGACCGCGAGGTGATCCCAGAAAGAAGGATGCATGCTAAGGGCTCGGGAGCATACGGGACATTCACGGTCACGCACGACATAACCAAGTACACGAAGGCCAAGGTTTTCTCCGAAGTAGGCAAGAAGACCGACATGTTTGTCCGCTTCTCGACGGTTGCAGGAGAGCGCGGAGCCGCAGACGCGGAGCGCGACATCAGGGGCTTCGCGATGAAGTTCTACACAGAGGAAGGCAATTGGGACCTGGTAGGCAACAATACCCCGGTCTTCTTCCTCAGAGACCCTCTGAAGTTCCCCGACCTGAACCATGCGGTCAAGCGCGACCCCAGGACCAACATGAGGAGTGCGAAGAACAACTGGGACTTCTGGACGTCGCTTCCGGAGGCGCTTCATCAGGTGACCATCACAATGAGCGACAGGGGCATCCCTGAATCGTACAGGTTCATGCACGGCTTCGGAAGCCACACCTTCAGCATGATAAACGCCAAGGGGGAGCGCGTCTGGGTCAAGTTCCACCTGGTGAGCCAGCAGGGCATAAGAAACCTCACCGACGAGCAGGCGGAGGCCGTAGTCGCAAAGGACCGCGAGAGCCACCAGAAGGACCTCCTAGAGGCGATAGACCGCGGGGACTTCCCTCGCTGGAAGATGTTCATCCAGGTCATGACCGAAGAGCAGGCGGGAAAGATGCCCTACAACCCCTTCGACCTCACCAAGGTCTGGTACAAGAAGGACTTCCCCCTTATCGAGGTCGGCTACTTCGAGCTGAACAGGAACCCCGAGAACTATTTCGCCGAGGTGGAGCAGGCGGCGTTCAACCCCGCCAACGTGGTGCCCGGAATTAGCTTCTCACCCGACAAGATGCTTCATGGAAGGCTGTTCTCCTACGGCGACGCCCAGAGGTACAGGCTCGGCGTCAACCACCATCAGATACCGGTCAACTCGCCCAGATGCCCGGTCAACAGCTACCACAGGGACGGCCAGATGAGGGTGAACGCAAACGCGGGGTCCACCATCGGTTATGAGCCCAACAGCTACGGCAAGTGGAGCGAACAGCCGGAATACCAGGACCCGCCCCTTAAGCTTGAGGGAGATGCCTGGAACTGGAACTTCCGCGACGACGACGATGATTATTTCACCCAGCCCGGAAAGCTCTTCAGGCTGATGAGCCCGGCCCAGCAGAAGGTGCTGTTCGAGAACACCGCAAGGGCGATGGGAGACGCCCCGCGCCACATCAAGGTAAGGCACATCGGCAATTGCCTCAAAGCAGATCCGGCATACGGCAAGGGCGTGGCCGACGCGCTCGGCATACCGCTTGAAGAAGTAAAATAGTCGCGAAAGGCGAATATGGGAAGCGCCCGGGGATCACTCCTCGGGCGCTTCTCATATCTTCTTAACAAGTCTCCTACTTCCTGTCCTCCACAGTCACAACAAGGCCGTTGGGCAGGCATGCCGCGAGGTCCATCTCATCGTTCACCCACCCGTGCTTGACGCATAGCTTGTCCGGGCACGGGGATGATATGAACCTTATACCCATCTCCTCGTCGTACTCGAGGACCGAGACGCCTATCCTTCCGTCAAGCTCGAACCGGCCCTCAGGAATCTGGCCGGGCTCGGGCGGCCATGGATAGCTTGCCGCCACCTGCCCCCTCTCCGCGTCCTTCTCGAACCTTTTGATGGTTATCACCATAGGAGAATCGGAGCCGACCCTTGCCTGAGCTATCCTGTCCGAAAGTATTATGGCGCCCCATGCGGTGGCTGCGAGCACCAGCATCACCGCAGCTGTCCCGATGAGAGACCTCCTGCCGTATGCCGACGACAGCCCGGAGGTGCCAAAGGAGAAACCCCTGAGCTTGCTTAACGCAAGGAACGCGTAAACGCCGGCAAGGCCGGTGAAGTAGCCTGTGGGAAGCGCGATTGCCAGAAGATATGGCAGCATCACGAATACCTTGGAAGTGCCGGCGATCGCCGTGAACATCGCAAGCTGAGAGATATTGTGCGCTACGGCCCCGACCATTGATGAGGCCGCGATGAGCTTGGCCTGTCTTGCGGTGATGGCCCTGAAGAATGTCATCGCAAGGCAGCTTCCCACTGCGCCGGCCATAGCCATCAGGAAAGCGGTCGAGCCGAACGTGCCAGAAACAAGACCCCCAAGAGCCACCCTCGCCACTGCCAGCAGAAGGGCGCTCACCGGGCCCATGGCATAGAGGCAGACCAGGGTCACTATGTTTGCGATGCCTAGCTTCGCGCCAGGAAGCGCTATCGGGACCGGGATGAGCGCCTCAAGCGCATGCAGCCCCACTCCAAGGGCGAGCAGCATCGCCAACAGGACCATCCTCCTGGTCCTTCCCAAAGGTTCAGCTCTTCTTGCCAAGCGCCCTCCTTTTTGCCGAAAGGCCGGGAAGCACTGCAAGCGCAAGCACAGCCGCAGCTATTCCCGCCACCGCATACTCCCTTGTGAATTCCTTCTGGTAATATACCATGCTGGTCCCCGGCTCGGGCAGGGGCATCGGGTCCACAGGTATTCCGCTTTTTATGGCAAGGCCCTTTATGTCCAGGAAGTGCATCACCGGCACCCCCCTGTTCGAATACTCGTAGATGAGCCCCATGTCCGGCGCGTCGATTCTCACTGGAGGCGCAAGCACAAGCCCGTTGGGAAACTCAAGGGACGCCGAGGTCGAGCCGAAGTTGGGCTCCGCGCCTCCGATGTTGGCGAATGCCTTGATCTCGCCGGCCTCCTCGAAATAGCGCAACCTCTCTTTGATGCTGTCCGTGATGTCCGCCGGCCTTATGACCGTATGGCCGCTCTTCTCAGCAATGCTTTCCAGTATGGGCTTCGCGTCCGCGATTATCCCGCCGTCTCCCGTATCCCCTGCGCCGCCTAATGAGATCGCCGCGGGCACGTAATCGAATACTCCGAGGCTTCTTAAGCCGTCAAGGATCTCAACTGAGGTGAGCCCGGGGATGTTCGCCCCGTACTCGGACGCCCCGATAGAGGGGATTATCACGGGTTCCACTCCTGTGACGCTTGCGGCGGAGAGCACGGCAAGCATGATCCCGGGGAAAGACCCCGATGCCCCCACGGCTATCCTGTCCCCCGCCTCAAGCCCAAGCTGGTCGAAATATCTTACTACCAGGGCGGCGAAGTCCGGATTCGTGGACGTCCTCTTCGACTGCAGGTTTCCGACCGTCGTGGTTATGTCCGTCAGCTCGCCTCCAATAAGGCCGGTCCTGTTCACATCGTCAGGGCTGATCGGTATGCCCAGGGCCTCCCTCATCCTCCTCACCCCGGCCTCGGCCTCGCTCATCTTCGCGGCGGCAGCCAGCATGTCCACATACCTGGGGTGCCTCTCCATCCTCGCGGAGGACAGCGTAAGCCAAAGGGAGGCCGTTATCGCGACCAGCGCTACTAGAAGCCATATGATGCCTATCTGCTTTCTTGCCATTTGATCTCCTAATAGATAATGAGCAGGATGAGCCTTACAAGGCCTGCGATAATCACAGTCGCTGCCGCGGTCTTCAAGAATCCCTGCTTGGATGCGTCGTTAGCTATAAGGCCGGGGATTATGTAACCGACGACCCTTATCTCCTGGCCTGCTCCCGGGACCCAGGATACCACCCTTCCCAAGAGCCATCCTATCAGCATTCCGGTCAGGACCATGGCCATGAAGCGCCTTCGCCCGAAAAGTATCAGGCGAAGGGAGGCCAGCCTTACGGCAAGCAGTGTAAGTGCTGCCACGGCCAGCGTCGCCAGCACCCTTAAGGGCTGGTCCATGTAAAGCGCAAGGTATCCGGGGCTCACCAAGCCGCCCGCCAGAAGTCCGGTGAACTCGTTGAACAGGAAGCTGATTATTATGCCAAGAGTAACAGATGTGCCTATCATGCCCTTCCACCTCCGGCCAGTCCTTCGATGAGCTTGGTCAGCTCGGCGCCCGCCCCCTTGGTGTTGCCTGCAAGAAGCACCAATGCCGATCCGCCCTCGGGCGCAAGCCCAGCCACTTTCCTCAGCACCCCTTCGGCATCCGCATTTCCAGCGACCCCACCCCGGCCCCTGCCTAAAAGCTTCGCGAGCTTCTGCATGCCGCCGATATAAAGTATCTCGTCTACGGGCAGCTCTTCCGCAAGCCTTGACATCTCCCACACCCTCTGCGGCCTGTCCTCCCTGTTGCTTATCACAAGGACCCTCGTGTCATAGCCGCCGGCGCGGGGCTTTGCGAACGACTCCCACATCAGCATCGTTGATTCGACGTCGTTTGCGGCGAAAGCGTTCACAACCATGAGCCTTCGGCCGAAGGCCTCGAGCTCGACCAGGGGGCTTACCCCCGGGTCAGGTTTCGCCTTAAGCATCCCCTCGAATGCGGTCCTTCGGTCTACTCCGGCGACCTCGCATGCCTTAAGGGCTATAGCCACGTTCTCGGCGAAGGAGGTATATCCGAAGCCCGATAGTTCCTCTTCGCTTACCTCGCAGCTGTGCGCGACGTGAAGCGCCGTCCTCTTCCTTGCGCACTCGGCCTGAAGGACCTCAAGGCCATATCCGTCCCCTGCGACGAAATGCGCATCCACCGGAACCGTGATGGCGAGGGTCCTCGCCACATCCTCGATTCCGGGCCCCATCACGTCTAGGTGGTCCGGCCTTATGTTAGTCATGACGCCTATTGTCGAACGCACCAGCCTGTGCTCGTACACGTACTGGTTCTCCGCCTCCAGCGCCATGCATTCGACGACCAGGGCCTCTGCCTTCTCTGCCGCAGCCCTCTTCGCGATCCTTACATGCTCTGATATCCTGGCCCTTCCCCTGCGCCTTATCTCCTCCTCGGATCCGTCGGGCAGGATGAGCCTTGGGGCTGTGCCTGTGGTCTTGGCAACCGTCCTTATGCCGGCCTGCCTCAGTCCGGCGGCGATGAGCCTCGTCACAGTGGACTTGCCCCTTGTGCCGTTCACGTTAACCCTTATGGGAATCGACGATATCCTCCTTCTGTGCTGCGCGCTTTCGGCATATCCCGCAGCCAGCAGCCCGAGGAAGGCGACGATGATTACAATTCCGTCCATTTCAGACCCCCTATGAGTAACTATCATACACCATGCGCCGCAGAGGTTAGAAACCTGATGACGCTCCTGTTAACCCAATGCAACCCTCATGGTTTGTCAATGTTTTTTATTAATACAAGAATAATTTGGAAGAAAACTGGCAACTCGATGGGTGTATACAATATACCCGCACCTAACCGCGCCATCTGGTATGCATTTACATATGCATAGTCAACCTTCAATCTATCTGCGGGGCGTGCCAAATACCTGCGCGCTATTCTATACTGTTTATGGAAACCATGACCGAACATCGCAGATGTCTGTTACGTATTAGTAATTAACCTAATCGAAAGGAGAATATAAATGAAGAGGATAACTATCTTGCTGGTGCTACTCGGCCTTATCGTCCTCATGGGGGCAAACCCAGTGTCGGCGACCGTAACCGGGGTGAACCCCCCGCCGAAGTTCGCATTCCCCATGCTCTTGAGCAATGCAGGGCAGGGTCCAGACGGCAAGCAGACTAGGACATTCGTGAATTTTAACGCAGTTTCCAAGGCAGCTGTAGTTTACGAGAAGGACTATTTCTACAATGCTGAGCCGCAGCCTGCCGACATTGCTGGGTACAAAACGATCATCTTCGTGATCAGCTCCAGCGCAAAGGGCCTCGGGGCCTCCGGAATAACAATCGACGAGGAGATAGCCCGCCTTAACAAAGTAGTAGCAGAGGCGAAGAAACTGAAGATCAAGATTGTGGCGCTGCTCCTAAACGGCAAGGACAATAGGGGCCTTCCCGGAAGCGCCAACGAGCAGAGCATCGACGCCATCGCCCCCTTCGCAGATTATCTCATTATTAAGAAGGACGGCGACAGCGATCAGAAGTTCAAGAAGATCGCAGACAAGAACAAGGTCCCGCTCACTTACTACGACAATACGGTTGTAGACATACCAGTACTCTTCGCAGCGATGTTCTCAAAGTAATGGGTTGCGCCCCCCAAAGGGGCGCAATTTTTGGGGGTAATATACATGACTCTACAGACCACTTACACGCTTGCAGCTATGGTCGCAGTCTTCGCTCTCAGCAGCTGGAAGCTCAAGTCGCCTGAGATCTCCATGGTGATCACCGCTATCGTGGGAGCCTTGGTGGCCGGCTTCGGCTTCCCGGTACGCCTCCTGGTAGAGGGCACTCTCACCTACTTCGACCTCGCTCTTCTCTTCCTCACCGCATCGCTGTTCATGAACTTCTACTCGGAGGTTGGCGCGACGAACGCTCTCGTCAGGGGCCTGGTCTCCAAATTCTACAACAATAAATGGATAATGCTGTTCCTGCTGGCGTTCGTGATGCTGATCCCCGGCGCTTTCACTGGGGCGGGCAGCGTCTCGATACTGGTAGTGGGCGGCCTAGTCGCCACAGTCCTCGAGTTCATGGGCTTTCCTCCCGAAAGAAGCGCGGCGTTCGTGTTCATAACCGCAATACTATCTGCGGCAGCGCCTCCCATCAACCTCTGGGCGATGCTGATGGCAGCAGGTGCCAACATGCCCTACGTAGGGTTCAACAAGATACTTCTCATACCCGTAGTGGTGACTACGGTGTTCGCTGTGTTCTTCTACGGCAGGGGCACGAAGGCGAGGCCAAAGGCTGAGGTCTTGGCAAGCCTTCCTCAGACTGCCAAGGGGATGAACTGGCTTAGGCTCTCGCTTCCCTTCGCGCTCCTGCTGTTCCTGATACTCATGGCGCAGTATGGAGCCCACCTGATGCCGGTAATCGGCCTTCCACTTACTTTCCTTCTCTGCGCACTGCTGGTCATAATCCTCGACCCTGAGAAGAGGGGCTTGAAGCGCTGGTGGGAAGTTACGACCAAGACCATAGAGATGGTGTTCCCTCTCGTCGCGACGCTGGTCAGCGTGGGCGTTCTCGTTAACATCATGGCGCTTACCGGCGTCAGGGGCCTCATCGCTATCAACTTCGTCACACTGCCCATAGTGTGGATCTACGTGACGGCGCTGCTGTTCTGCCCCCTGGCTCAAGGTTCGCTGTCATACGGAAGCGCGGTCATCCTGGGCGTGCCCCTCATCTTCCGCTTCAACTCCGTGGGCATAAACGTAACCGTCGTGGCAGCTGCGCTTTCGATGATGTTCCCGCTGGGCGACTGCCTGCCGCCTTCGAGGATAGTCGGAAGGCTGTCCATAGAGAAGACCGGCTTCAAGGGCTCCTACATGGCCTTCCTTAAGGCAGTCATAGTCCCCTGGCTGGTTCTCGCGGCAATCGCGCTTTCGATGCTTATCTTCACGAAGACATTCGTGCCCCTTACGAAATAGCCGAACGGAGGAGTGAGTCATATGGTGCTTCTACAGGAGATAATCCACTACATCTACTTCGTGATGGCGGGCTTCTTCGGGCTCCTTTTGATAAGGGCGCTGTTTAAGAGGTCTACCAGGACGAACCTTGTCTACGACATCGTCTACGCCTATGCGGTAATACCATTCCTGCTGCGCGCGCTGCACATCAGGTAAGGAGGACAGGAATATGAGCAGTTCCAACATCAGAAAGCTCGCCTTCCTAGTGGCGTTCCTGGTCCTTGCCGGCTTCGCCTCGGCGGAGTTCATCGACCTTAGGACCTACAGGGAGAAGGTGGTCGTCTCGGAGGCATTCACGGAGAAGAGGATGCTTTCAGACTGGCTACCGAGCCTCAAGGGCACAATGGGAGATACCCCGGTATATTTCTATGATTCAGGCGTTCCGGGCGCAACCGTGTTCATCTACGGAGGGGCCCACCCCTACGAGCCTGCTGGCCCGTTGGCGGTCTATGTGATCATGGAGAACCTTCAGATCACCTCCGGTAGGATAATCCTCATGCCGAGGGCAGATATGAGCGCATCATTCCAGGGCATACTGGGCAACGCCTACCCGCAGTACCTGCACATCCCCACCGAGTGGGGCCAGCAAGTCTACAGGATAGGAGACAGGGAAACAGCTCACCTCGACCAGTGGCCGGACCCGTTCACCTATGTGCACTATCCTTCAGGGCAGAACCTCGCTTACCAGGACCTCAGGAACTACAATCGAACCTTCCCGGGGCGTGCTGACGGCACTCTAACCGAGCGTATGTCGTTTGCGACTATGGAACTCATAAGAAACGAGAAGTGCGACCTGGTAATCGACTTCCACGAGGCATCCCTCATGTACCCTGTCGTAGACACCTACGTCACCCATCAGAGGGCTGAGGAGATTGCTATGATCGCAGCTCTCATGTGCCAGGCGGAGATACCTATGAAATGCGAAGTGTCGCCCAAGAGCCTAAGAGGACTCACACATCGCGAGATAGGCGACTACAGCGAGGCGTATGCTGTGCTCATCGAGACAGCTGAACCCTTCATCGATAGAGTGGTCGGGCGAGTGACCGAGCAGCTCATGATAGACGGCAAGGACGAGTTCCTGCAGAGGGCGGCCGACAAGGGCCTTCTTTACACTTCCTATGACATCAATGACGCTCCCACTATAGACCACAGGGTGGGAAGGCTTCTTACCTCGTCGCTCGAGCTGATCAACATGTATAACCAGTTCCATCCGGAGAAGGCTGTGAACTTCTGGTACCCCCGCTTCACTGACGTCAAGACAAATGGGATAGGGTATTACCTGCATGATCCTGCATCGGCCGATCCTCAGAGGGTCTTCGAGAACTAGTGGAATAAGGGGAGGGCAGCGCATATTGGGGAAACGTCCTCCCCTTTCCAGATAGCGACCCATTCTAAGAAGTGAGGTGTGAAACATGAGGACCCGCAAAACTCTAATCATCCTGGCTTCAGTGCTTGTGATGATCCTCGCGCTCACGACGGTGAGCTATGCCTGCACCATCATCGCGGTAGGCAAGAAGGCGACTGTCGACGGCTCCGCTCTCATCACCCACAACGACGACTCCGGCGTCGCAGACTTCAGGCTCTGGATCCTGAAGGGTGCGGAACACAAGGAGGGTGAAACCAGGCCAATAGTTATCGACTCCCATGACTATATCGACTACTCGAAGTGGCCCGTAGTCGACTACACCATGAACCGCAACAAGCGCGCAATGGTCCTCGCTGAGCTCCCCCAGCCCAAGAAGACCTACACCTACTTCCACTCCAGATACTCGTTCATCAACGAGAACGGCGTGGCGATGGGCGAGTCGACCACCGGCATAAGCTCCGGCAACGACTACGGTAAAGCCGTCAGG
>CAZNZD010000034.1:0-15512 GCA_964577435.1 uncultured Clostridia bacterium
GGTGATACTGCTCCTGGTATCCGCAGCGATATCGGCCGCATTCAGGGAGTTCGGGGACGCAGCGGCCATATTGGTGATAGTGATAATAAACGCGGTGCTGTCGGTAATCCAGGAGAACAAGGCCGAAAACGCCCTTGAGGCCCTGAAGAAGATGACGAACCCCAAGGCAAGGTCCGTAAGAAGCGGCCGCATCTCCGTCGTGGACGCCTCAAGCCTTGTCCCGGGCGACGTAGTCCTGCTTGACGCAGGCGACATCGTTCCGGCGGACCTCAGGATAATCGAGGATGCCTCCCTGAGGATAGAGGAGGCCGCCATAACCGGCGAATCCCTTCCTTCGGAGAAATCCTCCCAGCTTCGCTTCGAAGAGGGGATACCTCTGGGGGACAGGGCCAACATGGCCTTCATGGGCACAAGCGTGACCTACGGAAGGGGCCGCGGGATAGTCACGGCCACCGGCATGCAGACCGAGGTGGGCCGCATAGCTGGCATGCTCCAGGGGCAGACGGACGAGATGACGCCCCTGCAGGTGACTCTGGACAAGCTTGGCAAGGTGCTCGGGATAATAGCCGTGGCATTAAGCGTCCTGGTCTTCATAACCGGCCTTCTAAGGGGCGAGGAGCCCCTGGTGATGTTCATGACCGCCGTCAGCCTCGCTGTGGCGGCCATACCAGAGGGGCTTACCGCGATAGTCACCATAGTCCTCGCGCTAGGCGTGCAGCGCATGGCGAAGCGGAACGCGATAATAAGGAGGCTTCCGGCCGTCGAGACGCTTGGCAGCGCAAACGTCATCTGCTCGGACAAGACGGGCACGCTTACGACCAACAAGATGACGGTAAAGAGGCTCTATACGGCCGCAAGGTGGCTGGAGGTGACTGGAAGCGGTTATTCTCCGGAGGGAAGGATCACCTCGAGAGGTGAGCCCTACGACATGGGAAGCGACGAGGGGTTAAGGCAGCTTCTACTCTGCTGCGCCCTCTGCAACGATGCGACTTATGACAGGCTGCCTGATGGCACAATCCCCATGATCGGAGACCCCACGGAAGGCTGCCTGCTGGTCGCCGCCGCCAAGGCCGGCATATGGCAATCCGAGCTTACTGCGAAGATGCCCCGGGTGTCTGAGGTGCCGTTTGATTCAGTCCGCAAAAGGATGAGCACCATCCACCCATACGGTAGCGCATACCGCATGTACTGCAAGGGCGCGCCTGACGAGATAATCAAAGCCTGCGATTCCATAATGACCGACGAGGGGATAGTCCCTATTACGGAGGGCCTCGTGGCGTCCAGTCTCGAGGCGATGGATGCGATGGCCCAGTCGGGGATGCGGGTGCTGGCCATGGCCATGAGGGAGCTTCATCAGATCCCAGCCAAGCCCGATGCGACACTGGAGGCAGGGATGACATTCATAGGGCTTGCGGGGATGCAGGATCCGGCCAGGCAGGAGACGGCGCCTGCGGTGGAGGCTTGCCACAGGGCAGGCATAATCCCTGTGATGATAACGGGGGATCACAAGTCTACGGCGGTCGCCATCGCAAGGCAGGTCGGCATAGCAGACCAGGATAGCGTCTCATTATCGGGAATAGAGCTCGACCGGATGGATGATGCCCAGCTGAAGGGCCGTGTCGAGGACGTCAGGGTCTATGCGAGGGTTTCGCCCGAGCACAAGATGAGGATAGTGGACGCCTGGAAGTCCAAAGGCTATATAGTCGCCATGACAGGAGACGGGGTGAATGACGCCCCTGCCCTTAAGCGGGCGGATATTGGCGTCGCAATGGGCATAACCGGCACCGACGTCTCAAAGGGCGCCTCCGACATGATACTGACCGACGACAACTTCGCGACTATAGTCCACGCCATCGAGGAAGGAAGGACCATATTCGCGAACATCAGGAAGTCGGTGCAGTATCTAATAAGGTGCAACATCGGCGAGATCGTCCTCGTGTTCATATCGATAGTCGCGGGCCTTCAAAGGCCGCTTCTGCCCATCCAGATACTCTGGGTGAACTTGGTTACGGATAGCCTTCCCGCGCTTGCCTTGGGCGTCGACCCAGCCGAAAAGGACGTCATGCTGAGGCAGCCGAGAAGGCAGCAAGACCCGGTGCTTTCGGGCAGGATGCTCGGCATGCTGGGCATACACGGCTTCATGCTGGGCCTTGCCTCCATCGCATCGTTCATGGTCGGGGAGAGGGTCACAGCTTACGGCCTTGTGCCCACCATCGAGGCGGCGAGGACGATGTGCCTTCTTACGATCACCTTCGGGCAGCTCTTCACAGCGTTTTCGGTAAGCTGCGCGGAAAGCTCCCTGTTGAAAGCCGGGCTTGGCAGGAACCCGTACCTGTTCAGGGCCGTTCTATTAAGTGGGGCGCTCCAAATCGCCGCGATATACACCCCGGGGGTCAACGCGTTTTTGAAGGCAGTGCCGCTTTCACTCGGCCATCTGGGCATTGCAATCAGCCTTGCCGCTCTGATGTTCCCGGTGGCTGAAGTCCTTAAATCCATATTCGCAAGGCGCGGGGGCGTCTGCTAGAAGGAATCACGCGAACCGGCATTGAAAGAATAACTACGGCGACGACCGGCAAAAGAAAGAAAGGAGCTGGTCTCATGGAAACCAACTTCAAGAGCAGGAACTTCGAGATCACTGACGCGCTAAAAGCCTACATGGAGAAGAAACTCGCAAGGCTGGTCAAGTACTTCGAGCCAGAGGAGATCGAGTCCCAGGTCATGATGAGCATGCAGAGGGGCATACATACCGTGGAGGTCACGGTGAACGTGAAAGGCCTTCTGCTCAGAAGCGAAGAGAAGACGGGAGACATGTACGCATCCATCGACGGGTCCATAGACAAGCTTGAAAGGCAGATCCACAAGTTCAAGACGAGGATAAACAGGAAGATAAGGGGCGACAAGCCCGCACTGCCGGCAGCGCAGCCGGCCACCCAGGAGGCCGAAGAGGCCGTGATAGTGAAGACCAAGAGGTTCGCCTACAAGCCGATGACAGCCGAGGAGGCGGTCATGCAGATGGACCTTCTGGGACATGATTTCTTCGTGTTCACCAACACTGACGACAAAGGGCACATATGCGTAGTGTACCGCCGCAAGGACGGCAACTACGGACTTATAGAACCCGAGCAGTGAACCTGCTCATGAATCGCGGATGGGCTTCCTTAAGGGGAGCCCATCCGCTTTGTGTTTGAGAAGGCAGGTGTTTCATCATGATGAGCCTCCTTGTGTTCGAAGGAGGGCTTCCTGAAAGCCCGGTGGAGGGATGGCTGTCGGACATACGAAGCAGGATGGCGGAGAACCTGATCGCGATGGCCCTTGAAACGGGCGAGTTCGACGATGCGTTCCTTCTAACGGACAAGGACCTCTCGGTGGCTTCGGCAGTCGAGGTCATAAGATCCAGTCCCGTAGGGGGCTTCCACTTCGGGGAGGCCCTTCAGGGTATGCTGAGGAATAAGGTGAGGGGCGGCTTCTGTTATTTCTCAGGAGGTTCTGCCCAGCTTCTGGGACCTTCCGGAATCGCCGGCTTCGCCAGGCTCGTAAGGGAGGCGGAAGGGGGCATAGTCGCGAACAACGCGTTCTCGGCGGATTTCTTCGGTTCGACGGATAAGGACCCGTTCCTTTCCGGCGAGCTTCCGCCCCAGGACAACTCGGTGCCCATCTACATCTCCGAAAGGAGGCAGGTCCGGCTCATGCCCCTGCCTTTCTCCACAGAGGCGAGCTTCGATGTTGACACGCCGACGGACGCGCTGGTGCTTTCCATGCAGCCGGGATGCGCCGAGGCGGTACTCGATGCCGTGAGAAAGCGAATACCGGGCTTACCGGCCGGAAGGATGGATACGGTTCTGGGAAGGCTCGAGCGGATGAAGGGCCTAATGTCCAGGGACTTCTCGGACATAACGCTCGCCGGAAGGGTCGGCCCCTATGCCGTCCAAGAGCTTAACAGGAGCACAAGGTGCAGGTACAGGGTCTTCTCCGAGGAGAGGGGCATGCGGTCCTTCGGCAGGGACGAGGAGGGCACCGCAAGGACTATAATGGCTGAGCTTGCAAAGGACAGGGGGGAAGCCGGCCTGCTAGGGCTCCTCATGGGTCAGACCGAGGGCCTCCTCTTCGACGACAGGGTCCTCTTCGCGGCCTCGGGCGCAAAACCGGATGCCCGGCAGAGGTACCTTTCCGACATAATGGCATGGGAGATGCTCCCGGACGGGCTTCCCAGAAGGCTCGCAAAGGCCGCGCTTCTTACTGAGGGAGTGAGCCTGGGCGGCCACAGCCTGGTGAATTCGGGAGCCGTGCTCATCTCCAAGCATTAGCGGCGATATGGTAAGATAATATAGTTATACAGTATTAGAGGTGGTTTGATGTTCGGTTTCCTCAAGAAGGCGTTCGACCCCACGAAGAAGGAGCTGGCAAGCCTTGCCGAGATATCGGCTAAGGTCCAATCCTTCGAGCCACAGATGAAGAAGCTATCCGACGATGAGCTCATGGCCCTCACCCCCAAATTCCGGATGAGGCTTGATGGGGGGGAGCCCATAGATTCGATGATGCCGGAGGCTTTCGCGGCGGTCAGGGAGGCGTCAGTAAGGACGCTTGGCCTCAGGCACTTCGACGTGCAGGCCATGGGAGCGGCCGTGCTTCACATGGGCCGCATAGCCGAGATGAAGACAGGCGAGGGCAAGACCCTTGCCGCGACTATGCCCGCATACCTGAACGCCATTTCCGGCAAAGGCGTCCACATCGTCACCGTCAACGACTACCTGGCTGCCAGAGACGCCGCCTGGATGGGCCCCGTCTACAGGGCGCTGGGCCTTACGGTAGGCACGATAGTCCACGACCAGACGCCACAGGTAAGGCGCGAGCAGTACATGTGCGACATAACCTACGGCACCAACAACGAGTTCGGGTTCGACTACCTAAGGGACAACATGGTGACGACGCTTGAGAACCGGGTGCAGAGGGGCCACAACTACGCGATAGTAGACGAGGTCGACTCGATACTCATCGACGAGGCCAGGACCCCGCTCATCATTTCCGGCCAGGCGGAGGATTCCGGCCCGACCTATGCCACCTTCGCGAAGATCGCCCTCCTGCTCGAGCCGGATACCGACTACACGGTGGACGAGAAGGCAAGGACGGTCGCGATAAACGAATCCGGCATAGACAAGATAGAAAAGCGCATAAACGTGGAGAACCTCTACGACGAGGCCAACATAGAGCTTATGCACCATGCGCAGGCCGCATTGAAGGCGAAGGCGCTCTTCAGGCGCGACCGCGACTACATCGTAAGCCCGGACGGCCAGGTGATAATAGTCGACGAGTTCACAGGAAGGCTCATGCAGGGCCGAAGGTACTCGGACGGGCTGCATCAGGCGATAGAGGCGAAGGAGGGCGTCAAGGTCCAGGAGGAGCACAGGACCATGGCGACCATCACCTTCCAGAACTACTTCAGGATGTATTCGAAGCTTGCCGGCATGACGGGCACCGCCAAGACCGAAGAGGACGAGTTCAGGAGCATATACGGCCTGGATGTGGTGGAGATACCCACGGCTAAGCCCATGATAAGGGTCGACCACCCGGATGCCGTGTTCAAGACGCAGAAGTCCAAGTGGCTAAGCGTCGTCGACGAGATCGCCGCCTGCCACGAGAAGGGCCAGCCGGTGCTGGTCGGCACAGTGAGCATAGAGAAAAGCGAGCTCGTGTCGGAGCTTCTAAAGCGCAGGGGCATCAAGCACCAGGTGCTAAACGCCAAGTACCACGAGAAGGAAGCGGAGATAATTAAGCTCGCCGGGCAGAAAGATGCGGTGACCATCGCCACGAACATGGCCGGGCGCGGCACGGACATAGTGCTGGGAGACGGAGTGCAGGCATCGGGCGGCCTTCATGTGATAGGCACCGAAAGGCACGAGAGCAGGCGAATAGACAACCAGCTGAGGGGCCGTTCGGGAAGGCAGGGCGATCCTGGCTCGTCCAGGTTCTACGTCGCGATGGACGACGACCTGATGAGGCTGTTCGGCGGCGAGAACATCGGGAAGATATTAGGCGCAATCGGCTGGAAAGAGGGAGACGCGATTGAGCATCCCCAGCTTTCCAGGCAGATAGAGGCCGCGCAGAAGAGGGTAGAGGCCCGCCACTTCGAGATGAGAAAGCACCTGCTGCAGTACGATGACGTCATGAACAAGCAGCGCGAGGCCATATACGCCCAGAGGGACACGATACTAAGGGGCGAGGACATAAGGGCCAGGTCGCTTGAGCTAAGCGAGAAGACGGCAGAGGGGCTTGCCAGGGCGTTTGCGGACGAGAAGTCCTATCCCGAGGAATGGGACCTTCAGGGCCTCGCAGATCAGATATCGGCACTGATCGGAAGGCGCATAGAGCCTGAGAGGCTCAGATCCGCCGACTGGAAGGGGCTCATCGCAGCTGTGGACGAAACCATCGCAGACTCCTACAAGCTCAGGGAGCAGGAAGTCGGCGAGGAGCGCATGAGGCAGCTCGAAAGGGCCGTCATGCTCTATCTCATAGACAACAAGTGGGTCGACCACCTGTCAAACCTCGAGCTTCTCAAGGAGGGCATCGGCCTTCGCGCCTACGGCCACCAGGACCCGCTTCTGGAGTACCGCAAGGAGACATACAACATGTTCAACGACATGCTCCAGGCGGTGGGCGAGGACTTCATCAAGCTCATCATGAGGGTGAAGGTCCGGGAGGAGAGCGAGGGCGAGGTCCAGGCCCCGGCGAAGTCGGTATACAGGAACGTGGCTACAAACAGGTCGTCGGACGGCCCCAAGGCGCCTGTGAAGTCAGGCGACAAGGTCGGAAGGAACGACCCCTGCCCGTGCGGCAGCGGCAAGAAGTACAAGAAGTGCTGCGGAATCGGAAAATAGTCTAATCCGGAAGGAATTGTTGGGCATATGAGATCAGAGCTTGCAACACCGATAGAAGGGCTTGTCTCCCGCATAGGGGAGATGCGCGGCTACCTGCACATAGAGGATAAGGCAAGGCAGCTTACCGAGCTCCAGGAGGAGACCGCAAGGCCAGGCCTCTGGGACGACAGGGACGCCGCCCAGAAGCTCATGCAGAGGATCTCCGCCGTGGAGGGCTACATAACCAAGTACAACTCCCTGAAGTCCAAGCTCGAGGACGTCATCGCGCTCGCCGAGCTTGCCGACGAGGAGGACGACGCCGACGCCATCGAGGAGACCATGGGCATGATAAAGGCCCTGTCGAAGGACGTCGAGCGCGCCGAGATGGCGAGCATGCTCTCAGGCGAGTACGACTCAGGCGACGTCATAGTGTCCATCCACCCAGGGGCAGGCGGCACCGAGAGCAACGACTGGGCCCAGATGCTCTACAGGATGTACACGAGATGGGCCGAAAGAAGCGGCTTCGAAGTTGAGGTGGCGGACTTCCAGCCCGGAGACGAGGCGGGGGTCAAAAGCGTCACCTTCTTCATTAAGGGCGAGAACGCCTTCGGCTACATGAAGTCCGAGAAGGGCGTACACAGGCTCGTCAGGATATCCCCCTTCGACGCGTCGGCCAGAAGGCACACCTCCTTCGTGTCCGTCGACGTGCTACCCGAGTTTAAGGACGCCGAGGTCGAGATAAACCCCGAGGACTTGAAGATAGACACATACAGGTCCGGAGGCGCGGGAGGGCAGCACGTCAACAAGACCGAGAGCGCGATAAGGATCACGCACCTTCCCACGGGGATAATCGTCTCCTGCCAGAACGAGAGGTCGCAGTACAACAACAAGGAAGTCGCCATGCGCATCCTGAAGTCCAGGCTCCTAGAGAAGCAGAGGGAGGAGCAGGAGAAGAAGCTCCAGGAGATGAGGGGCGACCATATGGAGATCGCCTGGGGAAGCCAGATAAGATCCTACGTCTTCCAGCCTTACACGATGGTCAAGGACCACAGGACCGGATGGGAGACCGGCGACATCGCATCGGTCATGGACGGGGAGCTAGACGAGCTCATCGAGGCATACCTGAGGATGATGGTCGCATCGGCGCACAAGGTCTAGGCAGGGAGGTCGGTCGGCATGGGCATCTTCCGGGGAAGGGCACGGGTTGTCGCCGCGCTTCTTATAGCAGCCGCGGTGGCAGTTTCCGCCTGGGCGGGCCTTGAAAGGCACAAAAGGGAGCAGGCATACGACACAGTGGACATCTGCCTGGACTTCGAGGATTTCTCCACGATAGCAGCAAGGTGGCCGGACGGCCCCGAAGCCTACTGGGCCGCGATGAGGGGGGCCGGAGCGGACTCCGCATCGGTGCCCGAGGCGACCCTGAGGTGGCTTGAGGATGCAGGCTACATTGAGATAATCCCCATCGAAGCCGAGGGCGCCCTCACAAGGTCGATGATAACCCCGAAGGACCCCTTGGCGGAGGCGATGCTTGAAGGAAGGCTTCCTTCACGCCTTGACTCTATGGTCGAGAAGGCAGATGGCGGATTCATCGTCTCCGGCCTCACCGCCGAGCAGCTGAGGGCGATCAACATCGGGCCAAACGATTACATGGCGGAGGCGGTGCGCAATGCTGGCCTTTCCGTCGTTCTTAAGGTCTCCGCGTTCGGCGGGTTCGACCTCGGATGGGTGGAAAGCGCACTAAAAGAAGCCATCGGGGACGGGGCTGTGGTCCTTTTCACCGAGAAGACTGTAGGGGGCTACCCGAACAGGCTCGAGGAGGCCGCAGGCGCTTTGAAGGCGGCGGGTGCGGTCTTCGGCAGGATAGAGTTCGCCAAGCAGCTCGGATCTGACGAGCTTTCGGAGCTCATGTACCCGAACGTAGCGGCAATACACAGCATAACCCCGGAGGAGCTTGCAAAGGGGATGCAGATGGACATAGCGGCGGACAGGTTCGCATTGGCCGCAAGGGAGAGGAACATGCGGCTTCTTTACATTAATCCCTTCCGATACGCAGGCGAGCAGTCAGACGTGCCGCAGTTCAACATAGATTACGTAAGGGCGATCGCTGAAAGGCTGGAATCCGCCGGGTTGGCCTCGGGCAGCGCCGCGCTTACCCCGCCGACTGAAGGGCCTGACAGAAGGCTCCTGCTGGCATCGACCGCAATCGGCGCCTCAGCCGCGGCGTATCTGCTTCTCATCGGCTTCATCCCGCGGTTCGCGCTGGCATTTTCAGCCGCCGCGGCAGCACTTCAGCTGATTGTCGCGCTAGCTCTTCCCGATAGCATCGGAAGGCTGCTCATCCCGTTCGTCGCCGCGGTCGCCATGCCCTGCCTTTCCGCCCTTGCCTGGATCCGCGCGATGCAGGGGGCGAAGGTGGAAGGGGCGCTTAAGCCGGTGTGGGCATGGGCGCTTGCTTCGCTAATAAGCGTATCAGGCGGTATAATGCTCGCCTCCCCTGCCGCCGATGCGGCCAGGATGCTCGGAATAGGGGTTTTCTCCGGTGTGAAGCTTGCGCAGGTGCTCCCGCTGGGCTTTGCGCTCGTAGCCTTCTGGGCAGTCGTCATGGCGATGCCCCGCGGAAGGGGAATCGCCGGCGAGGCGCGCTTTCTTGGCATGCAGCCGATTCTGTGGTGGCAGGCCGCGGTGGTGGGAGCGGCGGGGCTTGTCGGCCTTTACATGGTGATGAGGTCCGGAAACGCGAGCCCCGGCATGGTAAGCGGAGCGGAGGAGGCAATAAGGGAGGCGCTTTCCAAGCTTCTTACCATAAGGCCGAGGAACAAGGAGATATTCATAGGCCACCCTGCCCTTATATGCGCGGGGGTGCTTTACGCAGCCGACCAGAAGGCGCTGGCCCTTGCGGCTTTCGTCCTGGGCATGGTGGGGCAGGTCTCGATGGTGAACACGTTCATGCACTTGCATACGCCTATCTACGTCACCGCAGTGCGAACCGCGCTGGGCCTAGGCCTGGGCCTAGGTCTAGGCCTTGCCGCGATGGCGCTTCTTAAGGGCTTACTTGCGTTTATAAGAAGGAAGGGGCTCCTTCCATGAGGGTTTCGAAGCTTGCCATAAACGGATACTACGGCATGGGAAACGCCGGCGACGAGGCGGTGCTCGCATGCGCCCTAGCGCAGATAAGGAAGGCCGATCCCTCCATCGACGTGACCGTGCTTTCGGGAGACCCGGATGCGACCTCAGGGACCTACTCGGTGAAATCGGTCCCAAGGAAGGGCTTTGCGGCGCTTAAGGCGATATGCTCCTCTGAGCTATACGTCTCCGGGGGCGGAAGCCTCCTGCAGGATACGACCTCGGCCGGGTCCATATTGTATTATCTGGCGCTCATGGCGGCATCCAAGCTTGCTTGCAGGAAGTACGCTGTGTTCGCAAACGGCATAGGCCCCATCAGCAGGGGCTGGGCGAGGAATATGGTGAGGATGGCCGTAGAGGGGGCATCCAGTGTAAGCGTAAGGGACGCGGGTTCCTCGCACTTTCTTGAGAGCATCGGCGTAAGGCGCAGGGATGTCCTCCTTTCGGCGGACCCGGTGTTCGCCATCAGGCCGAGGGGGGCGGAGGAAGTGCTGTCCGCAGTAGGGAAGGCATCAGGCCCCGCCGCCTCCGAGTATCTGAGGCTGAACGCCGGAAAGCTTGCGATAATAGCGCTAAGAAGCTGGAGGGGGCTTGACGGGGGGGCCGTCGCCCTATGCTCGATGGCTGATATCCTAAGGAAGGCCGGCTTCGCCCCAGTGGGACTTGCCTTCCAGCCCGGAAACGACGAGGAGCCGACCAGGTCGGCCCTTAATCGCTGCGGCGACGACATCCCGGTCATCGCATGCAGCTTCCATCCTGAGATCACGGCCGGCATGTTCTCGCTTGCAGGGGTGACCGTCGGCATGAGGCTTCACAGCCTTATCATGTCAGCCGCGGCCGGAGTGCCGGCATTCGGGATAAGCTATGACCCCAAAGTCGATGCGCTGTACGAGATGCTGCCCCTGGGTAGATGTGTAAGCGTGGAGAAGCTCTCATCGGAGGGCGAGGGGGCCTTGGAGGACATGCTAGGATTCCTTGATTCCTACAGGGCGAGGCTTTCGTCCACCCTGCCTGCGGTAAGGCAGAGGGCGGAGGGCGCCGCGGAGTTCATGCTGAGGAAGGCGGAAGGAAGATGAGCGCGAAGGCGACGGCCAGGGCCAGAGGAAGGCTCTTCGGCATGGAAGTGGACCTCTTGGACCTTGAGAGGGCGACAGAGCTTGCCATGGGCCTCATCGGGGGCGACGGGGGATACATAGTGACGCTTAACCCCGAGATGTGCATGAAGTCGCTCGATGACGTTGACTTCTACAAAGCCGTGAGTGAGGCCGCGATAGTCGTTCCGGACGGGATCGGGTCCGTATGGGCCCTTAAGAGGCTGGGTTTCAGGGCTGCCGAGAAGGTGGCCGGAATCGAGCTTGCGGAATCGCTTATCGCAGCAGCCGCCGCAAAGGACATACCCGTATACCTCATAGGAGCAAAGCCCGGGGTGGCGGACAGGGCGGCCTCCAACTTGGTGCTGAAGCACAAGGGCCTAAGGGTTGTAGGGGTAAGGGACGGCTATTACGGCAAGGCGGATGAGGGCAAAGTCGCCGAAGCGGTCGCGGCATCGGGGGCGGGTCTCGTCCTCGTCGCCATGGGGGCCGGCAGGCAGGAGCTCTTCATGCAGAGGGCGTCGAAGCTAGCCAAGGCATCGGCCTTCATCGGCATAGGCGGAAGCTTCGATGTCTTCGCGGGAGACGTCTCCCGCGCACCGAGGCTCGTCAGGTCATTAAACCTCGAATGGCTCTACCGGGGGCTTTCGGACAGGGCAAGGCTCATGCGGCTCATGAAGCTTCCTGGCTTTGCGGCGACGGTCCTTCTGAAGCCCTGGCTTTCCAGGCGGGGCAGGGGCAATTAGGCGTTAGAATACGATTTTTGGCGAGGAGGTGCGGCATGGCGGCACTTAACCACGATGAGATTGCGATGATCAGGGAGAAGGCGCTACTAATGAGGCAGGACATCCTGCGCATGGTGGCGCAGGCTGGCTCCGGGCATCCGGGAGGCTCGCTGTCGGCGGCCGACATACTTGCGGTGCTATACTTCCGCGAGATGAACATCGACCCGAAGAATCCGAAGGATCCCGACAGGGACCGCTTCGTGCTTTCGAAGGGGCACGCCTCCCCGGTGCTGTATGCGGCCCTTGCAAGGCGCGGCTTCATACCAGTGGAGGAGCTCTCCACCTTCAGGAGGATTGATTCAAGGCTTCAGGGGCACCCCTCCATGAAGGCGCTGCCGTTCGTGGAGATGTCGACCGGGTCTTTAGGCCAGGGCATATCGGCGGCAAACGGCATGGCGATAGCCTCAAAGATGGACGCAAGGCCCCTCAGGGTCTATGTGATGATAGGCGACGGCGAGCTTCAGGAGGGCGAGCTCTGGGAGGCGGCGATGACCGCAAGCCACAGGAAGCTCGACAACCTTGTCGCAATCCTTGACTACAACGGCCTTCAGATCGACGGCAGGATAGAGGACGTGAAGTCGCTCACCGGTATAAAAGAGAGGTTTTCGGCCTTCGGCTGGCACGTGATAGAGGCTGACGGCCACGACGTGGAGGCCATCGCCTCGGCCCTGGACGAGGCCAGGGAGACGAAGGGGGAGCCTTCAGTTATAATCGCGAAGACGATAAAGGGCAAGGGCGTCTCCTTCATGGAGGGCCAGGCCTCATGGCACGGCACGGCGCCGAAGCCCGACCAGCTCGAACAGGCGCTGGGCGAGCTTCGCGGGGAGGTGTAGGATATGGCAGAGCTTATCGCGACCAGGGCAGCTTACGGCAAGGCGCTCGCAGAGCTGGGGGAGAAGCACCAGGACGTGGTCGTGCTCGACGCCGACCTCTCCAAGTCCACCATGACCTACGAGTTCGCGAAGAGGTTTCCGGAGCGCTTCGTCCAGATGGGCATATCCGAGCAGGACATGATGGCGACGGCCGCAGGCATTGCCACGATGGGCAAGAAGGTCTTCGCCTCCACTTTCGCCATCTTCGCCGCGGGAAGGGCCTATGACCAGGTACGAAACTCCATAGCGTACACCAGGCTCGACGTCAAGGTGTGCGCGACCCATGCCGGCCTTTCCGTCGGCGAGGACGGGGCGTCGCACCAGATGATCGAGGACATGGCGCTTATGAGGGCGATTCCCGGCATGACCGTGCTCTGCCCGTCGGACTCGGCCTCCACCCGCTGGGCCGTCGAGGCCGCGTATTGGCACCATGGGCCGGTCTACGTAAGGCTGGGGAGGGCCCCGGTGCCACAGTACCATGCGGAGTTTTCGAAGTTCGGCATCGGCGAGGGCGTCATCATGAAGAGAGGCCAGGACGTCTCGCTCATCGCCTGCGGCATGCTGGTCGGCCCCGCCCTCGAGGCGGCGGAGCTGCTATCAACCGAGGGCATCTCAGCCGGCGTCATCGACATGGTCTCCATCAAGCCTCTTGATGAGGCGCTGGTGCTTGAAGAGGCGGCCAGGTGCGGGGCGATTGTCACCGCAGAGGAGCACAACATAATAGGGGGGCTCGGAGGCGCAGTCGCCGAGGCGGTCACGTCGTCCAGGCCGGTTCCCGTGATAAGGGTGGGAGTGAAGGATACCTTCGGCGAATCCGGAAAGCCCGAGCAGCTCATGGTCAAATACGGACTCGCTGCGTCCGACATAGCGGCAGCGGCAAGAAGGGCGGTCGCCATGAAGGCGCGCGCCTGATTGCCTGAGAGGATGTGCCTTGGTCCATCTTAAGGGCGTTGGGAAGATATTCAGCAACACGGTCGTCGCTCTAAGCGAGGTCGACCTGGACATAAGAAAGGGCGACTTCGCCTTTCTGGTCGGCCCGTCCGGCGCGGGCAAGTCGACGCTACTTACCATCCTGTATAGGGGGATAAAGCCCACCAGGGGCAGCGTCTTCGTAAACGGGGTGGATGTGAAGGAGCTCAGGCACCACGAGGTGCCCGAGTTTCGAAGGCGCATAGGCGTCATATTCCAGGACTTCAAGCTCCTGCCGGACAGGAACGTCTTCAATAACGTGGCATTCGCCCTTGAGGTCATCGAGGCGCATCCGAAGGACATCGCAAAAAGGGTGGGCAAGGCCCTAGACCTCGTCGGCCTCACTGGTAAGGCGAAGGCGAAGCCGTTCCAGCTTTCAGGAGGCGAGCAGCAGAGGGTCTCTATAGCAAGGGCGATAGTAAACGACCCCATACTCGTTCTCGCCGACGAGCCGACCGGAAACCTCGACCCTGAGACATCAAGGGACATCATGCAGCTTCTAAGCGATATAAACGAGCTGGGCTCCACGGTCATATGCGCGACGCACAACAAGTCCATAGTCGACGAGATGCGCCGCAGGGTCATAGAGATGGAGCACGGAAGGATAATCAGAGACGAGAGAAGGGGAGTGTACAGCTTTGAAGGCCCGCTCAATTAGGCTAATAGCAAGCCAGACGGCGAGGGGCCTTCTCAGGAACTTCGCCTTCATGGCGCTTATCATAGTGGCGGCGTGCATGTTCGTGCTGGGATCCACCTTCGCGGTGGCCCTTAACGTGACCAACATCGGCATACAGATGCAAAGGCAGATAGAGATCAAGGCCTTCCTGGTCGACGGGTTCAAGGGCACGGATGCGCTGGCAGCGAAGATTAAGGAGATATCCGGCGTCCGCGACGCCATCTATATTTCCAGCGACCAGGCGCTTAAGGACATGTCGGAGGACTACCCCGATTACAGGGAGGTAATCAAGTCGCTTCCCGAAAACCCCCTCCCGGCATCCTTCGACGTCAAGCTGTCCGACCCCAAGTCGGTAAGGCAGATCGCGGCGGCCGTGGAGAGCCTGGACGGCGTCGAGAGCGTGAACTACGGCCAGTCCTATGTGGAGGGGCTCTCGAGGATGCTCCAGGTATTGTGGTCGTTCACGGCCCTCATACTCGTGGCCATGGCGTTCGGAAGCGCGATAATCGTGAACAACACGATAGGCATAACCGTTACCGCGAGGAAGTCGGAGATAGAGATAATGAAGCTCGTCGGCGCATCCGACGGCTTCGTGAGGGCCCCGTTCGTTCTTGAAGGCATGATAATCGGGGTAATCGGGAGCGCGCTTGCCGGAGCTGGAATATTCGCTGGCTACGGCTACGCCATGAACTGGGTTCACGGCATAGCCCCCTTCATACCGCTGGTGACCGCGGCATGGGCCAGGTGGGGCCTTCTTGCACTGGTGCTTGCCCTTGGAGCAGTCCTTGGGGCAGGTGCCGGGCGCAACGCGACGAATAAATACCTAAGGGATTAGAAGGAGGCGGGGCATGTTGGAAGGCAAGATGAGGCTCATACGCATTTCAGCTGCGGCGATGCTGGCAGTCATGCTCGCCTTCGGCACGGCCTACGCCGCGACTGCGCCAACGGCGGACGAAAAGAGGCTCGAGGACATCCAAAACGAGATAAATCAGACCAAGAGCACGTTAAGCAAGGTGAAGACCGAGGAGAAGAACGCGCTCAAGGCCCTGCAGAACATAGAAAGCGACCTGGCGAACACGAAGTACAGGATCACCAAGGCGGAACAGGACCTCGCATACCTCAAAAACAGGCTTGTCAATGTGGAG
>CAZNZD010000035.1:0-15366 GCA_964577435.1 uncultured Clostridia bacterium
CCGCGGTTCATTAAGCGCCATCTCAATCACGACAAACGTCCACGACTTCCTGGGGAACCTCTCCAGAAGGCTCCTCTAGATTAAAAGCCGGGTTCAATCCCGGCTCTTCTCGCAGCCTTATATATCCAGTTATCCGCATATATCTAAATTAAGATATGACTCTATAAATCAAAGCCCCTCGCTGTGAGGGGCTTTATAATTCCCGTATAGCTACCTCTTTGTGACTACGTTGACTGGAGTCCCTGCGAGGAACTTTTCTATGTTCTCCTCGGCTATCGCCAGAAGCCTCAGCCTCGACTCCCTGGGAGCCCAGGCGATATGAGGTGTGATTATTATGTTCTTCGCATTGTACAGAGGATTGTCCGCCGCTGGCGGCTCCTGGTTAAGGACATCCAAGCCAGCTGCGCCCACCTTGCCGCTGTTGAGCGCATCGCAGAGGTCCTGTTCATTGACTAGAGGCCCCCTCGATGTATTGATTATCTTCACGCCGTCCTTCATCCTGGCGATTGATCCCTTGTTTATCATCCACTTGTTGGCCTCGGTAAGTGGGCAGTGCAGCGTAATCACGTCGGACTTGGCATAAAGCTCGTCGAGGTCCGCATACTTCAGGACCTCCGTCTCCAGAGCCGCGTTCCTGTAGTTGTCCACCGCAAGCACCTTCATCCCGAAAGCAAGCGCGATTCTTCCCACCATCTGCCCTATCCTGCCGAAGCCGATGATGCCAAGCGTCTTTCCAGCAAGCTCTGTCAGCGGGTAGTCCCAGTAGGAGTAGTCCGGCGACTTCGCCCATTTGCCGGCCTTCACGCCCTCGCTGTGGCTTTCAGCATGTATTGTGAGGGCAAGAAGAAGCGCGAAGGTGTGCTGCGCCACCGCGTTAGTCCCGTATGTGGGTATGTTGGTCACCGTTATACCCATGGCAGTGGCGCTTTCCACGTCAACCTGGTTATAGCCGGTGGCCATCACGCCTATGTATCTGAGCTTGGGAAGCTTCTCTAGCGTGTCCTTGGAGTATGGCACCTTGTTGGACAGTATGATCTCAGCATCCTTTGCCCTCTCAACGATCTGATCTGCGCTCGTCCTGTCGAAGATCTCCACATCCCCGAACTTTCTTATGGGGTCCCAGGAGATATCCCCCGGGTTCATGTTGTACCCGTCCAGAATCACTATTCTCATCCGCATCCTCCTTAACCGTAAATCCTCTCCATGATAGCCGAAACCGAAGCTGGCGGGCAATGCCTGTCACCTGGCCCCCCGTTATAGCGATTCCTGCGCCTTGATGTACCTATCCACATCGAACTTCCTCTTCATGCCCGCATACGACATGTACCTTACCATGCCGAATACCGCCCTTTCGCCCCAGGGCCTGTCGTGCACGCCTCCTATGGACCAGCATATGCCTGCATATCCGTTGGGATCCCTTCCATCGAGGCTCAGGCGGTCGTTCAGCCTCACGGCATGATCCAGGGCCGCCTCCGGCGCCTCGGTCCACTCCAGAAGCTTCTTCGCCCAGTACATCCTGAGATATCCGGGCATTGCGCCTTCCCTTAGGAGCTGGCGCTGGGCTGCGTTCCACAGCCTGTCATGGGTTTTTCCGGCTTCGAGCTCTTCGAAGCCGTAAAGATGGTCCCTAGGGTCTGCGACATGCTTATCAAGGGTCTTCCTCGCCCAATCCGGGAAGCTCGCCGCCTTGTCGTAATCCGGGCAGTGCCTGCAGAAGTTCTCGGCCAGCTCACGCCTTACGAAGGCCTGCTCCACGAAATCCTCTGATCCTCTGCCGCCTCTTAACAGCGCCTCAGCCACCACCTTCCGGGCAGAGACCTGCCCGAAGTGGATATACGGGGACAATCCTGACTGAAGGGCGAGGTTGGGGTCGTTGGATTCAGGATAGCGCTCAAGCCCGGCATCCAGGAAGCCTGCAAGCCTCCTGTTGGCCGCAGCGCTTCCTGGCTCGGGAAAGCCTCCGTGTGAACCGGCGCTTAACCGCTCCAGCGCATCTTCAAGGCGCTTAAGGCCCTCTTCCCCCGGCGTTTCGGAATCAAGAAGGGGCATGATCTTAGGCGCTGGCTCCATAAACGAGCCTATCAAGGCCCTTAGCTTGGGCCGGATGGTATAGGCCCCATATTCCCTCTTTCCTGAAGCCAGGTGGGCGGGCACGACATTGTGCGCGTCGACCGTCTCCATCCTGCAGCTTAGGAGCCTGCCTGCTTCCTTCCTCCACGAAACCGCCTGCCTTAAAGGGCCATAATCGGCAACCACAAGCCCCGCGCCAAGCCGCCCGGCAAGCTCGGCAACCTGCCTACCCGGGCTTCCCTCAAGGAAGTGGAATCGGATGCCCAAGCCAAGTAGTTTCCTCGCCTCTTTCCTCAAGCCCTCCAGCATGAACCTGAGATGCGCGCTGCTTGCGCCCGGGACCTCGCCTGTAAGGCAGAATGCCACAGCAAGCTCGGCTCCATGTTCCTCTGCCTTCTGCTGCGCCCTTACAAGAGCCCAGTTGTCCTCCACCCTTTGGTCCCTGCTCATCCAGCAGATTACTGCGCCGCTTGCCTCCGGCTTCTCAGTCGCGTCTTCTATGCGCCTTTCATCGAAGGAGATCACCTTCGCACCCTCATGTACTTCCTCACGTCGCCCGAGATCTCCAGCCCTGCGCTGCCGCTTTCCCCTTCGAACAGAACTTGTCCGCCGGGGCCGGTCAGCCTCACCTTCGTAACCGCGGTGATGCTCTCCTTAATCGTCCTCACCATGAGGCCGTTCTTGGGGGCTGCCAGCTCGCCTGCCTTATCGTATGACGCGCTCACCTCGAGGGTCTCCCTGCCCTTCCTGATTACAGCCCGAAGGGAAGTCTCGCCGAGCTCCAGCTCGCTCACCTTGGCAAGATTGTAGGTGGCGAATAGCCTCATGCCTCCCTCTGTCATCAGAAACGAGATAAGCCCCGGGAAGTGGCCTCCCATCCAGGGTATGCTGGCGAAGGAGAGCATGAAGGAGGCAGGCGTCTCGAAGTGGTTCGCCTGAAGCCATATCCAAGCGTCGGGAAACGATCTCCCCCAGTCCTTCTCTATGTAGCCCTCGCCGCCGGTGAAGTCAGTCGCCTCACCGTCCACGACCATGCGCCCTTCTATCCTGTGCCTTATGTTCACGACGCCGTGGTAGCACTCCATGCGCGGCACGAAAGTGAATGGGCCCATGATCCCCGGGAAGGGCCGCCTCTCGGGGAACCTGATTATCTCGCTGAAACGGAACTCGCCTGAAACCTTCCTCAGCCCGTCATCAAGCTTAAGGCTGACGCCTTCCCTCATGAAGCGGTTGGGTCCGATTTCTACCTCGAACCTGTCAGTGGCCGCCCTGAAGCTCTCAAGCGGGAACCTGAAGTAGGCTACGTCCGCGCTGACTGCGTCTATGTACTGTATGAAGCAGTGGGAATCCCCCTGCCCAGCACCCAATGAGATGCCAGGTATGACGGCCACCGCATGTTCTCTCATGGGGTCTATGAACTTGAAGTACCATCCTTCGAAGTAGTTCCTCCCGTCAAGCCTTCCCTGGAAGACCTCGGGATGCATGCTTCTCATCTGTCCTCCTCGTGGGCTCGCAGCTGCCCTCTGGCATATAATGATGCCCGGCAGGTGCTGCCCTCGCCTCCTGCCGGGCGTAGGCTTCGCTAGAGAGTGATTATCGAGTAGCCCCTGTCGATGTATTCGGCCATGGGCGGATGCCCGCTCATATCGCCGTTCAGCCTGTAGCCGTTCTCCTCGAGGTAGTCGTGGGATCCCGTCGCCCTTGCGCAGGCCTTGCATACGCAGTCGATTATTCCGGCCTCCTTTGCCTTAAGAAGCAGGCTTCCCTTAGCCTCGTCCATGTCCTTCAACGTCTTCGTCGCGGTGCCCTCGACTACTATGAGGGCATCATGGCCCCTTGCCTTAAGCTCCAGCACGTTGAGGATTACATGCGAGAAGCACATCGTCTCACCCTTGAAAGCGAAGAATGCGAAACTGGCCATTGTACCTCCTCCTCCATTGCTGTTTGCCGCCGGATTGTCCTAAGGTTATAATTCTTCACAGCCGCCCTTTTACCTTCCGGGTGGCTCAAATAGCCATATTTGCCGCCGGTCCGCCGGCAATAACCGACTAAGTTAAACGGGGGTGTCGCGTTTGGGAGAGCAGCAGGCGATATCGGCTACTGCAAGGCCGTGGTCTTATGAGGATGTATCGAGGATGCTTGGCGAGCTGGGCGTGATGAGATCGGACGTCCTTGTTGCGCACGTGAGGATGTCCTCGCTCGGCTGGGTGGCGGGCGGCGCCCAGGCGGTCGTGATGGGGCTTCTTAAGGCAGTCGGGGACATGGGCACGGTGGTTATGCCGGCGCACTCCGGAGCCAACAGCGACCCGGCCCAGTGGGGCAACCCTCCTGTCCCTGAGGAATGGTGGGAGCCAATCAGGCAGGCTATGCCGGCCTTCGACCCCCTAAGGACGCCCACCCGTGGCATCGGTTCCGTTGCGGAGCTCTTCAGGACCTGGCCCGGGGCGCATCGCTCCTCGCACCACTCCTGCTCCTTTTCCGCCATAGGTAGGCGCGCGGAGATGATAACCTCATCGCACAAATCCCTTCAGCCCTTTACCGAGGATTCGGCCCTTGCCAAAGCCTACGAGCTGGACGCGAAGATCGTCCTTATCGGCATAGGGCACGAAAGGAACAGCTCCATGCACCTGGGCGAAGCCCGCTCCGGTGCAATGCCAGCTATGAGGCAGGGCGGGGCGGTGATGTCTGACGGGATCCGCAAGTGGGTCTGCTACGATGACCTTGAGATGGATTCGGACAGGTTCCCAGAAATTGGGGCCGCCTTCGAGTCGGAGGGCGGCAGGGTGGCGCGCGGCAAGGTATGCCAGGCGGATTCCATGCTTCTCAAGCAGAGGGAGATAGTGGATTTCACCTCTTGTTACCTAAGGAGGATGAAGGAAAGCGCCGAAGCGCGTTGAAGTAGATAAAAGTAACTATCACATGCAGCATGCCCGAAGGAGGCCGCCATGAAGGAGAACCCTGCCAAAGCGCAGGAGATTTACCTGCAGGCCATCAACCTGAGCCATAGGAACATGAAGGACGCCATAGACGCATGCAAGCTGGCATATGCGGTGTCTCTTGACGCTAACGACCATGCGACCAAGCTCAAGTCCCTTATCCTTATGGGGCGCTGCGCTTCCATGTCAGGACACACCTCTGACGCAATCAAATGGCTCTTGGAGTGCATCTCCACTGCCGAGATGCTGAATATGCCCGAGGAGATGGCGGAAGCCTATAACCAGCTCGGAAACACATACTCCATAATGAAGGACTTCCCCAAGGCGGTGAACTGCTACCTCAACTCGCTTGAGCTGCTGAAGGACAACAAGCTCGAAAGCCGCAGCGCAAGCGTCTTAAACAACATAGGCTCCCTGCTTTATGACATCGAGGAGTACGATGAGGCGGCCGAGTACTTCCAAAGGTCCTACGAGAAGGACCTGGCGCTGGGCGAGACGTCTGAGATACTTCTTACCAACCTCGCCAGGATCTTCGCCATAAAGAAGGACTTCCAGAAGACGAGGTTCTACCTGGAGAGGGCGAAGGAGTGCCTTACCGGCGCGGAGAACCAGCTCCACCTCTCCTGGATACAGCTGGCGGAAGGCGAGCTCGCCCAGGCCGGCGGCGACATAGAGACTGCGGTTAACTACTACAGGATCGCTGTCGACATGCTGCGCCAGAACGGGGATGCCTTCAGCGAGTGCGAGTTCAGCCTGATGATAGGAAAGCTGCTGCTTGACGCGGGCAAAGCCGAGGAGGCCCTCAAGGTGCTTCATGAAGGCTACTGCACCTGCACCCGCCTTGAGCTTAACGACACCTTAAAGCGAATGGCGGACCTTCTGGCAAGGGCGTACATGATGCTGAAGGATGAGAGAAACGCCCTTCAGTACTTCATGCTCTACAGCGAGTTCGCGGACAAGGCCCAAAGGGAGTACAACGAGAAGCAGCGCAAGAACATCTTCCTCCAGATGCAGCAGCATGAGACTAACCTGGAGAGGCTGCGGCTGAAGAGGCTGAGCGAGGAGCTCCTAAGGACCACAGACGAGCTCAGGCAGGCATATGCGACGCTTGAACGCCAGGCTGTCATAGATTCCCTTACTGGCATCAGAAACCGCAGGTCCATGGACCTTATGCTGGACAGCGCCTGGAAGCGCTGCCAGGATGGGGGCATTCCGTTCACGCTAATGCTCATCGACCTCGACTGCTTCAAGAAATTCAACGACTTCTACGGCCACCCCGCAGGCGACATGAACATCAGGAATGTCGCCGCGTGCCTGTTGGATGCCGTTAAAGACGAGAAGCTCATCGGAAGGTACGGCGGAGACGAGTTTGTGGCCGTGCTGCCGGGAGTGGCGGCGGAGCAGGCCTATGCCATGGCCGAGAGCATGAGGACCAAGGTGCGGGAGAAGGCCATAAGGCACGCCTATAATGATAACTCTGAGATACAGACCATTACCGTCGGGGCGGTCTGCCTGGTGCCCGGCAGGGCCGACACAGCCAGCGAGGCCCTCCACCTTGCGGACGAGGCCCTGTACGAGGGCAAGCGCAGCGGCAAGGACAAGGTAGTCATCAAACGGATGGAACAGAGGTGCTGAGATGCCTGATTTTATGGAAATCGCGATTGAGGAGGCCGAACTCGGCGCAAGATGCGGCCACGGAGGCCCGTTCGGAGCCTGCGTGGTGAAGGACGGTTGTGTGATATCAAGAGCCCACAACAGGGTTGTGGCCGACAACGACCCGACCCTTCATGCCGAGATGCAGGCGATCAGTGCGGCTGCAAGGAAGCTGGGACGATTCGACCTTTCGGACTGCGAGCTCTACACCAGCTGCGAGCCCTGCCCCATGTGCCTGGGCGCCATATACTGGGCAAGGATAGGGAAAGTATACTACGCTGGCGACAGAAACGACGCCGCAGAGGCCGGGTTCGACGACAGGAAGTTCTACGAGCGCATGGAAAGCGGCAAAGTCCCGGAGGGGCTTAGCCTCGTGCAGATTGGAAGGGACAGGGCATCAAGGGCGTTCAAGGTCTGGAACGAGAAGGCCGACAAGGTGCCCTATTAAGATGGCGCGCATAAGGCCGAAGGTGACCATACTTGCCATGGTGGCGCAGAACGCGGGCTTCACAAGCCCGCTTCTTGACATAGGAGCCTATTACGACCTTGGCTACAAGCTTGGGGCGGATGCAGTGATGGCAGGGGCCGACAGCATGCTGACAGGCCTTTCCGGTTTCGGAGATGCTGCATCAGACGAGTCCGTGCCAGAAGATAAGGCTTCTGATTCCGAACTGCCGTGGCTTATCATCACAGACAGCGCCGGGCGCATGGCAGGCAAGCTGGGCCACTACCGCCACATGGAATACATTAGAGACTGCATTGTGCTTGCCTCGGCCTCATCACCCAGGGAATACATAGAATACCTTGAGCATAACCGCTACAGGAGCATCCTGTCTCCCAAGGCGGGCGGCAGGGGGGCCGACCTGGGATATTCACTTGAGAGGCTTCATGCCGACTTCGGCATTGCACACATAAGAGTCGACGCCGTAGGCAGGCTGGCTTCCGCCCTGCTGAACGGAGAGCTGGCAGACGAGCTAGTAATGATATACGCGCCGCTTATGGAGAGTATGCCGGCCGTAACGGCATTTCCGGGCATAGAGAAGGATATCCGCCTCAGCCTGACCGAACTGGAGAGGCTGGAAGGCGGATACTTCTGCGCACACTACTCCGTTTCCAAGTGAGCAAGAGCACCAGATTGGGGGGCCTGCCTGGCCCCCTTCCTATTACGCCTCGGTCTTCTCCGGGTTCCTTCCGAACAGGGCGAAGACCCCCACATTCATGGCGATGCCTATCGCAAGCGTGAGCCATACATTCACTCCGAGCCCCGCAAGCAGGTAACCCGCGACAAGGGAGATCGCAGCGACGACCACGGCGTAGACCAGCTGCGTCTTCGTATGCTCCATGTGGTCGCAGTCGGCTCCCATGGATGATAGGATCGTCGTATCGGAAATCGGCGAGCAATGGTCGCCGAATATCGCGCCGGCCAGAACGGCACCCACACACAGCGTGATGAAGGATGCCTCGGGCCTGAGGGCGTATGCCACCGGCACCGTCAGGGGCGTCAATATGAGCATCGTGCCGTAGGACGTGCCTGTCGAGAAGGATATCAGGCAGCCGATTATGAAGATGACGCTAGGAAGCACGAACGCGGGCATGGAGCCGGAGACTATGCCGACCAGGAACACCCTGGTGCCGAGCTCCTTGATGGAAGAATTCAGAGTCCACGCCAGGGTCAGTATTATCGCCGTGATGAACAGGCTCTTGCAGCCGGCAATAAAGGTATTGATGCCCTCCATCGCGGTGAACTTCTTCCTTGCCACTCCCATCATGAAGGCAATTATCGCGGCGAAGAGCGCCGCCTGAAAGAGGACCACTGAGGCGTCAGCGCTTGCGAATGCCTCCCTTATCCCGGCCATGCTAAACGGCGTGTTCTGTAGTATCTCGTTAGAGGATACGGCAGCCTGGTACCCGTTGTAGTAGAAGTTGCCGATCGCACCTGCGATCAGCGCCCCTAGGGGGATTATCGCGTCCCAGATGTTGAAACCCTTCTGCGGGTCAGGCTTGTATTCATCCTCTTCCTTGTTGGCAAGGCCGGTTACAGGGGCGGTCACCCCGTGCTTTCTGGCCCTTGCCTCTGCCCTGAGCATCGGCCCGAACTCCTTGGCCATGTAGATGCCGATTATGATGAACAAGAGGAGGAAAATGTTGTAGTACCTGTAGGGTATGCTGTTGATGAATACCGAATAGGCCGAGCTTGCCCCTCCCATAACCGCATAGCCGCCCGGAAGCTGCGCGAAGCCCTCCTGTATGGCTGACACCTCCGTGGCAATCCAGGTCGAGACGAACATAAGGCCTGCCACCGGCGCCGCTGTCGCATCTACTATGAAGGACAGCTTCTCCCTTGACACCCTCATCTTGTCAGTGATCGGCCTCATGACGGGGCCTACGATCAGCGCGTTTGCGTAGTCGTCGAAGAACACCAGAAGTCCCGCAAGCCAAGAGAAGGCCTGGGCCGACTTCGCATTCCTGGCCCTCTTGGACAGCGCGTTGGCAACAGCGTGCATGCCGCCCATCTTTGTGACAAGCGCGATCAAGCCTCCGATTGTGAGGCACTGCATGATGACGCCCGCGTTCCACGGGTCAGCCACCTGGCTTATCATGCTGTTCGCAAGGCTCATGAAGGAAGCGAACATAGCGGAGGCGAAGCCGGCGGCAAGCATCTCCCCCATGAAGATCCCTGCAAACGACCCGATCATCAGCGACAGCACCACGTTCTTCGTCAAAAACGAGAGCACAATCGCGATGAACGGCGGAAGTAGCGTCAATACTCCGTAGGACTCCGCGCTGGCATTCCTTCTGGCCTCTGTTATCTCGTCCTCTCCCGCGCCGGCGGCCTCAAGCGCCGCCACTTCCGACTGGGCGTCCTCGATGCGCCCGGAGTTCACGGACGTAAAGCCGATGATCAGGCCGAAGGCCACCAGCAGCAGCACGCCCATGGCAAGGACCTGAGTCCTCGTCATTCTCATATTCCTACCCCTTTCGTCTGTGGGAAGAGGGCCGAAAAAGCGCTGCCGCAGGTTTCACTTCCCTGCGGCAGGCACGGCCATCGCAAGGATAGCGCTCCACGTGTTCACGTGACAGTCCGGAGCATCTTTTACGCCGGACCAGCCGCCAGACCGGGTGTCTGGCGACTTCGGCGGCATCCCCTTTCCCGGTCGGTCTCAGGGCTTCCCTGCCCTTGCGACCGGTACTCATGTCTGTCGCGCCTCTATCCCACATTATTGAATTATGTATAAATTATGTATTGCCGTATACCCGGGTGTCAATAATCCCGAGAAAAATCAGACTGCGTCAAGCGCAGAGATGAAATCCGAGATTATGTCCTCTGCATCCTCCAGCCCCACTGAGACCCTTATGAGGCCGTCGGTGATGCCGAAGCTCAGCTTTTCCTCCGCCGTGAAACCCCTGTGGGATGTAGACGGCGGATGGCTTATCGTGGTGGCGTAGCTTCCAAGGCTCGGCACGAATGCCGCCATACTAAGGGCCGATATGAACCTTGAGGCTGTATCCCTGCCGCCTTTGAGCTCGAAGCTCAGCATCCCTCCGAAGCCGCCCTTAAGGAGCCTTGCAGCCGCACTGCAGGCGTCGGACTTCGCTTCAAGCCCCGGATAGCATACCTTGGAGACCTTCCCGCTGGCGCACAGCGCATCAGCCAGGGCCGCCGCGTTCTCGCTGTGCCTTTCCATCCTGATTCCTAAGGTGCGCATACCCCTTGAGACCAGCCATGCCTCAAACGGCGAGAGGACTGGGCCGTACATGGTCTTGGCATGCCTTACGGCCTCCAGCACCCTGCCAGCGTCTCTGAACCTCCCGCTTACGCTTACGCTTCCTCCCATTATGTCGTCGTGGCCGTTCATATACTTCGTAAGGCTGTGGATTACTACATCGGCCCCGTGCTCGATGGGTCTTAGAAGCATCGGGGTGGCGAAGGTGTTGTCGACCACGAATGTCGCGCCGTGCCTGTGGGCAAGCTCCGCCAGCCTGGGTATGTCGGCCACTTCCATCAGCGGGTTCGATATGCTCTCGCAGAAGAGCATGTCGGCGCCTCCTGAGAGCGCCTCCTCCACCGCCGAAAGGTCCAATATATCCACGAAGGCGGAATCTATCCCCCTTCTCTGCCTCTCATCCTGCAGCATGCTCTTGGACGCGCCATAGACCACGGATGCGGAAACAGCCCTCCCGCCCATCTTCAGAAGCGCCTCGAAGGCTATCGACGTGGCTGCCATCCCTGAGCCGCAGGCTACAGTCCCCAGGCTTCCCTCCAGGGCGTCGATGGACCGCTCAAGCGCCTCTATGCCCGGATTCGCCATCCTCGAGTACACGTAGCCGTTCTGCTTTCCCGTCCATACCTCGTCCACATGGTCCAAGTCCCTGAAGCGGTACACAGCGGAAGCGAAGATCGGATCTACTTCCGGTGCGGATGTGGAAGGCTCCGGCCTTCTTCCCCCGTGGACCGCGCAGCTGTTCTGCCCGAGCTTCTTTGAGTCCATGACAGGCCCTCCTTGATGCCATTGTGTTGTTCATAACAACTTTAGCATATAGAATTATCTTGATGATACCGATTCAGGAGGTGCCGCATGGAGTACGGAGAGGGCAACTACAGGGAATCTTCGCTTTTCTCGCGCAGGTCTATCAGGCGTTTCAAGCAGCAGGCCCCCGATAAATGGAGGGTGCAGGCCGTGCTGGAGGCTGCGATGTGCACACAGACCGCGTGCAATCAGATGCCGTTCGAGCTTGTGGTGGTAGACGACAGGCAGGTTCTGGACAAGCTTCAGTCTGTGCTTCCGATGGCACGGCTTAAGACTGCGCCGATGGCCATAATTGTGATCTCGCAGAGGAACTGGAAGGTGAAGACCCACCCCTGCGGCATGTTCGTGCAGCAGGACCTGGCAGCTGTAAGCCACCAGATCTGCCTTGCTGCCACGGAGTTCGGCTTAGGTGCGTGCTGGTGCGGTCTCTATCCCGTTAAGCTGCTTGCCGCAGCGGCATCCAAGGTCCTGGGCATACCGTCCGATGTCATGGCCCTGTCCATTATCCCTATAGGTGTGCCGGACGAGCAGAAGGAGCCCAACGCGAAGTGGATGCCCGATAAGCTGCACTTTAACGGCTATAAGGGCAAAGCCTAGCACGCAGCCTGTATTAAAATATGACGATATGCGAATATAGCCAGCAAGGTATAATTTTGTGCAGCCAAGAAGGAATATGCGCCCCTAATTAGAATATAATGTTTGTTGGACGAAATTCCGGAGGTAGCGATGGTGGAAAGGCTCGCCGACACCGGCCTTGACCGCGACGGGGCAAAGAGGCTCGAGGAACTGATAGGCCGCATGGCAGGCGTGATATCGGCCAAGGTCATAACCGACGGAAGCGGTAGGCCCTTGGAAATTCATGTCCTGACCAACATGGACCGCTCTGCCAAGCAGGTTGCACGAGACGTCCAGTCATGTGCGGCATCGGCCCTCGGGCTTCAGGTAGACCACAGGATAATAAGCATAGCCCAGGTAAGCGACGACTCACTGGGCAAGGCTCAGCTGAGGCTCAAGATCAAGGGCTTCGGCGTCCAGGTGGACGAGAACTCCGTCACCGTGACCGTAAGCCTATCCTACAAGGGCGGCGTCTACGAAGGCACCGCGACCGGGATGTCCAAGGCCCAGGGCCGGCACGCAACTGCTTCCCTCGCATGCGTCAACTGCCTCCACAAGTTCCTCGGCACCGAGTTCGCCTTCTCGGTCGTTGATGTCCAGAAGGCGAAGATGGCGGGGCTTGACGCCTTCACCGTGGTGCTAAGCCACATCTATGACGGGAGGCAGACCATGCTGACAGGCGCCTGCATAGTGCAGGATGACGACTACATGGCGGTCATCAAGGCGACCCTCCAGTGCGTGAACAGAGTTCTGGACAAGGCCTGGCACGACGCCGGGCAGGCAAGCTGATCTCACCCATACGACAATCTTTGATAGCCTGATAGGGACCGGACGTAGCGGAGCGTAAACAGCCCATCCATTAGCGGAAGATGGAGCATTGGAAAGGGGCTGTTAATATGCGCAGAATACTGGCAATCCTCGGCACGCTGCTGGCATTTGTACTGGTAGCCGGAGCCAATTGGAAAATACTGCCTCCTCTGCCTCACTGAGGAGCGGTTTAGAAACAGTCCAGTCCGGTCCTGGGGCTATCAATCAGCGAGGAGTCGCATGCTAATGGCAGTCTCGCGGGACAAGCTCCTGAGATATCTGATAATCGCGGCGGGCGCCGCCGCGTTGTTCTTGTTGACACTCAACAAACCCATAACCTTCGACTTCGCGGGCATCGCCTTCCTTGTGCTGATGGCGACGCTTGCAGAATCCCAGCCCGTCATCACCGACAAGGACAAGACCATCTCGGTCGGCTTCGCAATAGACCTTTGCGCGCTTCTGCTTTACGGGCCGGTCGCCGCCGCATGGGTTGTCTTCTTCTCAAGCATCTTCAGCATCACTTACGTGAAGAACTGGGGTTACCTGCACATATTCAACACGCCAAAGGACTACCTCCTTTTCAACGCGATGAACCTGGTGCTGAGCATTACAGCCTGCGGCCTGGTCTACGAGTACATGGGCGGAACCTATCTGATGGATTCGGCCGGTGCCGCGGCGAAGACCTTCGTCGGGCAACTGAGCCTCTTGAGCAAGAATGTGCTGGGAATCACGATTGCGATACTAGCCCACATCATAGTGAACACATCAATCATCTCGGTCCATATAGCCGCGGCAACCGGCCAGACGGCCTTCATGGCATGGGTGTACAGCTTCCTCTGGTCAGTCTTCAACCTGCTTGTCGTAGGGATGATGGGCGTGACCATTGCAGTGGTATACGCAAGCTACGGGGCCCTTATGGTCATCCTGTTCATGATCCCGCTGCTTCTGGCCAGGAACTTCTTCGTGCAGTTCGTGAAGATGCGCGAGGTGTACCTTAACACCATAATGGCGCTCACATCGGCGATAGAGGCCAAGGACGTATACACCAGGGGGCATTCCGAAAGGGTCCAGAACCTCAGCATGATGATAGCGCGCGAGATGCACATAACCGCAGGCCAGCTGGAGATGCTGAGGTATGCCGCAATACTCCACGACATCGGAAAGATCGGCATAAGCGAGAGCATACTGAACAAGCCCTCAAGGCTTAGCGAGCTCGAGTACACGAAGATAATGGACCACCCTATGATAGGGGCGAAGATCGTAGAGGAGATAGACTTCCTCGGGAAGGCATCCAAGATAATCAAGTCGCACCACGAGCACTTCGACGGTGCAGGCTACCCCAACGGGCTCAAAGGGTCTAACATACCCCTGGAATCGCAGATACTGGCAGTCGCAGATTCATACGACGCCATGACGACGGACAGGCCATACAGGGAGGCTATGACAGACAAGCAGGCATGGGACGAGCTTGAAAGGGAGATTGGAAAGCAGTTCTCCCCGGAGGTCGTGAAGGCCTTCAAGAGGGCCCTCGAGAAGAAGAAGGCGGCCAGGAATGCTTTTTGAGTCTCTCGTGTTCGGTTTCGCAGCCGGCCTTCTGCTGGGAGGCTCCCCCAGGAACATCCCAAAGGCCTCCTTCAGGGCGACGCCCCTGATGTTTTTGGCCCTGGCGCTGGAGCTGGCTGTCTCATCCAGGCTCGGCCCCTATATTGCCCAGGCAGGCGAGCTGGCTCTCTCCGGCATAGCAGTGCTGCAGGCGATACTGCTCATATCATTTGTCGTTTTGAACCTAAGGATACCCTCTTTATGGCTGATCGGGATCGGGGGCCTTATGAATGCGCTTCCCATGGCCGTAAACGGGGGCAGGATGCCCATAAGCCCTCAGATCATGACCATCGCGCCGGGTTCCCCTTACACCGAGGTGCTCATGTCGGGCGGGGCGGCAAACTACATGTTGGCAGGCGCCCAGACCAGGCTGCTCTTCCTTTCGGACATAATACCCTTCAGGGGGATCACACTATACATGATAAGCGCCGGGGACATCGTAACATCGTGCGGACTTGCGGTGCTCATGATCTCCCTCATGCTTCCCGACAGGTTCTCCACCGGGCAGGCCCAGCAGCATCCTGGCAGACCCCGTTAGGACAGGCTCTGTTAGATAAGCAAAAGTCCCTCAGGAAGGCCCTCCTCAGGAAGGTCGGCTTCGCATTTGTATGTGACCGTCGTCTCCCTCACCCTGCCTCCGCGGAAGCTGTCCGATACGTCGATTACGGAAGGCTTGCCAACCGGTGCGGCACCCACCCTCCCGAGTATCCTTCCCAACGCTTCGATAGTGCTCTCACCCGGCTTCGCATATGTCCAGGGCAGGCTCCTGTCCGTCGTGCCGTCCGGCTTCGCCAAGGCGATCAGACGCCCTTTGAGACTTATCGAGGCCCTCACCTTGATCCTCGCGACCTCGAACTTGGCGCCTTCCGGCGGCTTGTAGTAAGATGCGCCGAGGAACTCATCCGGAAGGTACTGCTGCTCCACCCATCCCCCGGGGAAGTCATGCGGGTACTTATACCCTATCGCCTTGCCGAGCCTCTCGGCGCCGGCGTAGCCTCCGGAGGTCAGGTGGGGCGGAACCTGCCCCAGCGGCTTGTCCTTCAAGTCGGCTATGGCGGCGTCTATGGCCGTGACGACGGCGTTGCTCTTCGGCGCCGTCGCGATATGTATCGCAGCCTGGGCGAGCGTGATCCTAGCCTCAGGAAGCCCTATGT
>CAZNZD010000036.1:0-14944 GCA_964577435.1 uncultured Clostridia bacterium
GCCGAAATGGCGTGACGCGGGCCGGCCGCAAGGCCGGCCCGCGAACCTTCCAGGGCGGTACATTTGGAGGTATTCATGGGTGCTTATATACTAAGGAGGCTGCTTGGCTTGATTCCGATAGTGCTCGGCATCAGCCTAGTGGCTTTCGCAGTGATGAACCTTGCACCTGGAGATTTCCTGACAGCGCTCAGGATGAATCCAGACAACTCGCCGGAGACGATAGAGCAGATGAGGGCTTCCTTCGGACTAGACAGGCCCCTCTACGAGCAGTATTTCCGCTGGCTCTCCCAGCTTCTCAGGGGCAATTTCGGATACTCCTTCACCTACCGGGCCCCTGTCTCATACCTAATAAAGACACGAATGCTGAACACGCTTCTGCTTTCAGTGACGTCCATGCTGGTGTCATGGCTTCTTGCCATACCCATCGGCGTCATCTCGGCCGTGAAGAAGTACACCTTCATCGACGGCTTCCTTACAGTCTTCGCATTCGTGGGCATTTCTGCGCCATCGTTCTTCGTGGCGCTCCTGCTGCTTTACTTCATAGCGACCACGAAATTCGGCAATCTTCCCATCGGGGGTATGACAACGGTCGGCTTCGACTGGATGACGTTCCCCGAGAAGGTGGTCGACCTCGCAAGGCACCTCGTGGTCCCGACCATCGTGCTTGGCTTCGGCGGCGTAGCCGGGCTTATGAGGCAGATGAGGGGAAACCTTCTTGAGGTCCTCAGGCAGGACTATGTCACAACAGCCAGGTCAAAGGGCCTCTCCGAGGGCAAAGTGATCTGGAAGCATGCTGTTAGAAACGCCATCAATCCCCTCATCACCATCTTTGGTTTCCAGCTGGGCGGCCTTCTTTCGGGCGCAGCCCTTACAGAGACCATAATCGCCTGGCCCGGCATGGGGCAGATGATGCTGGAGGCCGTCCAGCGCAAGGACGTATACCTTGCAATGGGCAACATGGTGATGGGCGCAGTGCTCCTAATAGTGGGAAACCTTATCGCGGATATCCTCCTGGCGCTTTCGGATCCGCGAATAAGGTACCAGTAGGGGGGTGCTGTAATGGCTAAGGTAAGAAGCACGCAGGCATGCAACACCGAGAAGGTTAGGTCGCCCTGGCGCATTGCGTGGATGAGGCTTAAAAGGCACAAGCTGGCGATGATATCGGCTTATATCCTGCTGATCATGTACCTGGCGGTCATCTTCGCAGGATTCCTTTCGCCCTACCACATGCACGCGACCCACAGGGAGAACTACATACAGCCTCCGTCGGTCATCCACTGGAAGGACGAGGACGGCAGCCTCAGCAGGCCATATGTCTATGCGATGAAGATGCTGGACCCGCTTACGCAAAAGTATGAGGAGATCAAGGACAAGAAGTACTACATCACCCTCTTCACCAGAAGCGACGACCCCAGGAACATGTGGAGCCTTCTCGGCATAAAGTCGAATGTCCACCTCTTCGGGGCAAGGGCTGCCGACGGCGAGGAGGGCCTGGTCTTCATCATGGGTTCAGACGATTACGGAAGGGATTACTTCAGCCGCATCCTTTACGGAGGAAGGGCGTCCCTGTTCGTCGGCTGGGCCGGCATAATCATAACGCTGACCATCGGCATGCTATTCGGAGGCATCTCCGGTTATTATGGCGGCTGGATCGACAACGTCATGATGCGCACGGCAGAGATCATCATGTCCATCCCGAGCTTCTATCTCATGCTGGCGCTTGCGGCGGTGCTACCCAGGAACCTGAGCTCCACAATGAGATACTTCATGATCGTCGCCATACTGAGCTTCATAGGCTGGGCCGGCATGGCTAGAATCATAAGGGGCATGGTGCTTTCCATCAAGACGAGGGAGTACGTCCAGGCTGCAAAGGCGATAGGCTCAAGCGACATGAGGATCATAACCAAGCACATACTGCCAAACACGCTGTCCTTCGTCATAGTAAGCGCGACGCTTTCGATACCGAGCTACATACTCGGAGAATCGGGGCTTTCCTTCCTGGGTCTCGGCATCCAGGAACCCGACGCATCGTGGGGCAACATGCTCTCCTCCGCGATGAACCTGCAGACGCTCGAGAGGGCGCCATGGAACCTTGTGGCAGGAGTCTTCATATTCGTTGCCGTTCTCTGCTACAACCTCTTCGGAGACGGACTGAGAGACGCGTTCGACCCACGGTCCAAGCTATGATCAGCTGACGGACTTGCAGCACGGGCGCCTCTCAGTAGGCGCCCGTTTTTATTTGTGCTTTTCATAAATAATGCTGTCTAATCGGCATTTGAAAGTGTATAATATCTAATTGCCGTTTCGGCGAGGGGGTCAGCTTTGAGAAACTATGCATTTCTGAAGGCATTCATGAAGAAGAACGCCTGGAGGTATCTCCTGGGCGTCGTGTTCCTCATTCTCGTCGACGCAACCGAGGTCATCATGCCCAGGATCCTTGGACCCATTACGGACGGGCTTGCGGAGGGTTCCCTGGACTACCCGCGGCTCATGTACTACGTATGGCTCCTGACTGGGATAAGCGCGTTTGCCATGCTGAACCGCTTCCTCTGGAGATGGTTCGTGAACCGCACCTCGCGGAAGGCGGACTACGAGATGAGAAAGATGCTGTTCGCGAAATTCACCGAGCTGTCGGATAGATATTACACCCAGAACAAGACCGGGGACCTGATGGCGCATGCAACGAATGACATCAGGGCGGTGCGGGAAAGCCTCGGCACGGGAATCGTGCTTACTTTCGACAGCCTCTTTCTTACGATCGCGACGACGATAATGCTGTTCGTGAGCGTGCCTACCAGGCTTGCTCTCCTGGGGCTCATCCCCTTCCCCATGATAGCCGTATGCGTCTTCTACTTCGGGAAGATAATCAACCAGCGCTTCAAGGCCGTCCAGGAGTCCTTCTCGGACCTTACGGACAGGGCCCAGGAGAGCATCTCCGGCATCAGGGTCATAAAGGGCTTCGCACAGGAGGAGATGGAGACCGCAAACTTCATGAAGGCGGCGAAGAGCAATTTCGACAAAAACGTCGCCCTTATGAAGGTCGACGCCGTGTTCGAGCCCATGATCAACATCTTCGCCACCCTGGCCTTCGTCATCGCGATATGGCAGGGAGGCATGATGGTGGCAAACGGCGACATAACCCTGGGCTCGTTCGTGATCTTCTACAGCTACCTGGGTTCCCTCATCTGGCCGATGATAGGCATGGGCTGGGTGATAAACATAATCCAGAGGGGTATGGCCTCCGCCGCCAGGCTCAACAAGATCTTCTCCGAGGTCCCTGACGTGGCAGATGCCTCCGATGCGGTCGCGCCGTTTGCGCTAAGAGGAGACATAACCATAAGGGACCTGACGTTCAGCTACGAGAAGGACGGCTCAAGGCCGGTGCTCAGGAACCTGTCGGTCGATGTGAAGGCTGGCAGCATGCTTGCTGTGGTAGGAAGGCTTGGAAGCGGCAAGTCGAGCCTGGCGTCGGTGCTGACAAGGCTGTACAACCCGCCTTCGGGTACGGTGTTCATAGACGGCATCGACATAAACAGGGTGCCCCTGCATTCGCTGAGGACCCAGGTAGGGTGCGTGCCGCAGGATTCGTTCCTCTTCTCGGCCACCATACGGGAGAACATCGCCTTCGCAGACTCCAGGCTCCCCGTCGATGAGGTCGAGAAGTATGCGAGAATCGCCCACATACACAAGGATGTCTCCGACTTCCCGGACAAGTTCGAGACCATGGTCGGCGAAAGGGGCGTTACCCTATCCGGGGGCCAGAAGCAAAGGGTCGCGATAGCAAGGGCGCTCATCCACAAGCCCAGGATAGTCATTCTCGACGACTGCCTGTCCGCAGTGGACACCCAGACCGAGGAGAGCATCCTGTCCGCTCTGAAGGAAGAGCTCAAGGGCCACACCAGCATAGTCATTTCGCACAGGATATCGACGATAAGACATGCCGACGAGATCCTTGTGCTGGATGAGGGCGAAGTAATAGAGCGAGGCAGGCATGAAGGCCTGGTCGAGCTAGATGGCGTGTACGCTGACATGTACAGGAGACAATTACTTGAGGAGGAGTTGGCCGCGCTCTAGCGGCCCGGTGTTTGCTGATGGCTAACTACCACGAAGAAGAGATACTGGGAAAAGCCTACGATGCAGTGCTGATGCGCCGCCTCGTCGGCTACGCCAGGCCATACTTCCTCTATCTCATGCTCGGCCTGCTTATGCTCCTCGGCATAACGGGAACGAGCCTGCTGCGCCCCTATCTGCTTAAGATAGCAATCGACAACTACATAATTGGCACTGGCACGGAAGTCTACGAGTTCAGCGAGGGCCATGAGGTCCCTGGATACGTAGACGAGGAGTATGTGCTCGTCAACGAGGGCAAATCATATGTAAGGGGAGCGCTCCTAAAAAACGGCGAGAAGGATGCCCTTCCCCGCGTAACCGTGATATCCGTGCAGAAGTCCCCCGTCATCATATCGGGTGCTGTCGTCTCACACGACCTTTCGCTTGCCGAGGCGGCAGATGGATCGGTGACAGTGACTGACAGCCGCGGCAATTCGGCACCTGCGGTGAGGATCACCCAGCAGCAGATGAAGCAGTACAAGAAGTACGACATCGCCCGGATAGCTGACATAGCCGGCATAATCCTTCTGGCCGGAATGATAGGCTTCATACTCACATACTACGAGATAATGCTTCTGAACTGGGTTGGACAGAACATCGTGTACACGATGCGCAGGCAGATATTCAGCCACATCATGTCACACGACATGGCCTTCCTTGACAAGAACCCTGTCGGCAGGCTGGTGACAAGGGTGACTAACGACACGGACACGCTCATTGAGATGTACACGAGCGTGCTCGTGAACCTGTTCAAGGACGTCTTCCTCATCGTCGGTATCATAGTCGTCATGCTTAGGCTGGACTTCAGGCTGGCGCTCGTGTCATACGCGCTGCTGCCTTTCATAATCTTCGCGACGATGCTATTCAGGAAGTTCGCCATGGAGGCTTACCGCAAGCTGCGGATAGCGCTTGCCAAGATAAATGCCACACTATCCGAGAACATCAGCGGCATGAAGGTCATTCACCTGTTCAGCGTCGAGAGGCGCATGCAGGAGGACTTCGACAAGATTAACTCCTCCTACTTCGCGTCAGGGCTAAGGGAGACCATGGTATATGCAATATTCAGGCCCACAATGGAGTTCATATTCTCGATTTCGCTGACCCTTATGATATGGTACGGCTCAAGGGGCGTTATGTCGGGCGCAGTGCAGATAGGCGTCTTCTACGCATTCATAAATTACGTAAGGCAGTTCTTCAACCCGATTAACGAGATGGCTGAGAAATACAACATACTGCAGGCCGCGATGGCCTCCTCCGAGAGGATATTCCAGCTTCTGGACAGGAAGCCGGAGATAGCGACAGCCCCGGATGCTGTGAAAGTCGACAAGCTCATAGGCAGGATAGAGTTTAGGAACGTCTGGTTCGCGTACGTGGGCGAGGAATGGGTCCTTAGGGATGTCAGTTTCACCATCGAACCCGGCCAGATGGTCGCCTTCGTTGGCGCCACCGGAGCCGGCAAGACGTCGATAATAAGCCTTATGAGCAGGTATTACGACATACAGAAGGGCAGCATCCTCATAGACGGCATCGACATAAGGAAGATACCTCTAGTAGACCTGAGGAGAAATATCTCGACCGTATTCCAGGACGTGTTCCTCTTCACCGGGGACATCAAGACGAACATCAGGCTCAACAACGATGCCATCACCGACGATAAGGTGAGAAGCGTCGCGGAGTACGTAAACGCCGACGTCTTCATAAGGAAGCTTCCCGGAGGGTATGACGCAAAGGTTACCGAGCGCGGCTCCACCCTCTCCGCAGGACAGCGGCAGCTGCTCGCTTTCGCCAGGGCGCTGGCCTTCAATCCATCGGTGCTGGTGCTTGACGAGGCCACATCGAACATAGACACGGAGACGGAGGCCCTGATCCAGGACGCGCTGCCGAAGCTGATCACCGGGCGCACTACGATAGTGATCGCCCACAGGCTCTCGACCATACAGCATGCGGACAGGATAATCGTGCTGCACAAGGGGAAGATAAGGGAAAGCGGCACCCACCAGGAGCTGCTCACGCAAAAGGGCATCTACTACGGACTTTATCAGCTTCAGTACAAGGACAGCCTGCCTCAGGCGGCTTCAGAGCCCGCCAGCCAGGAGGCAGCCCTAAGCTAGGACAAGCTGCCATCCGAAATATGAAGAAGAAGGTCCTCCATGTTCCTGACCACGGTTATGTCGGGGAATGAGGACCTTGCTTTTTCCGTCTCTGCGCTTACGCGGTCGACGAAGAACCTCATGCCGGCTTCCTCTATCATCCCGTGGTCTCCCCAATTATCTCCTACCGCCGCCACCTCAGCGCCCTTTAGGCCGTGTCCTTCGGCAAGAGCCCTCACTATCGCCCTCTTTGTCATGGTTTCGTCATCTATCGATACGTTGACCTTGACGCCGCCAGTCATGATGCCCTGGCTGACTTCAAGCTCGTTTACGAAGATATAGTCGAAATCCGCGATGGAAGTCACCCTTTCTGCCATCACGTTCAAGCCTGAGGAGACAAGGGCAGTCCTGCATCCGTTCGCCCTCAGGTACGAGGCGAGCTTCGCAATCCCCGCATCTATCCTTATCGTATCCATCACCGCATTGATAAGGCCTGAATCGAGGCCCTTAAGGACCAGCGCGTCCATCCTGCAGAATTCCATATAGTCTATCTCGCCTCTTATGAAGGCATGCAGATGATGCTCGGCAAGCCCGTCCCAGATGCCAAGATGCCTGCTCAGATGCTCCCATGAGCTGGCGGTGTCAGTAAGGGTTCCATCCATATCGAAACAGAATAGGCGGGGTATGCTGGGCATGGTGCACCTCGCAGTCAATAATTGATGAGGAGTCCGTGCTTCCTAGCCCTCCTCACTGCAAAATTATATAATGCGAAGCCTGCAGCAAGCCATACCGCTGAAAGGATGGCGATTCCGGGAAGCATCCCGGCCGGATCGATTCCCGAGTAGATGCCCATGGCCAGCCTGCCTTGGGGGGAAAGCCCGGCCAGGAAGGCTAAAAATCCCCTCCCATAGCCCGCTCCAAGGGATGTGACGACCATTATCATGCTCATGGCGTTCACTACGGCGCCCGTGCGCCTGATTAGCAGCGTAGCAGATCCAAGCGCCATGCCCATTCCGGTAAGCCCGGCCCTCATTATGAATACGGGAAGCGCAAACCTGGCGAATGAGCCTGCTGATACTTCCGAGAAGAAGTGCAGTACGGCAAAAAGGGCCGGCAGTGACAAGGCTATGGACAGCACAGAGGCAATATCCCTGGCCAGGAATGCCTTTATAGGGCCTCCAGGCACCTGCAGGAGCGTTTCCAGAGTACCTGACGCCCCTTCCTCCGAAATGAGCCTATGAAGGCCCTGAAGGGCCGGCAAAGCGAGCAGGGAGGCTATGAACATGACTTGTGCGGCAGTCCTTCCCTCAGATCCCGGAGGAAGGACCCTTTCGATAAGAAGAAGCAGACCCCCGGCAACCGCGCCCTCCAGCAGCGGCGCCAGCGGATTTCTGAGCCTGCGCCTTGCCGCCGATTTCAACTCAAGCCAGACAAGCCGCATCTTCTGCCACCTCCCCCAAGGAATGCCTCACCCCTACGCACTTCTATGCTTATGTCAGCGGATTTGGCCGCCAGTTTCATATCGTTCGTAGCAAGCAGCACACCGGCGCTCCTTTGCCTGTCCTCCTCAAGCATGTCCTCGAAGGCTGAGACCGATTGCTCGTCCAACCCTAGTGTCGGCTCATCGGCGAAGAGGAAATCGTGCGGCAGAAGAAGGGCGCAGATAATCGATGCCTTCTGCCTCATCCCCCTGGACATCCGCCCGACCTGCATCGCTTCTGAGTCTATAGACAGCATCTCCGCGATTGAACTGACCCTAGCGCCAAGCGAAGGATGCATCCCCCATCCCCTTAATGCATGCATGTACTGCAGATTCTCCATCGTCGTCAGGTGCGGATACAGATTCCTCCCGCCATCGCCGATATATCCCGGCCTGAAGGGCTTCGGCCTGGTTATCCTGCCTGAGACAGGGACGGCGAAACCTAGGCAGAGCTTGACTATCGTAGATTTCCCGCTTCCGTTGGGCCCGGTAAGGCAGGTGATGCGACCGGGAGCAAGCTCGAAGCTTATCCCCTGTACCCCTCCTCCTGTCTCGTTTCCCCATGCATCCCTGTGATGGAATGCAACGTCTTCCAGAACAAACGACAAAGGAAAACACCTCCGCCACCATTGTCGCAGCGTGGAGCACATCCAGGTATCATCCTTCAGGGTTTATTGTTTGCTAATCAGCTAGATCCTGTTGAAATGTGGGACATATGCAGCGGATGCCGATTCGGGCTCCTGCGAGAAAATCTCCTGGAAGCCCAGCTCCTCTGCTTTACTTATGACTGCCGAGTACTCCTCCGCAGTAAGCCTCGCCCTCATCGCCTCGCACCCGCCTTCATAGAAGTCCGGGGTGTATTGCGACATGACGCTTATGCTTGCGTACCTGCCCATGTTCGATCTTATCCACTCCAGCACCCTAATCGAATCGCTGCTCTGGCCGGGCAGCACCAGGTGTCTTACAAGGACCCCCCTGCGCGCTATTCCGTCCTCCCCCGTGACAAGGTGTCCCACCTGCATGAGCATCTCCGTTATCGACTTTGATGCCACCTCGAAATAATCCGGGGCCGACGACAGCTCGGATGAAAGCGAGGCAGATACGTACTTCAGGTCAGGCAGGTATATGTCTACCAGGCCCTCAAGCCGCCTAATCGCCTCCACCTTCTCGTACGAGCTGGTGTTATAGACCACGGGTACGGCAAGGCCCGAGTCCTTGGCCATCCTAAGCCCCTCTGCCACTGCAGGCAGATGGTGGGCGGCAGTCACCAGGTTGATGTTATGGCAGGCGGATCCAAGCTCGAGGAATATCTCCGCCAGTTCATCCGGTCCTGCCGGCAACCCTATCTCGGAAGCCGATATGCTCCTGTTCTGACAAAACGAGCACCTAAGGTTGCATCCGGAGAAGAATACCGTGCCTGAGCCGAGGTGGCCGCTTATCGGTGGCTCCTCCCAGTCATGCCTACCGTAGTGTGCTATCATCGGCACATCTGCAGAGGAGCAGAATCCGGCGGGGCCGACCGTACGGTCGACCCCGCACTCCCTGGGGCATATCCTGCAGCTAGCATACCCGGATGCCAAGCTTACTTCTCCTGGGACCACAGGTCCATAATCCTAAGTAGCACCCTGCTTCCGCTCTCCATCCACTGCACGCAGGCCCATTCGTTCCTGCTGTGCGAATCCCCGCCTCCGGTGAACAGATTGGGGGTCAGTATTCCCATGTAGCTTAGCCTGGACCCGTCGGTGCCTCCCCTGATGGGGCTCTCGTCGAGTTCGATGCCCTCAAGCTTGATGGCCTTCCTTGCTATATCCGACACCCTGGGCTCCGAATCTATGACGTCCCTCATGTTCTTGTAGCCCACGACGCTCTTCCACTCAGCGCGTGCGCCCTTGTATAAGGCTGTTACGGCCTTCGCCATATCCACGAAAGCCTTCTCCCTGGCCTTCACCTTGTCCATCTCGAAGTCCCTGATGATGATCCTCGCGCTTGCTTCTTCTACGCTTCCGGTTATATCCGTCGGATGGATGAAGCCCTCCCTGCCGTAGGTGGTCTCGGGCCTCTCCCCCGTAGGAATTAGGCTCAGTATCTCACACAGGATATGGACGGAGTTGACCATCCTTCCTCTTGCCGTGCCAGGGTGGTTGGAGATGCCATATATGCTAAGCTTGCCGTTTATCGCGGTGAAGCTCTCCTCCTGGAAGTCCCCGAGGAATCCTCCGTCAATGGTATAGGCCCTTTTCGCTCCGAAGGCCTCCACGGGGAAGTGCTCTATGCCGTTTGCCCCCTCCTCGTCAGGGGTGAATGCAATCCAGACATCGCCATGCTTCAGGTCCGGATCCTTCACGAGAAGGCAGAGCGCGTGCATTATCTGGGCTATCCCGGCCTTGTCGTCTGTGCCCAGCAGCGTCCTGCCGTCGGAGGTGATTATGTCAAGGCCTACCGCCTTTGAAAGCTCTGGGCTTGTATGGGTCCCAAGCTCCACTCCGTCGGCCAGCCTTATCGGCTTTCCGTCCCATTTCCTGTGGATAACGGGCCTGACATCCTTACCCGGAACCCCTTCCACTGTGTCCATATGGGCTATGAAGCCTACAGCAGGAGCATTGCCATAGACGTTCGATCCTAGATGGCCGACCACGAAGCACTTCTCGGTCATCGCGGCATCCGCCACTCCTAGCAGCTGCAGCTCTTCCACCAGCATCCTCGCCAGTTCCCACTGCCCTTCGCTGCTTGGCGTCCTGTCGCTTCCCACCACGCTTGTGGTGTCGATCCTGCAATACCTTATGAACTTATCCTCTATTCCCTCGCTCAGAAGTTGCTGAAGTTCCAAAACGTTTCATCCCCAATCTGCTGTCGTGCTAGTTGTCGAATTCCACTATGTCCCCGTCTGAAATCACGAAGTCCCTGTGTACGGACTGGCCTGCGTATTTCGAAGAACCCCACACTTTGGCGCTTCTGAAGCTGCTCCTCAGATCCCTGTGTATCGCCTCGGCCACATCTTCCACTGTTGCACCCTTCTTTACTATGAAAGGCTCTTTACGCTCTAGTCTGCCTCCTGGAGGCTTGGCGTACACCCTTGCTATCCCCGCCCTTTCGAATATCTCGGCAGCCAACTCGTGAAGCCCTTGACCGGTTACCGCTGAGCACTCGGCGATATTGTATCCCTGGATGAGCTCCCTTAGCATCTCCACATTCTCATGAGCTTCGGCAAGGTCGCACTTGTTGGCCGCGATGATGAGGCGGTCCGCCGTTACCCCCGCCCCGTAGCTATCCTTCGACTCGGCCAGCACCTTCCTGTCCTTTAGAAGCTCAAGTATCCTCTCCAGGGCGTCCATCGAATCGAAGTCCGCTGAATCGATTACGACTATGAGCACATCTGCAAGCCTGGCGTTTGAAAACAGCGCCGGCTGAGGGTCATCCACCAGCACAGGCGGAGTGTCCACAAGCTGTATGCTAATATCCTCATACTCCATCATGCCGGATATCGGCACCGTCGTGCTGTAGGGGTACGGCGCTATCACTACCTTGGCATTCGTAAGCCAGCCGACCATCGAGGACTTCCCGGAGTTGGCCGGCCCTATGATGAATACCTGGGCCGCACCTTCCCGTGGCACCCTGTAAGGATCGACCTTCCCCTGCTTCCGGCCGCCCCCTTCGCTAATAGCCGTCCTCAGCTTCGATATCCGCTTCTTGATGTCGGCCTGCATCTTCTCGGTTCCCTTGTGCTTGGGGATGTTCTTCAGCATCCCCTCAAGGGCGCACAGCCGCTCATCGTCCGTCACGGCGGCCTTAAAGGCATCCTCTGCCTGCTGGTATTGCGGTGTAAGGTTAGCCGGCATCACAAGTCACCCCGCAATGTCGTAGTATTGCACCTTGCCCCGCCGTCCTAAAGCCTACTTAAGCAGCGATTCCAGCTCGTCAAGCAGGCCTTCGAATACGTCCAGGGCATCGAGTATCGGCTGCTTGGTCGTCATGTCCACACCTGCCTTCTTCAGCAGGTTTATTGCGTAATCGGAGGATCCGGACGAAAGGAACTCGATGTAGCGCTCCCTTGCGCCCTGCTCTCCTGCCAGAACCTTCTTCGCCAGCGCCACGGCCGAACAGAAGCCTGTGCTGTACTGGAACACATAGAAGTTCATATAGAAATGAGGTATCCTCGCCCATTCCATCGAGATGCGCTTGTCGAGCGCCACCGCAGGTTCGAAGTACTCCCTGTTCAGCGAGAGGTAGATGTCCGAAAGAGAGCTTGCCGTAAGCGCCCCACCCTGTTCGACTGCCTCGTGCATCCTCTTTTCGAACTCGGAGAACATCGTCTGGCGGAACACGGTCCCCCTGAACTCCTCCATGTAATGGTTCAGAAGGTACATGCGTTCCTGCCTGCCGGTTATCTTTCCTAGCAGGTGGCTGTTTAAGAGTGCCTCGTTGAAGGTCGAGGCCACCTCGGCAAGGAATATCGGATAGTCGGCGTAGGCTACCGGCTGGGTCCTCCACGTATACCATGAATGCATGGCATGCCCCATCTCATGGGCGAGCGTGAACATGTTGCTGACATTATCCTGCCAGTTCAACAGCACATAAGGATGGGCTTTCCTGCTGCCCCAGGAGTAAGCGCCGGAGCGCTTGCCCTTGTTCTCCACGACGTCCACCCACCTGCTGTCCAAGGCCTTCGAGAGGGCTCCGCTGTATTCCTCCCCCAGGGGCTTCACAGCCTCCCTTACGGTCTCGACCGCTTCGCTGTAGGTCACCTTCATGTCGACCGAGGGTATCATGGGCACATAGAGGTCCCACATGCGAAGCTCGTCCACCCCGAGAAGCCTCTTTCTCAGGCCCATATACCTCTGCAGCAGGTCCAGCCTGCTTCTGACTGCGGCTATGTTGTTCTCGTAAACTCCGACCGGGATGTTGTTCTTGTCCAGGGACGACGACAGCGCGTCACCGTAGTTTCTGACCTTGGAGTTGAATATGTTCTTCTTGACCTCGGAATCAAGGTTGGCCCCTATGGTGTTTATCATGGCGCCGTATGAATCGTACATCGCGTTGTAGGCGCTCTCCCTTACCTTCCTGTTCCTGCTCTCCATGAAAGTTATGTAGCGCCCCTTGGTGAGCTCCACCTTGTTGCCGCTCTCGTCTTCTATCTCAGGGAAACGGATGTCGGCGTTGTTCAGCATAGTGTAGACGTTTCCGGCTCCCCTGCCGACATCAGATGCCAAGGCTACTATCTTCTCCTCGGAGGAGTTGAGAGTGTGGGCTCTCTTCCGGATTATATCGTCTATGAGGTGCTCATATTGCTTAAGGCCCGGCTCCTCCCCGAAGTATGCAGCCAGCCTGCCTGCCGGTATTGCCAGGACCTCAGGCTCAAAGAACGCGCTGATGCTGCGGACGTACACAGCAAGGGCGGACGCCCTGCCCTGGAGGTCCTGATACTTGGCCACGGATGTATCCTCGTCCTGCCTCATCTTCGAGTAGGTGAAGCATGCCTCGACTATGTCTCCAAGCTCAAGGGCCGTATCGATGCATCCTTTCAGGGAGGCGGCGGATTCTCCCACCTTTCCGCTGAAGCCCTCAAGCTTCTTGGCAAGCAGCCTTGCCCTCTCCATGTCCTTCTCGCAGGCATCATCCGTCTCGTAAAGGTCCTCGAGCCGCCACTTAAGCTCCGCCGGAACCTCTGTGCGAAGGGGTATGCTCTTCATCTCGCTTGCCATCAACGCTCCTCCTTAAAGCTCATCCAGGCTTGCCTGTACTGGCATCCTGCCAACTAGCTTCCTGCTCGCCCACTTGCCTTTCCGGTAATAGATATAGTTAAGAAGCAATGTCACGAAACCGCTTATGGGAAACGCCATCCAGACTCCGCTTACTCCGAACGCCGGCACCTTCGATAGGACCAGGGCCGCCGGCACCCTCACAAGCCACAGCGCACCTAGCGCGATGAGCATCGGCGGTATGGTGTCGCCTGCCCCCCTCATCACGCCCTGGAGGACGAAGTGCAGCGACATAGGCACATAGACGATGGAGACGAACCTCAGGTATGTCACCCCGAATGTCAACAGGTCAGCCTCCTTGCTGAAGACGGAGAAGATCTGCCTTGGGAAGAGCTGCATCACCGCGAAGGTGCACAGCGCTATCCCCAGAGAAAGCTTGTTCGCCGTCTTCACGGTCTCCCTCACCCTCTCCACCTTGCCCGCCCCTAGGTTCTGTCCGACGAGCGCGCTGACAGCCGTGCTAATGCTCATCGCCGGCATCAGGGTGAACTGGTCGAGCCTGTTTCCTATCCCAAGGACTGCGGCCTGCATGAAGCCGAAGCTGTTGACTATCGACACCACCGCCATCGCCCCGAAGGAGACTAGCGTCTGCTGGGCCGCCGAGGGTAGGCCTATCCTGAAGCTCTGTAAGGTAATATTCCTGTCGAGGCTCAAAAAATCCTTCCAGTTCCTCTTGAAGGATATCGTCCTGAAGACGCTTGCAAGCACGACCGCCGAGGCTATCGCCTGTGCGATTATCGTGGCAAGAGCAGCTCCCGCGACTCCCATCTTTGGAAACGGGCCATATCCGAATATCATTATCGGGTCAAGGATGATATTGGTTATGGTCGCCACGATCAATGCGTTAAGGGGGGTCCTTGAATCACCAAGTCCCCGAAGAATCGCCCCTGCGACGTTGTAGATGTAGACAACCGGGAAGCCTAGCGAACAGACCCCCAGGTACGATACCGCCTGAGCCCTGATGTTGTCCGGCGTGCCGACCAGGTCTATAAGAGCGCCCCTGAAAAGGAAGCCGCCGGCGGCGAATATAAGCCCGAGCAGGCCCAGAAGGGTCAGCGTATTCGCCGATATGTGGGCTATCTCGGGGTAATTCCTCGCTCCGAAGCTCTGGGATATGAGAGTTGTCGTCGCAATCGTAAGGCCTATTGCAAGCGACACAAGAGCGAACTGGATAGGAAAGCTCACCGATACTGCTGCAAGAGCCTCCGAACCTAAGTAACGGCCCACCCAGAAGCTGTCCACCGTGCTGTATAACGCCTGGAATACATTCCCAAGTAGCATGGGCATCGAGAACGCTATCAGATGAGTGGCGATGCTCCCCTGCGTGAAATCGCGGATGTTGCTTTTCGACATGAGGATACCTCGTAAATCGCGGCTATAATGTTTGATTATATCATAAGGCGGCGACCGGTCCCTAACGAAGAAGGCCGCCTTGCGGCGGCCTCCCGTAAGCATCGATCCGAGCTACATCCTTGAGGATATGTACTCCCTTATCCTGGCAACGCCCG
>CAZNZD010000037.1:0-14799 GCA_964577435.1 uncultured Clostridia bacterium
GATATGCAGGACATAGAGTTCACCATCGAGAACAGGAAGCTCTTCATGCTGCAGGCGAGAAACGGCAAGCGCACCGGCGCAGCGGCCGTAAAAATCGCCGTGGACATGGTTAATGAGGGCCTCATCGATGAGAAGACGGCGGTGCTAAGAGTCGCACCTTCCTCGCTGGACCAGCTCCTGCACCCTATGATAGACCCTAAGGCTAAAGTTGACGCCGTGGCCAAGGGCCTTCCCGCATCGCCCGGCGCCGCAGTCGGCAGGGTTGTGTTCAACGCAGACGATGCCGTCGAGTGGCGCGAGAAGGGTGAGAAGGTAATACTCGTGCGCACCGAGACATCCCCTGAGGACATCTCAGGGATGCACGCCGCACAGGGCATCCTCACCGCCAGGGGCGGCATGACCTCCCACGCCGCAGTCGTCGCCCGCGGGATGGGCAAGTGCTGCGTAGCAGGTTGCGGTGACGTAATAGTCAACGAGAAGGCGAAGGCCTTCACGGTAAACGGCCACACAGTCAAGGAAGGCGACTGGGTCACGATTAACGGCAGCACCGGCCAGTTGATGCTGGGCCAGGTGAAGCTGGTATCGCCCGAGCTTTCCGGCGACTTCGGAATCCTCATGGGATGGGCTGACAAGTTCCGCGCACTCAAGGTCCGCACGAACGCCGATACCCCTAAGGACGCCGCGCAGGCAAGGCAGTTCGGCGCCGAGGGAATAGGCCTCACAAGGACTGAGCACATGTTCTTCGCCGAGGACCGCATAAAGGCAGTCCGCGAGATGATCCTCGCCGACAACGTAGAGGAAAGGAAGGCGGCCCTTGCCAAGGTGCAGCCCTACCAGAAGGAGGACTTCATAGGCATATTCGAGGCCATGGAGAGCCTCCCTGTAACCATAAGGCTACTTGACCCGCCTCTTCACGAGTTCCTGCCTCAGCCGGACATGCACAAGCAGATAGAGGAGCTTGCGCATGAGCTCGGAGTGTCCAAGCAGAAGATAGTCGACAGGATCGAGTCGCTTCACGAGCTTAATCCGATGCTCGGCTTCCGCGGCTGCCGCCTCGGGATAGTCTTCCCTGAGATCTTCGACATGCAGATAACCGCCATATTCGAGGCAGCCTGCGAGCTGAAGAAGAAGGGCGTCAACGTCATACCTGAGGTCATGTTCCCGCTGGTGGGCACGACCACAGAGATGAAGATGCTGAAGGACTCGGCAGTGAAGCTTGCCGACAAGATAATCGCCGATTACGGCGTGAAGCTCGAGTATATGATGGGTACGATGATAGAGATTCCCAGGGCGGCTGTCATCGCTGACCTCATAGCCAAGGACGCCGAGTTCTTCAGCTTCGGAACCAACGACCTCACCCAGATGACGTTCGGCTACAGCCGCGACGACGCCGGCAAGTTCCTTCCCGTATATGTTGACAAGAAGGTGCTGAAGGCCGACCCGTTCCAGACTGTGGACACAGAGGGCGTGGGCAAGCTCGTCGAGATGGCAGTGAAGCTTGGCCGCACCACCAGGCACGACCTGAAGTGCGGAGTATGCGGCGAGCACGGCGGAGACCCGGATTCAGTGGAATTCTTCCACGGTGTGGGATTGAACTACGTCTCATGCTCACCGTTCAGGGTGCCGATAGCACGCCTTGCAGCAGCGCACGCGAACCTCAAGAACCCCAGGAAGTAGAGCCGGAGGGAACCGGATGCCTATACCGGGGGGCGGGTCATGATGACCCCCTCCCGGTTTTATTTGCCGCTCTGTGCCCCTCTACGAAGGAACAGGAGGCGCTTACGGGGAATGTATAACTCGGAGGTGCCGCAAATGGAACATCGCCTCGCTTTGGAGAACAAGGAGAGAAAGACCCTGTCACAATATGCTTCCTTTTCCGACTCCAGCCGCGGAAGGCAGAGGCAGGAGGAGGAGGATGTTCTCAGGACGTGCTTCCAAAGGGACAGGGACAGGATAATCCACTGCAAGGCCTTCAGGAGGCTGAAGCACAAGACGCAGGTGTTCTACTCCCCTGAGGGCGACCATTACAGGACCAGGCTCACTCACACGCTCGAGGTGTCGCAGATAGCAAGGACTATCGCATCCGCCCTGGAGCTGAATGAGAACCTGACGGAGGCGATTGCGCTGGGGCATGATCTGGGCCATACGCCCTTCGGGCATGCGGGGGAGGCGGCGCTTAACACTGTCGTAAGCGGCGGGTTCATGCATAACGTCCAGAGCATTAGGGTGGTTGACCACGTTGAGAAGAGGGAAGGGCATGAGGAGCCCGGTCTTAACCTGACATGGGAGGTCCGCGACGGGATACTTGCCCACAGCTGGGGATGGGAGCCGAAGGCGAGCACTCTGGAGGGCCAGGTTGTGATGCTCGCCGACAAGATAGCTTACATCAACCACGACTTCGATGATGCCGTAAGGGCAGGTGTGGTGGGCGAGGGGGATGTCCCGAAGGAAGTAAGGGCGCTTCTCGGGGCAGACAGGAGTACCCGGCTGAACACCCTTGTTATGGACGCCATAGATGAAAGCTACGGCAAAGGCGGGATCCTGCTCAGCAAGGATGCAGAGTACGGGCTTAACGTCATGAGGGACTTCATGTTCGACAGGGTGTATCTGAACCAGGGGGCGGCGAAGGCGGAATCCGAGAGGTGCAAGAGGCTTGTAATACAGCTCTACCTGTATTACTCGAACTTCCCTGAGGAGCTTCAGAAGGATTCTTGCTACAGCTTCGATGCTTCAGACCCGCACGCCGTGTCAAGGGCGGCGGTAGATTATATAGCCGGGATGACCGACAGGTTCGCCGTGATGGTCTTCTCCAGGATCTACATACCTAAGCCTTGGCAGATATTCTAAGCGGAGGGTGAGAAAAGAATTGCCAGGAGGGATACCTGAGGAAGTAATAGAGCGGATAAGGGCAGGCACTGACATTGTGAGCCTTATATCCGAGTACATAAGCCTCAGGCAGAACGGCCCGAGGTATATCGGGTTATGCCCCTTCCACAACGAGAAGACGCCCTCTTTCTCGGTCAGCAGGGATAAGCAGCTGTATTACTGCTTCGGGTGCCACGCCTCCGGAAATGCGATCAGCTTCGTGATGAACATGGACGGGATGAGCTTCATAGAGGCGGTCAGGAAGCTTGGACTCAGGATGGGAATAGACGTCTCGGAGCACCTCGAAAACGATACAGAGAGGCAGAAGAGGCAATTCAGGGAGCAGATCATTGACGCGTGCGAGGCCGCCTCAAGATATTACTCCTGGATGCTGACGGATTCGAAGCTTGGCGACAAGTGCCGCGGATACGTCGAGTCAAGGGGCATCGGTGATGATGCAGTGAAGGCTTTCGGCCTGGGATATGCGCCTTCGGGGCAGTCTATGGACCTTCTGTCCGCCTATCTTGGCAAGAAGGGGTTTGACGAGAAGATCCTTCTGGAATCGGGGCTTTCGCTTAAGAAAAAGTACGGCCCCGGCCTTATGGACGCTTTCAGGGACAGGCTGATGTTCCCGATTAGAAACTCCTACGGGAAGGCGGTTGCCTTCGGCGGGAGGATCATCTCAGAGGACGGCAGGCCGAAGTACATAAACAGCAAGGAGGGCCCGGCGTACTCCAAGAGGGCGAACCTATATAACCTGCACCTGGCGGCCCCTGTGGCCAGGACGACTGGTAGGATGGTCCTCTGCGAAGGATACCTAGATGTGATTGCAGTCTGGAACTCCGGGGTCAAGGAGGTTGTAGCGTCGCTTGGAACAGCCCTTACCCAAGAGCAGTCGAAACTTATAGCAAGGCATGCGGCTAAGGCGCTTATTAGCTACGACGCGGACAGTGCGGGCTCCGCCGCCACATCGAAAGGGGTAAAGCTCCTTGAGGATGCAGGGCTTGAGGTTAAGGTCGTGATGATGCCCTCCGGCGAGGACCCGGACAGCCTGTACAGGAAGGCCGGCGCTGCAAGGCTGAGGGAAGCGATTGACGGCGCCGCAAGCTATATCAGGTTCCAGGTGGAAAGCGCCATGTCGCAGGCTGACATATCCGGTAGGGACGGCAAGCTGTCGGCTGTGAGGAGGCTAGTCTCGATAATTGCCTCAAGCTCGGATGCCGTAACCAGGGCGGAGCTTGTCAGGGAGATTTCAGGAAGGCTTGCGGTGGCACCTGACGCAATGTCGCAGGACGTCTCCAAGCTGCTCAGAAGGCAGTCCGGGGCGCAGCAGCAGAGGCGCGGGGACGATGACGGGGAGGGCGAGCGCCGCTACTACGAGGCAAGCGGTTTCTCATACGCGATAGCGGAGACAGAGAGGGCGATTCTAAGCCTTTGCGCGAAGGATCCCAAATTGATAAAAATGGTTTTGGAGAGATTGCCTGAAGGATTTGAAGCGGAAGGCAGCGAAGAGTTATATAAAGCGATGGCTTCGCTTTGGGATGATGGCAAGGCCATTGACGAGAGGCTCCTGGCTATGCTCGATGGCAGGCACAGGGAGATGGCAGCAAAGCTTCTCCTTGAGGCCGACAGGGCGTTCAGCGACATCGACAAGGCCATAGCCGCCTTAAGGGCGATAAAAGCCAGAAGAAGGCTTAGGGACATTGATATCTGCATACGCAAGGCCGAGGCTGAAGGCAAGACCGAGGAGGTCGAACCGCTTCAGCGGGAGCAGAAGGAGTTAAGGGATAAATTGGGAAACAGGACGGCGTTATACTGATGGGTGCCAGAAAGCAGAAGGCCCAGGAGCCTCAGGTCGAGAAGACCGAGATCATAGTGGGTGAGGCTATAACCGATCCCAAATACGAGGCGCTGCTGGAAATCGGAAAGCAGCGCGGAATAATCACATACAAGGACGTTCAGGATTCCTACGCAGGCGACGACATATCGCCAGACAGGATGGACGATATATTCGACGCGCTCGCTGAGCAGGGTTTCCCGGTTGACAGGGACGACATAGCGGAGACGACCCTGATTGCGGAAGATGCCGAAGAGGAGATACCTGCCGAGGAGCTTGTGGAGGAAGCCGAGCTCGATATGGCATTGGTGCCCCCCGAGGGGGCATACATAGATGATCCGGTCAGGATGTACCTTAAGGAGATCGGAAGGGTGCCGCTTCTGACCGGCGAAGAGGAAGTCGAGTTCGCAAAGCGCATAGAGAACAAGGATGAGGATGCCAAAAGGCGGCTTACTGAAGCGAACCTTAGGCTCGTCGTTTCAATAGCGAAGAGATATGTCGGAAGGGGCATGCTGTTCCTTGACCTAATCCAGGAGGGGAACCTGGGGCTTCTGAAGGCGGTCGAGAAATTCGACTATCGAAAGGGCTACAAGTTCTCGACTTATGCCACCTGGTGGATCAGGCAGGCCATAACAAGGGCCATAGCGGACCAGGCAAGGACCATAAGGATACCTGTTCATATGGTAGAGACCATCAACAAGCTCATCAGGATTCAAAGGCAGCTCCTCCAGGAGAAGGGCAGGGAGCCTACCATGGAGGAGATCGGCGAGCTCATGAGCCTTACGCCCGACAGGGTGAGGGAGATAATCAAGATCTCGCAGGAGCCTGTCTCCCTTGAGACTCCTATCGGCGAAGAGGAGGATTCTCATCTGGGCGACTTCATAGAGGATGAGGATGCACCTGCACCGCCTGAGGTCGCTTCGTTCACGTTACTTAAAGAGCAGCTCGGAGAGGTGCTTGATTCCCTTTCATCGAGGGAGCGCGATGTGCTTAGGCTCAGATTCGGCCTTGAGGACGGCAGGGCGAGGACATTGGAGGAAGTAGGCCAGGTCTTCGGCGTGACAAGGGAGAGGATAAGGCAGATAGAGGCGAAGGCATTGAGGAAACTGAGGCAGCCGAGCCGCTCCAAGAAACTGCGGGACTATCTGGACTAGCACTTGACTGCAGGTATATGCCTGTAGTATACATAGTTATGTGCCGTTCCTCGATAGCTCAGCGGTAGAGCAACCGGCTGTTAACCGGTGGGTCGCAGGTTCGAATCCTGCTCGGGGAGCCATTATTTTGGAGCCGTCTCATGTTGGCGGCTCTTTCTTCGTCCCGAGGAGGATTCTAGCTGTTATCTAGAGGAAGTCCCTCTTGAAATCTGCCCATTTGACTGCGTCTGCTGGAGCATAGTGTCAATGGCGGTATTATAATATTCTGGTAATCGCGTTCCATAGAGGACGGACTAAAGGGGTAAGAAATGCTTAAGGACATGACCCGCGGCAGCGAAACAGGACATATACTTGCATTTACATTGCCTCTAGTGCTGGGAAACCTTTTTCAGCAGGCATACAACATGGTAGATGCCATAGTCGTCGGAAGATACATCGGCCATAACGCGCTGGCGGCGGTGGGGACGTCATTCCCCGTGCTTTATCTTATGGTCTCCATGGTCCTCGGCATGACAATCGGCGCTTCTGTTGTGATCTCCCAGCTGTTCGGGGCCAAGGATTACCGGAAGCTCAAGAGGGCGATCTCCACTTTCATCTTCGTGCTCATAGCGACTGCGGCAGTAATCAGCCTTGTCGGGATCTTCATGACTAAGCCCCTTCTTCACCTTCTTAGGACGCCGGCCGACGTGATAGATGATGCAGCAGCTTACATGGCAGTCACATTTGCGGGCACAGTTTTCCTTTTCGGATATAACGCGATTTCTGGCGTGTTGCGCGGCCTGGGAGATTCCAAGACTCCGCTCTATTTCCTGATGCTGTCATCGCTCCTGAACATATACCTTGACATACTGTTCGTAACAGAGTTCAAGCTCGGGGTGGCTGGGGTCGCTTATGCCACCATGATATCCCAGGCCTTCTCAATGATACTCTGCCTGGTCTACGCCTACACCAGGATAGAGCTGTTCCACTTCTCCCGAAGGGATTGGGTGTTCGACAGGGAGATAATGAGGTCGACTTTGAAGCTGGGGATACCCGCTTCGATACAGCAGGTGCTTTCCTCAGCGGGCATGATGGTGATGCAGGGTTTCGTCAATAGCTTCGGTTCGATAACGATGGCGGCTTTCACGGCGGCAAGCAGGGTGGACTCAATCGCGGTGATGCCGATACAAAGCCTCGGAATGGCGATTACTACATTTACGGCCCAGAACATGGGCGCTGAATGCCATGACCGGATCAGGAAAGCATTCAAGTCGACAATAGCAATGACCATAGGAGTCTGCGCGGTCGCCGCCGCCGTCATGATAATATTCGGCAATCAATTGATCGGCATGTTCGTGACAAGGCTTGAACCCAAGGTCATTGAGCAGGGCAGGCAGTACCTTCTGATCGTGTCCGCATTCTATGTACTAGCAGGCATAATGTTCGTCACGACTGGCATGCTAAGAGGAGCGGGGGACATGATACCTTCATCCGCATCTACACTCGTTTCGCTTGGAGTGCGGATAGCCGCCACTTGGCTTCTGGCCCTGCACACGGCTCTGGGGTATCTGGGCATATGGTGGGCGATACCGATAGGCTGGCTGTTCGGGCTCGGGGTAGCCGTCTTCAGGTACAGGGAGGGCGGCTGGAAGAGCAAGAAGGTTCTTACATAGGGAAAAGGCTCATGCGCATGAAATAAGCGCGGGTACGATTGAGTCCCCGCGCTTTCAATTCACGCTTTTCCTACTATGATGAGGCAGCAAGAGCCGCCTTGATGCCCCTTTTCCATCCGCTGTGAAGGGAATCTGACTCCGCCCTGCTTATGCCGGGCAAGAAGATGCGGTCCGCCTTCCAATGCGCTGCGATCTCGGTGGTATCGTTCCATAAGCCTATACCAAGTCCTGCCAGGTACGCCGCCCCTAGCGCGGTGCTTTCCATATAGGTGGGCCTAATGACTTCAAGGCCTGTCATGTCCGCCATGAATCCCATCATGAAGTCGTTCTTTGCCATGCCGCCGTCGACTTTGAGCGCTGCGATTCCCATTCCGCTGTCCTGGGCCATCGCGTCAAGGACGTCCTTTGTCTGGTAGGCGATAGATTCAAGCGTGGCTCTTGCGATATGGGCCCTGGTAGTTCCCCTGGTGATCCCTATGATCGTACCGCGGGCATCCTGATTCCAGTACGGGGTCCCGAGGCCGACGAAGGCAGGCACGAAGTAGACGCCGTCATTACCGGGAAGCGAGCTTGCCATGGAATCGGTCTCCACTGATGAATCGACGATTCTAAGGCCATCTCTTATCCACTGCACCGCGCTTCCGGCCACGAAAATCGACCCCTCAAGTGCATATGCGGGCTTACCGTCCACGGGGCATGCCAAGGTCGTCAGAAGTCCGTTCTTCGACCTGACAGGCACCTCGCCAGTATTCATGAGCAGGAAGCTTCCCGTGCCGCAGGTGGACTTCACCTCTCCGGGCCTCAGGCACAGCTGCCCGAAGAGTGCGGCCTGCTGGTCACCTGCGATGCCGCATATCGCCGTCCTTGAGCCGAAGAACTCCTCGGGGTCGGTGTAGGCGAGAATTCCGGAGCTATTGGAGACCTCCGGCAGAACAGAGGGGGATATGCCCAGGTAGCCAAGTAGGGAATCATCCCACCTGCGCTCGATAATGTCGAAGATGAGCGTCCTGCTGGCATTGGTGAAGTCCGTTATATGCGAGCGGCCCTTGGTCAGCTTGTGGACCAGCCAGGAATCAACAGTCCCGAACCTCAGCCTTCCTGCAGCCATCATCTGCTTCAGGCCTTCGACGTTTCTCAGCGCCCAGGCGATCTTGGTGCCTGAGAAGTAAGCGTCGAGGACGAGCCCGGTCTTCTTCCGGAACTCATTCTCCAGGCCGGCTTGCTTAAGCTCCTCGCAGATGCCTGCGCTTTGCCTGGACTGCCAGACTATCGCGTTGCAGGCCGGCTCGCCTGTCGCAGCGTCCCACAGTACCGTGGTCTCCCTTTGGTTCGTGATGCCTATAGCTGCGATCTCGGAGGCGGCAATCCCGCCGTTTTGAAGGCTCTCGCGTATGACGGCCTTCACTGATGCCCAGATCTCATCTGGATCGTGCTCGACCCATCCAGGCCTGGGGAAGTGCTGGGTGAACTCACGCTGTGCTGAAGAGACAGGGCTGCCGGCTGAGTCGAAGATGATCGCTCGTGAGGAGGTAGTGCCCTGATCGATAGACATTATGTAGCGGGGCATCGGCTCACCTCCCGATGTTCTTGGCAATGAAGCTTGCTATCGCGTCGGTCAGCGGGGCAGAGAAGCCTGGTTCGTTGTGAAGCTCATGCCTTCCTTCAAGCTCCATGTAGGTGATTGAGCCAGGAGACTTGCCGGCGAGCTTCCTTGATGCTTCCACAGAGCAGATTCCGTCCTGGCTTCCGTGGGCAAGGAACAGCGGTGTCTCAGGGATCGCTCCTTCGAGAACCCTCTTTGCCGAGTCTATGGCGTCAATCGCCGTCGCAGCCGATATCCTGCCGTGGACTAGGGGGTCCTTCCTATAAGCGGAAGAGACCGACTTGTCCGTAGACAGCAGGTCAGCATCAAGCCCTGTCGGTATGGTGAATGATGGCATCAATGCCTTTATGACCCTCGATGCTGCGATCAGTGCCGGAGGCTTCCTGTCGACGAGCTCAAGCCAGGGCGATGTTACGATGAAAGCCACGGCGCTTTTAGGCTCAAGGCTCCACTTGGACAGCACGATGCCTCCGCCGAGGCTATGCCCATAGAAGAACAGCGGCAGATCGCCGACTGATTCGCGAGCCCTGCAGGCAAGCGCACCCATGTCGCTTCGGGTGGCTGCAAAAGAGCCGATGTGGCCCCTTATACCCGTGCTCTTCCCGTGACCTCGAAGGTCGAAAGAGAACACTGCGATGCCCTTCTCGTTTAGCTTCCCCGCAAGCGCATCATACCTTTTCGCATGTTCGCCTATGCCGTGGACCAGGACTACAAGGGCTTCACTCGTTCTAGGTAGCCAGCTGTGGCAATGAAGCTTTGCAGAGTCATCTCTTTCGATAACGAAGCTGCTGTACATAAGGCACCTCCTGCGGAAGTATAAGTCAATTCTAAACCTAATGCATCCAAGGTGCAAAAAGTGAGGCGGCCGAAGCCGCCCCATCCCAATATTGCTTTGACTTAGCCTACCAGAGTATATGGATCGGGTCTACCATGACAGGGACTCCGCCTACAGTCACATAGACATGAGTGCAAACCGCCTCGAAACCCTTGCGCTCAGCCCACTCGATGGCATTGGCAGTAAGCATGGACGCCTTATACTGAAGATCGAACAGTATCTGATTGAACCACTCCTGGTCCTCCTGCTCAAGGGCCTTGTCTGCCAGCTTCTGCGCCTTTTCTATCTCCCTGTAGATATGGTCGTTCACATTGTCTATGTGCCTCAGGACTTCCTCCGGATCTACGCTGGCCATTGCCGGGACCGCCACTGAAAGAGAGAGAACCACTGCCAACACGATGCAGATAACGTTAAGCTTTCTCATTTGACCTCCTACTTTCCAGGTCCTGGCCTTACCTTTCACCGGTCAAAAAATTAACGACCAATGTTCATCGACATCGGCCGCCATTCTCCCGGAGAGGCACCAAGCCCTTCTTTCGGTAACTGGCAGCCATGAGCTTGCGCTTTTAGGCCCTTAGCTTTGCGTCCCAGGCTTTCGCCTGGTTTGCTCTTGTCGGTGAAGGTAAGAAAGCCCAACCTTCCAATATTTATGCGCTTCCACGCACAACTTGAGTATAATACAACCAAATATTAAAAACAATATTCAATATGCGCTAACCGGTACTCGCTATATGGCCCTCTTCTTTGAGTATCTTCTCCAGCGTATTTACAGCGTCCGGGTCGTAGAGCGTGCCGGCAAGCTCTTTCAGCTCATCGATTGCGGTCTGCGGGGTGATGCCCTTCCTGTAGGCGCGGTCGGATGTCATAGCATCGTAGGAATCGGCGACAGCTACGATCTTCGCCTCCAGCATTATCTCGTCTCCCTTAAGCCCGAGGGGGTACCCTGACCCGTCCAACCTTTCGTGGTGCTGCCCGACAATGTCGGTAAGCGCCTCCTCGAACCTCTGGCTGAGGACCTTTGCGCTGTCGCTGGGATGCTTCCTGATGTACTCGAAGTCCCTGTCGTTGAGCATTCCGACCTTGTTGAGGACTTCATCCGGGATGTTGACCTTGCCGATGTCATGGAACAGTGAGGCTACCGCGATTGCCAGGAGCTTGTCGTTGGGAAGGCCCATCCTGCTTGCTATCTTAAGGGTGTATTGCTCGACCCTAATGCTATGGTTGTGCGTGTATATATCCTTCTGTTCATACTGCCTCAGCAGCTCGTTCAGGTCCTCCATGAAGTCCAGCAGATAATCGAAGATGGGCTTTGAGGCGACATATATCGCCCTTGCCCCGTCCTCCGCCGTGAACGATATCGTATGGTCGAGGTCATATACATAGAATGCATCGCCGGCATTTAGCACATGCTCATTACCGTTGTCGTTGAGGATGAACTCTCCCTCAAGGATGTAGAAGAACTCCAGCAGGTCAGGTGAGTCCCCGGGCGTAACGCACCCGGGCCTTCTTCCGAAGATCTCCTGCAGCAGCACATCCAGGCCGCCTCCGCTAGCAAGAAGGCTAAGCGCGTTGTTATCCTGCGTAGCCCTGTTGATACATCCTTTGCCCATGATGTATAGCCCGCCGGCGGTGACCTTCTGCTTGGTATCATCTATGACAGATGGGTTTACCTGCTTTGTTATTGAGATATTGCTGGCGACTAGTATCAGCGCGTCCGACGGCGAGGATACAAGGACTGCCCGCCTTAGGTCGTGCGTATAGAAATACTCGCCCTCTGTGAGCTTGACTTTTATTCCTTCAGATTCGATTTCTATTGCGCCCTTGAGGACGAAGAAGAACTCAAGCAGGTCTTCAAAGAGCGTAGGTTTTATCTTGAGGGGTTCTCCTCGCGATAACTTCAGCTCTGTGATCCTGAGATTGGCCCTGTTGACCAGGAACCTCTCTTTCCAGTCAGTTCCGCAGGCGTTCTTTGATTCGATTATGAAAAGCCTCTTCATTCGCCCTCCAGGAATCAAAAATGCAGTCGTCAGCGGATAACCTGTTTAAGAAATTATAGCGCGAATACCGGAAGTTGGCACTACTTGCGATTCGCATGAAGCATAAGCCCTGATTCATCTCAACAGAAAGGCAGGAATACACCTCAGGCAGCCCTTCTCCATAAATAATTAACATCACGAACATTGCCGAAGTATTAGAATTGATGCATATCAGTACGGAGGTATCATATGAGAATCGCAAGAAAGTCTCAGCTCAGGCTAATATCTCAGATTCTGTTCTTCGCCTTGATCGCCGCAGTTACCATAAACCACAGCCTGGCGGAGATAAATGCTGGGATCGCGGAGATCCCTGCAGCATCCATACATGCCGTGTGCCCTTTCGGAGGGGTGGTGAGCATATACAGGTTTGTGACGGCAGGTGCGTTCGTCCAGAAGGTTCATGAGGCGTCGTTCGCTCTGATGGTGATAGTCTTCCTGTCGGCCGTACTTTTCGGGCCCATATTCTGCGGTTGGGTCTGCCCGTTCGGAAGCTTCCAGGAATGGGCCGGGAAGCTGGGAAGGAAGTTCTTCAGGAAGTCATATAACACGGTCATCCCGGCAAAAGTCGAAAAGGTGATGGGACTCATAAGGTATGCCGTCCTACTGTGGGTCATCTACGCTACGGCGGTTAGCGCGAAGCTGGTGTTCTCGACCTATGACCCATATAGCGCGCTTTTCAGCTTCTGGACCAGCGAGGCGCAGGTAGCGGGAGTGTTGATCCTTATGGCGGTGACCGCGGCATCTTTGATAGTGGAGAGGCCCTGGTGCAAGTTCGCCTGCCCTTACGGGGCCCTTCTTGGCCTTACCAACCTGATAAGGCCCTTTGCCATACGCAGAAGGGCCGCCACCTGCATATCCTGCGGCAAGTGCGACAGGTCCTGCCCTATGAACATAGGCGTATCAAAGGCGAAGGCAGTAAGGGATGTGAGGTGCATAACATGCCTTGAGTGCACGTCTGAGGCCGCTTGCCCGGTCGAGGACACCGTTGCACTGTCTACACCGGCATTCGGAGGTAAAGGGGAATGAAGATAGGAAAGGTGACTGCATTCGCGGCAGTTCTGCTGATAATGCTTGGAGGCGTGATCATCGCCTCCGGCCTGGGGCTGTTCGACACTGAAAGCAGCAAGAGCGCCGCAGCCATAAAGACAGGGGAGTTCGAGGGAAAAGCCGACCCCAACGACATAAGGGGATCATTCAGCTTCGCCGACATCTCAAGGCAGTTCGGGGTGGAGGCAGCTGCTCTTGCGGCAGCATTCGGCATAGAAGGCAAGGATGAGGAGATATCGGCTTTCCAGCTGAAGGGACTTGAGGAGAAGTATGCCGGACTGCCGCAGGAGATCGGCACATCCTCTGTAAGGCTGTTCGTGGGGTTCATGACGGGGCTTCCAGTCGAACTGGGGGCATACATACCGCTTCAGGCGGCGGACATCATCAGAAGGAGCGCATCAGGCCTTACTGAAGAGAGGCTGGCCTACCTGGAAAGCCATACGATAGACCTTGCAGTTCGGCCGGCAGGCACCATGGAAGGCCCATCAACCGGCGAAGCAGCTGGCGATCCGGCTGTTGCTCAAGATGAGGCAGGATCAAAAACAGTTGGTAACTCGGAGGAAACGGCATCGCAGCAGTCAGCCAATCTCAACCGACCCGAGCCTGCGGTCAGCTCGATCACGCAATCGGAAGAACAGGAAGTGACATCAGGCGAGCTTCCAGATGAGGCGGCTTCCCCAGGCGAGGTAGAACCCTCTTCCATCAGGGAGGATGAACCCATCGCAGCAACGGCTGCAGGAGATGCGCAGGCTTCACAGGAGAAGGCAGCAGATGGCCAGGCGGCAAGCTCAGAAGAGCATGCGACCAAGAAGGAAGACAGGACCGTGAAGGGGAATACAACGATATTCGACATGATGAGCTGGGGCGTATCCAGGGAGCTCATAGGTCCGGCAATCGGATTGGAGCTGCCGAAGGATAACGGAGCTAAGCTCAAGGACCTGATAAGCGCGGCCGGAAAGAGCTTCGAGGATGCCAAAGTCATACTGCAGAAGATGGTGGATGAGTCGAATTGATTGGGCTTGAGAGAAAGACCATACTGGTCATCGAGGATGAGAAGGCGATTGCGGACATAATAGCCGCATACCTTGAGAAGGACGGCTTCACTGTAAGCTGGGCGAAAGACGGGGCCGAGGGGCTATCTAAGTTCAGATCTGTATCGCCGGACCTTGTAGTCCTGGACCTCATGCTTCCCTTCATAAGCGGCGAGAAGGTTATCGCCAGCATTAGGGAGACATCATCCTTGCCGGTGATAATGCTGACTGCCAAATCGTCCGAGAACGACATCGTTTCCGGCCTTGACCTGGGAGCCGACGACTACCTTCCCAAACCCTTCAGCCCCAAGGAGCTTGTCGCGAGAGTAAGGGCGCTATTAAGGAGATTTGAAGCGCTGAGGTCATCGAGGGCTCCGCGAGTTGCGCTGGGGGAGCTGGTCATAGACCTGGAGAGGAAGGAAGTGTCGCGTCAGGGCGGGCTTATAAGGCTTACGAAGAACGAATATGCGATCCTTGAGGCGCTTGCGCTTCACAAGCAGAGGACTTTCTCCAGGGAGGAGCTTATAACAGCAGCATTCGGGGACGATTACCAGGGTTTCGACAGGACAATTGATTCCCATGTGAAGAACCTTAGGAAGAAGCTCGCGGCAGGCGGTGACAGCTCTGAATACATCGAGACTGTACATGGCATCGGCTACAGGATAGGCGGGAATTACATTTGAAGCTGGGATTGAGGACCAAGGTCGCATTCGTATACGCCCTTCTTATCGCAGTCACG
>CAZNZD010000038.1:0-14766 GCA_964577435.1 uncultured Clostridia bacterium
ACCCTGTTCTTCGGGCTTCCGAAGACGAGGTTGCGGCAACCTGCCGCAGCCGCAAACCTAGCCGCATCAGCCGAGTAATCCAGAAGGGCTTCGGCCTCTTTCCGGGTGCCGAATACCCTCTCGTCCCTGCCGAACCAGATCGACTGCATGGAGCATATGCCAAGCCCGTAGGCCGCCTTGATAGCCTCCGAAAACTCCCTTGCCTCCTTGATCCTCAGGTAGGCGCCCTCAGAGAACAGCCTTGTAGGGGCGATCTCCAGCCCGGTGAAGCCCTTTTCGGCCATCCTGGACAGCACAAGCTGGTCTTCAGCGCTGCTCCAGCCTATGTTCGATGCAGCCAGCCTCATTGCCGGCCTCCTTCCTCTACGAAGGCCTTTATGTCATCCATCAGGAAACCTTTCAGAATATGGTAGCCGCGGCTTCCTCCGTAGAGGCCAGCGTGCTTGCTCCTGAAATCGTAGTCCGGCACCTTGGCCGATCCCGTGTTCGTGAAGTCCTCTCCGAAAACATGCCTGTAAAGCTCAGCAGCAGAGACCGGCTCCGTGGCCAGGTTTAGCACTTCAATGCCTTCAGCCAGCGCCGCCTTGACATGTCCCCAGAGGAGGCGAAGGGGATAGAACTGGAACCGCGCCCTCGAATCTGTGAAGCTTAGCGAGCTGAAGCGCGCATTCTCCATGAGGGTGCGCAGGAGCTTGAGCCCTTCCGCATCCGTGGGCCTCCTCCTCGCGAAGCCGTCAGCGCCCGGCTCATAGAAGCGCCTGATGCCTTCGGATGCCCTCTCCAGCTCTGCTAGCCTGCTTTCTCCAAGCAGCATGGGAACCTTGTTCATCATGTCGAATATGAAGTTCTTCTTCAGGTTCATGCCGTAGAGGGCGGGAAGCCTCACGACCAGCACCCTTTCTGCAAGAGGGCGGGCCATCTTCTCCAGCATGTACCTGTTCGCTCCATAGGGCTCCAGCTTCCCCTCATCGATGAAGGAGTCCTCGTCTACGAGCCTGGGCTCGGGATAGACATCCACCGTCGATATCAGGACCAGCTTCCTGGCCCCTATCTCTTTTATGTTCCGAACAGCCTCCCTGACCGACTCAAGGTCCTTCTCGGGGAACTTGTTCGAGATGAACTTCTCCGCCCTCAGGCCGGCGTAGACAAGAAGGTCGGGCTTCATGCCGAAGGCATCCCCGATGTTGGAGGAATTGTACAGCCCCCCGAAACCGTGGCAAGCCGCGAGGTTCGATCCCACGAAGCCGGTGTATCCTACTAGTGCATCCATCTTTCCTCCGCCTGCTTTGATATTAATATATTAGCATACGCCGTGCTGCCATCTCGTTTCTCGTCCGCCCCCCGTTTCACCTGCAAACTTGCCAGATCCTCCTACTACCGGGGCGGCTGTTCGGTTAGAATGATAATAATATCGCGCCATCTGAGGACTGGTCCTGCGCTTAAGGGAGGTCGCCATGGCAGATCCGCTTCGATCGAAGCGACACTTAATAACGAAGCTCCGCCCCTTTATTTCCTCATGGATGAGAAGGACGACCAATTATAGGGTGATAAGCCCTCCTCCCGATAACAGGGGCAATCCCTTCCTTCTTATCTCGAACCATGTCAGCATATACGACCTAGCGTATGCGTTGCTGCAGCTAAATGAGATGCCTGTCATAGTAATACATGAAATCTTCCAGAGGAATCCGGTCATGGCATGGCTTCTAAGGCCCTTGGGCCTTATATGGAAGCAGGCTGACCTTCACGACGGCAAGTCGATAAGGCAGATGAAGCGCGCCGCCTCCGCAGGCAGGTCGATACTGCTTTATCCTGAGGGGGACCTTACGTGGGACGGAGACACGGGTGAGCTCCCCGAGCCCATAGCCAAGCTGGTCAGATACGTCGGGCTTCCCGTGGTGGTCCTTACGGAGAAAGGCGCCTACATGACCTACTCAAGATGGGCAGGACGCGTGCGCAAAGGCCTGGTGGAGCTCCACTTCAGGAGATGCCTGTCGGCCGATGAGCTGAAAAGCCTCCCGGATTCTGAGATCCTCTCAAGGCTAAGGAGCGCTTTCAGGCACTCGGAGCGCAGATGGCTCGATGAGCCGGGAAACGTGGCCAGCTATAAACCAGGTTGGCAGGCAAAGGACCTTTCGAAGCTGCTGTTTCTGTGTCCGAGGTGCAAATCGGCGGACCGCATCACAAATTCTGACGAATCGGTCAGCTGCGGTTACTGTGGCTTCTCTGCGAAGATAGGCACCCGGCTTCAGCTGGACAGCTGTGCTGCTTCAGAGGCCGGCATCCAGGACATATGGCAATGGCATGATTGGCAGATGAGGGCATGGGGGCAGATGGTCAAATCCGCATCAGAAGGCGGCTCCTTCCTCTTGCATGAGAAGCTGGAGAAGGCCGAGCTGGTCAGGGCAGTCGGCGGGGTGAAGAGGATCGTTACAGGGGCTGGCTTTCACAGCCGCCTGCTTAAGAGCCCCGAGAAGTCCGACGCCCTTGAGGCGACGGTAAGTAATGACGGGTTGAAGGTTACAGGAGCAGGGGGAGAGCCGCTTCTGCACATACCACTGCCTCGCATGCTGTCCGTAAGGGTGCTCCCGATGAGAAACTACCTTCCCAACTGGCTTCTCATAAGCACCCAGGAGGGCTACTACAAGCTCATATTCAAAGGGCCGGGGCATCCCGCCTACTGCTGGTGCTCGGCCTTGAGGCAGATTACAGGGCAGCAGGATGCATGCCCCCATCTGGAGGATTAACGGGGACTGCATAGAATAGCAATTGGTAAGACTATAAAAAACAAGGAGGGACTGAATTGAAAAGGCTTATCACCGTAGCTGTGCTGCTCACGCTAATGCTTTCCGCCATGGTGCTGGCCGCGGTCAGCGCGCCGGCGTCTATTACCGTCTACTCGAGCGTCGATGAGGAGAACGCGAAGAAGATACTGGATGCATTCACGAAGTCTACGGGCATCCCCTATAAGATGGTTTTCCTGTCTTCCGGCCCTGCCATAGCCAGAATCGAGGCAGAGAAGGCCAATCCCCAGGCCGACGTATGGATGGGAGCCCCATCCGAAAACCACGTCACCGTCAAGGACCGTGGACTGACCCAGGCCTACGTCTCTCCAAGCGCCTCCTATCTCAAGAAGGAGTTCAAGGATGCAGCCGGCTTCTGGACCTGCTTCTACATGAACCCGATGGGTGTAGGCGTGCGCACCGACTTCCTGAAGAGGATGAACATCGCGGCGCCCAAGACCTGGCAGGACCTCCTTAAGCCGGAGTTCAAGGGCCAGATTCAGTATCCCAGCCCGCAGACTTCCGGAACCGGCTACAACATGGTGATCGGCTTCGTGAAGATGTGGGGCGAGGATGCGGCCTTCGCATACCTTAAGAAGCTGCACGCGAATGTCCAGCTTTACACCCAGTCGGGGACCGCCCCCTCGCAGAACCTGGCGCTGGGCCAGGCGGCCGTGGGGATCCAGTTCACCCCCGCGCTTCTTAAGGCCATGGACGACGGCTATCCCGTCACCCTGGTATTCCCCTCCGAGGGCGTGACCTACGAGGCGCCTGCCGTGTCGATACTTAAGGGAGCGCAGAACCTCGAAGGCGCGAAGGCCCTGGTAGACTGGCTGGTATCGCTTGAGGGCCAGAACGTGATAGCTTCCTCCAAGACCTATTTCTACCCCATACACCCGAACGCGAAGCTCGCAGCGGGCATGCCGGCCTTCAATGAGATAAACACCGTGGAGGTCGACACCGTCTGGGCGGCTGGCGAGAAGACCAGGGTGGTCAACAAGTGGATCGCCGAGGTCCTTCAGAGCAAGTAGCTGAAGCTACCATTCCGGGGGCCTGCCGCCTCCAGCGGCAGGTCTCCGTCTTTTACGCGGAGGCCACATGGAAGCTGCACCAATTCAACAGCAGTCGTCTATAGGCAAGTTCTTCAGGCGGGTCGCGAGGCTTTCGAAGGACCCCTTCCTTTTCGTCTCGATACTGGTGATCTTCGCGCTTCTGGCCCTTTTCATACTGTACCCGATAATAATGGTGCTGGCAAAAAGCCTCTCATCCCCGGACCATCCGGGTCTTGAAGTGTATGTGAACCTCCTGTCCAGCTCATATGTAAGGGAGTCCCTTTACAACAGCCTGTCGATGGGAGCCGCGGCGGCTCTTGTGAGCTCCCTCGTGGGGTTCCTCTTCGCGTTCGCGGTCACGAGGACCGACATACCTTTCAAGGGCTTCTTCAACTTCATGGCGATAGTTCCGATAGTGTCCCCTCCCTTCCTCGGGGCGGTGTCAGTGCTTTTGCTGTTCGGCTCCAACGGCCTTATCACCTCGAAGCTCCTCGGCCTCTACAACTACCCAATCTACGGCTTCAAGGGCCTTCTCTTCGCGCAGGTGGTTACCTTCTTCCCAGTCGCGTACCTCACCTTGAAGGGCGTATTGGAATCCATAAGCCCGACGCTTGAGGATGCGGCCTTAGACCTTGGCTCCTCCAGGTCCCAGGTCTTCCGCAGGGTGACATTGCCGCTTGCCCTTCCTGGAATTGCAAGCGCACTTCTTGTCATCTTCATCGAATCCCTCGCGGACTTCGGAAACCCGCTTGTGTTGGCGGGAAGCGACTTTCCCACCCTTTCGGTGCAGGCATACCTTCAGATCACCGGCATGTATGACCTGCCGGGAGGAGCCGCGCTCTCAGTGATACTGCTCATCCCGTCCATAACTGCCTTCATAGTGCAGAAGTACTGGGTAGAGAAGAGGAAGTACGTGACCGTTACCGGAAAGCCGACGAACACCGCCATTAAGAGTGTGAGCAAGGCGACGAAGTGGACCCTTTTCTCCCTGTGCGTTTTCGTGGCCGGCGTGGTGGTCCTGTTCTACGGGATAATCTTTGCAGGCGCCTTCGCCAAGCTCTGGGGGATAGACTCCTCCTTCACGCTTAGGAACTTCGATTACGTTTGGGGCGTCGGCAAGGAGGCGATCATCGACACGCTCATAATCGCCGGGATATCCACACCGATCTCCGGGCTTCTTGGTATGGCGATAGCCTTCCTTGTAGTGAGGAAGAGCTTCCCCGGAAAGAAGGCCATGGACTTCATATCCATGCTGAGCTTCGCCCTTCCCGGGACTGTGGTCGGCATAGGCTACATACTCGCCTTCAACACGAAGCCGTTCCTTCTCACCGGAACGCTTGCGATATTGGTGCTTAACTTCGTATTCAGGTATTTCCCGGTCGGCATACAGAACGGAGTGGCCACATTAAGGCAGATCGACTCATCCATCGAGGAGGCGGCCTACAATCTTGGGGCAGGGACGGACAAGACTTTCACGAAGGTCACCCTTCCACTCATTGCACCCGCCTTCTTCTCGGCGCTCGTGTTCGCCTTCGTGCGGGCCATGACGGCGATAAGCGCCGCCGTCTTCCTGGTGTCTGCGGACTGGAACCTCATGACGGTCCAGATACTAAACCAGGTAAACTCAGGAAGGCTTGGCGCGGCGGCGGCATTCAGCGTCGTGCTTATCGGGATTATCGTGGCCGCGATGATACTCATAAGGCTAATAGTGGACAAGTTGTTCGGCATAAGATACCAGGCTAGGTTCCAAGGCGGTGGTAAGTGATGAGCGTACAGCTGGTAAACGTAACGAAGAGGTTCAGAAGCCCGGAAGGCGAGATTAGCTCCGTCATCGCGGTCAACGATGTAAGCCTCATGATAGAAGAAGGCGAGATGGTAACCCTTCTCGGCCCTTCAGGCTGCGGAAAGACTACGACGCTCAGGATAGTCGCGGGCTTCGAGATGCCGGACGCCGGCAAGGTGATAATAAACGGCAGGGATGTGACGGACAGGCCGCCGAACAAGCGCAACACGGCCATGGTCTTCCAGAGCTACGCCATATTTCCGCACCTCAGCGTGTTTGAGAACGTCGCCTTCGGGTTGAGGATCAAGCGCATGGAGGAGAGGCTTGTCGCCGACAAGGTGGGCAGGATGCTGGAGCTGGTCGGACTGTCGGGCATGTCCAGGCGCTCTCCGGACCAGCTTTCCGGAGGTCAGCAGCAGAGGGTCGCTTTGGCACGCGCCATAGTCAACGAGCCGGAGGTCCTCCTCTTCGATGAGCCGCTTTCTAACCTTGACGCCAAGCTCAGAGAGCAGATGAGGTCCGAGATTAGAAGGATCCAGCAGAGCCTCGGCATCACCAGCATCTACGTAACGCACGACCAGTCAGAGGCGATGGCGCTGTCCGACAGGATAGTCATAATGAACGAGGGGAGGATCTCCCAGGTAGGCACTCCCCAGCAGATATACGACCTGCCGGCGGACAGGTTCGTAGCCGAGTTCGTCGGAAGGGCCAACTTCCTTCCGGCAACGGTGAAAGGCTCCGAAGGCGGTGCGAGCGCAGTCGAAGTCATGGGAAGCACCCACCTTCTTAGCGGTCGGAAGCTTGAGCTTCCAGCGGGAGCCGGCATAGAGCTTGTAGTGCGCCCCGAGACTGTGAAGATGTGGCGGGAGATCCCTGAGGCAAACGGCATGGTCACCTTCACCGGAAGGGTCAAGAGGGCTGTCTATATGGGCTCGGTGGCCGAATACGACCTGGAATCGGGCTCCGAGACGGTGCTTGCCGTCATGGAAAGCCCTGCCGAGAAGGGGCTCTTCTCCATAGGCGAGACGGTCGTCGCGGGATTTCCCATAGCTGTGGCTCATCCCATCTCAAGATAGCTGCATGGATGAATAGGAAAACCCGGAGGGAGAACATGGTATCAAACGGCAAAGCGCCGGAAGTGCCGGCAGCATCGATACTGGAGGCCTCAAGGATGCTTGAGGCGAGCTTCAGATCGGGAGGCAAGCTCCTCATCTGCGGAAACGGCGGCAGCGCGGCCGACTCGTCTCATATTGCCGGCGAGCTGGTGAAATCATATGAGCGCATACGGCCCATACCGGCAGGACTTGCAGAGAATCTGGTGAGGGTATCACCCGAAAGAGGACCTCAGCTGGCCGGCAAGCTTCATTTCGGCCTTCCTGCCATTTCACTTGCCTCAGACGGCGCCGTGATGAGCGCCATCTCCAATGACATGGGCTCTGACATGGTCTTCGCACAGCAGGTCATAGCCCTCGGGAAAGCAGGGGATGTCCTTCTCTGCATATCTACCTCAGGATCGTCTGACAATGTCATAAACGCCGCTGTGGCGGCGAAGGCGGCGGGCATGTCGGTGATAGGCCTTATAGGTGCGGCAGGTTCGCCGCTTGCAAGTCTAAGCGACCTTGTCCTTTCTGCCGGGGAGGGCAGGACATCCGGGATACAGGCCGCGCACCAGAGGGCTTACCATGAGCTGTGCGCGATAATCGAATCCCATGTGCTGGGAGATGGCACCGGTTCCTGAACCATGAGAATATGCAACAGCAAGAAAAAAGGAAGGAGCTTCGCGCCTCTTCCTTCTGCGACCGCACTTTCTTATATATGGTTACCTGCAATGCCTACCTAGTTCCTCGCCGGGAAGAACCACCTGAAGTACTGCCTGACCACTTCCGCATACATAGTGAGCCTCAGCTTGCTGCCCCTGCTGAAGCCCATCTTCTCTTCCTTAGTAACCTGGGTGATGTCGTCCAGGGTGACTTTCAGGACTTCCGTCCCCTTCTTCTTGGAAATCTGGCTTAGAAGGGCTTCAAGCCCATATCTTGAGGCTTTGAGCTGTCCCGGTTCGACAAGCTCCCTTCTGAAGGCCCTCTGTCCGGTGAACCTCTGCGCGATCGCATTCGAGAAGAAGGTGGAGAATCTTCCCCCCCGGAAGACCCCTATCGTCATATCCGCCCGTCCGCTCCTTACGGGAGTGATCAAGTCTGTCAGGTGCTTTCTCGTAAGCCCGATAAGGTCCGCATCAACAAGAAGGACGATCTCCCCCCTAGTCATCTCGAGGCCCCTTGCCACGGCGCCACCTTTTCCCATGTTGAACGGAAGGGAAAGGACCCTCGCCCCGGCCTTCATGGCGGCTTCAGCCGTGTCGTCGGTGGAACCGTCGTCCACCACCAGGATCTCATCGATGTCTGAGCACCTTTTTAGGGTCTTGACGACATCTGCTACCCTAGGGCCTTCGTTAAGGGCAGCTACTATTGCTGATACTCTCATGGGATCACCTCTTTGCAAGGGGCTTACCCCATACTGGGCTGTGCCCTCGGCGCTCGGTCTCCATTCCGATTCTACACCATCGGCAGCCTTGTGACGCTACCTGTCGAAAAATCGGCAATCAGCGCAAATCGAGCCTGTATATCACGTCTTCTTCCTCCATCCTCCCATCAGGGACGAAACCCACGCTTTCATACAGGGACCTTGCCCACCCGTTCCACGGCTCGAAGCTCAGGTAGACGCGGCTTACGCCCTCGTCGCCCCTGATGAGCTCAAGCATGAGCTGAAGGGCTTGCCTACCGTGACCTCTGGATTGGTGCGCCGAATCTATCATCAACTGGCCTATCCAAAGCTCTCCGTCCTTCGGGTCCCTTCCGTACATGCAGAAGCCCACAGGGCAGCCTCCCTCGTATATGCCAAGCGCGTTCCATCGCTCATCGCTTTCTGCAAGCTTGAGATAGTAGCTGTTATCTGCGACGAACTCCCTCTGGCAGGCGGCAACCTTAAGCCTGGCCATCTCCTCTCGGTTTCCTTCGTCCACCTTCCTGAGCTCAACCATCCTTTTCCTCTCCCTCTCCGATACTGCTGGCTAGCCCATTTTACCTCCAGGGATGCCTTTAGAGGTATAATCAATCTGACGGGCGTCTAGTCCCGTGTGGAGGTGCACCATGGCTCAGCTGAAGGGAAATTCTCAGCTGACTGTTCTGCAGAGGATCTTTTATGGAGCCGGAGAGAGCTCGGCGACCCTGGCCAACACAACAATAGGTTTCTTCTTCATGTTCTTTCTCACGAATGTCGTAGGGTTAAGGCCATCATTAGCAGGCGCGGTCGTGATGATGGGAAACCTCTGGGACGCAATCACCGACCCGTTCGTCGGGTGGCTGTCAGACAGGAGCGAGAACCGCTTCGGCCGCCGCAGGGTGTGGGTGCTGGGCTCCGCCATCCCCCTGGGCATAAGCTTCGCGCTCATCTGGGGCTCCCCTCAGGGCCTCGGACAGGCCGCGACCTTCGCATACTCCTCGATCTTCTATATGATCTACATCTTCATGATCACATCGTTCATGTTCCCTTACACTACGCTCGGAATGGAGCTCGCGGGCGATTACGACGAGCGGACGTCTCTTGCCATGTGGCGCATGATATTCAACATAGGCTTATCCCTTCCGGCCACCGTGCTTCCCAAGATCCTCGTCGACGCATTGCCTACCCCACGGGCGGGTTATGCCGCTATGGGCTGGATAATCGGCCTTTCGATAATGATATTCCCGATTTTCGTGGCATTTGCAGGCAAGGAAAGGGCTCGGGTCGTTGACGACAAGCCCTTCTTTAAAAGCTTCATCGAAGCGCTGCGCTTCGTGCCCTTCAGGCAGTCCATGCTCATGTACATATTCGCCTGGCTTCCAATCAAGTTCCTGATGGCGACCATGATGTACTACTTCATCTACTACCTTGCCGCCCAGGAGAAGTTCGAGCTCGTGATGGGCATTATGATGGTGGTCGCGACCCTCTCGCTTCCATTCTGGAACTACGTGTCAAAGAAGCTGGACAAGAGGCGCGCATACATCATCGGGCTGGCGTCTTTCACGGCATTCATCCTTGTGCTGCTTCTTCCCAAGGATATGGTCCTTCCTCTTCTGATTCCCGTATCTGTGCTGATCGGAATCGGCGTCTCCTCCCTTCATATAATGCCGGTGGCCATCGTGCCGGAGGCGATAGATGCTGGTATAAGCTCAGGCGTGGCCGCATCCGAGGGGGTGTGGAACGGGATAGTGACCTTCGTCCAGAAGACCGCGTCCGCTCTGTCGCTGCTGCTTCTGGGAGTCGTTCTGGACATATCAGGCTACGATGCCGCAGCTTCCGTACAGGGGCCCTCGACCATCGCGGCGCTGAAGATACTCGTCGCTGTGGTGCCTGCGCTGCTCACTCTAGCCGGAATCTACGTGGCACTGGGCTTCAAGATAGGCCGCGGCGGAGCTGGCCGGGGGCAGGTGTCCTAGATGGGAGCAATCGAAGTAAGGAAGCTTGAGCCGAATGACCTGAGAAGCTTCGTAAATCTGCCCTTCTCCCTTTATGAGAAGGATTCAGGCTGGGTCGCGCCACTTGCCGGAGACCAGATGAAGATGCTAAGCGGCGGAAGCCACTTCCTCTCAGGCACAGAGCACGCCTTCATCAGCCTGCCGGCTGCAGATTCGCCGGACGCTTTGGGAGAGCTCCTGGATTCCGCCGAGACCTGGGCAAGGGAGAAAGGTCTCAAAGGCATTGTGGGGCCCTGGTCTCCGACCGACACCGATGACGATAAGGGTCTTCTTGTGGACGGCTTCGACGGACCCCCGTCGCTCATGGGAAGCTATAACAAACCCTGGTACAAGGACGTCTTCGAGGCGAAGGGATACGGAAAGCTGGTCGACTTCCTCTCATACAGCCTGGTCAAGTACCCAGAGGCCGATGAAAGGGCCTTGAGGGTGCTGGACATCGCATTCAAGCGCACAAGGACGGAAGTGCGGACATTAAACCGCAGCGACCTTATGAGGGACTTCAGGGACATCCACGAGATAATGCTGAAGGCCGTAGGTGATAACCCGGACCTTCCGTCGCCCACCTGGGAGCAGTTCCTGCCGGAGGCTAGAAGGCTTGCCAAGATGGCCGATGAGAACCTGATTCTCATCGCCAGGAAGAAGGAGGACGGAACCCCCGTGGCCTTTGTGGCGGCGATGCCCAACTGGAGCGAGGTGCTGAAGCGGATCAGGGGCAGGCTATTTCCGTTCGGCTGGATCCATGCTATAGGGGCGAAGAAGAAGATCAAGGGCGTCCGGGTTCTAATGCAGTTCTGCATACCCGAATACCACGGCTCAGGCATCTTGCCCATCCTTTACTACAAGCTGAGGGAGAAGGTCGTTGAGGGGGGTTACGAGTACTGGGAGGCGGGGACTATCAGAGACGACAACATGCCCTCCAGGAAGCCCGTCGAAGACGTCGGAGGCAAGCTCTTCAGGACATACAGGTGGTACAGGAAGTACCTTGCCTGAGAAAGCAGGACGATCCATGCCTTCCAATGGGCACACTACCGAAGTCAGGCAGATAGGGCACGACGAGCTGGGTCTATTCATCAATCTCCCGTTCAGGCTTTACAGAGGCGACCCGAACTGGGTGGCGCCTCTGGTATCTCAGCAGAGGAGATCTCTTGCCGGGACGGACAACAAGTTCATATCGGAATCCGAGCATGCATTCTTCGTGGGCATCAGGGGCGGAAGGCCGGTAAGCCGGGCCATGGCTGCGATGAACAGGGGGCTGTCTGAAAAGCAGGGGATTGCAATCGCCACCTTCAGCCTCCCCGAAGCCGAGGACGAGGAGGCATTGCATGCCGTGATTCTTGCCGCTGAGCGATGGGCGGCATCGAAAGGCGCCAGGCGGCTAATAGGCCCGTGGTCGCCGACCAACGGCGAGGACGGCATAGGCCTTATGGTACAGGGTTTCGATGACCCACCCGTGATACTGAACTCCTACAACAAGCAGTGGTACTCTGAGGGCCTCGAGGCGATGGGTTATGCGAAGCTGTCGGACTTCGTCGGCTATGAGGTAGACGCCTCAAGGATACCGATGGAGAGCCTCCAGAAGGCGACCGAGACGGCGCTCCAGAGGGCTGACGTAGTAGCGGGCATGATAGATATGCCGAGGCTCGAAGAGGAGCTTAGGGACATACACTCTGTCATGGCCGAGGCCTTCCAGGGAGAATGGTTTAACGACATGCCGACATACGACGAGTTCAGGAAGCTGGCCGGGCCCCTTGCAAAGCTCGCCTTCCCTGAGCTTGTGTGGCTTGCCCGCGATAGGAAGACGTCAAGGCTTGTGGCCTTCATAGTGACGATACCGGACTGGAACCAGGTGCTGCGGCTTATGAGAGGAAGGCTTCTGCCGTTCGGCTGGACCTACATGATAGGCGCGAGGAAAAGGATCAGCAGGGTGAGGCTCATGATGCAGTACTGCCTGAAGGAATACCAGGGCTCAAGCGTCATCCCGGCCCTCTATGCCAAGGTCGTGGAGAACGCCATGAAGCTGGGCATACATAGGGCTGAGGCTTCGGTGATACTCGAGACCAACTCAAGGTCCAGAAGGGCCATAGAGCGGATCGGGGGAAAGCTGTCGAGGGTCTATCGCTGGTACGCAAAGGACCTCGAAGCCTAGGGCGAGCACTGGCGCAATGCTGCCGGAATAGGCAAGGGGCCGCAACCCATAAGGCTGCGGCCCCCTTCTTTGTGTCCTGAACCCGCTAGAAGCCGATTGCGGCTCCGTCGCGCCTGGGGTCGGCCGCGCCAACGAACTGGCCGGCCTTCTTGTCGAAGTATACGCCCTGTGCGCCTCCGAAGTAGAGGTCGTACTCGCCCTTCATGTTCTTCGAGTCGATCGTGTAGCCCTTATCCTTCAGCCCGCTGAGCGTCGCTGCAGGCATGCGGGACTCGTACTCGAATACCACGCTTGAGTTCACCACGTAGAACCTGGGGGCCTCTATGGCTTCCTGCAGGCCCATCTTCTGGTCGATGATCGCATGGATTATCTGGGTGAGCGCGGGGGCGATGCGCCCTGCGCCGGGTGTGCCGACCGTAAGTATGGGCATGTCGTTCTCGTCCACCATGATGGTGGGCACTATAGTGGTCCTCATGCGCTTGTTGGGCGCGATGTCGTTGATGTTCGGAGCCTTCGCGAAGTTCGCGTTCTCGTTATTGAGGATTATGCCCGTTCCGGGAACCGTCACGCCAGCGCCCCAGAAGCTGCTTAGAGTCTGGGTGAGTGCTACTGCGTTACGGTCCTTGTCCATTACGGAGATGTGCGTGGTGCTGGCTGATTCATAGTTGGCCTCAAGGATCGTGAAATCAGCCTCAGCGAATTCGTAGGGGTTGCCGTAGACGATCCCCTCAAGCGGGGTCATCTTCGAGGGGTCTATGGTCCAGGAGCGGAACTTGGCATAGTCCTTGTTCGTAAGCTCCTTGAGCGGCACTTTCACGAATGCGGGGTCCCCGCAGTACTGATAGTGGTCCGCAAATGACCTCTTGAGGGATTCGGCCATTATGTGGATGTTGTAGGGGTCAAGAAGCGGCTTTGCCGAAAGGTCGAAGTTCTCCATTATGGAGAGCGCCTCGCTGAGGATGATGCCTCCAACCGGCGGGGGCGCGGTATAGAAGTGGTTGCCCCTGTAGCTTCCGCTCATGGGCTCCCTCTCATATACTACATAGGCTTCGAGGTCGGACTTCCTGAGGAGGCCGCCCTGGGCGATGGCTGCCGCTTCGATTGCGTCTGCCAGCTCTCCGTGGTAGAACACGTCGGGACCCTTCACTGCGATGAGCCTGAGCGACTTGGCGAGATCGGGGTTGGTAAGTATCTGGCCCTTCTCCTTGGGCAGGCCCAACGGATCCAGATATACCTTGGAAAGGTCAGCGTTCGCCGAGATCACGGCGAGGCTGTCGGTGATGGACTGCGCGAGGTATGCTGTGATGACGAAGCCCTTCTCGGCTAGCCTGATTGCAGGCCACATGACTTCGGGCAGGGAGAGCTTTCCGTACTTCTCCTGCAGTGTGCAAAGCCCGAGCACGTATCCGGGGGTGGCTACGAGGTCCCATCCCTTGACGCCTGAGAACGACTTGCCGGTGTACTTCTCGGCAGTCAGCTTGGGTGCTGCCGACCTGTAGTCTATGGCCACCGCCTTCTTCTCCTTGGCCAGGTAGACTACAACGTAACCTTCGCCGCCGAGGCCTGATGCGTTCGGTTCGGTGACACCGATTGCAAATGCCGTGGCGACCGCGGCATCCACCGCGTTTCCGCCCTTCTTGAGGATCTCAACGCCTGCCGCAGCCGCATAGGGGCTTGCGGCCGCCACCATACCATTCGCGCCTCTTACTTCGGCGTTCTTGGTGGCTGCGCTTACCGACATGAACGAGAGCGCCAGCACGGCCACAACGACCAATATCATCGCGGCCCTCTTGATTTGCCTGTTCATCCAACGAGTCCTCCCTTCCGATATGTGGTATATGCATTCCTACCTTAGGAATTTGCCGACTCCGTCCTTCTTTATCTCCGCGAAACCGGGAATGCCTGTAAGAACCGGGGCGTCGCCGCGTATGTCCCTTTCGGCGTCGAAGATTGAAAGGAGGGTATGCAGCGCGACGGCTACTCTAAGGCTAAGCGGCCTTGAGGCGTCGTTGACCACGTCCGCGGTCATCGAGCCGGAGCCCATGCCGGGGTTTCCCGTCTCTACCAGGTAGGGGTTCATATCCTTGAAGTAATCCCCCCACTCCCTGTGGGTGAGCCCCCTTACGTCCGAGGATGGCTCAAGTGTCTTAAGGGTAAAGCCCGAGTTCATCTCCATGTACACCATCACCATGGCTCCAAGCTGGATGTTCTTGGGATTGGTGACCAGCATCCACTCAAGCCTTCCTCCCGGGTCGGCCTCGTGGAAGTCCATGCCTATGGTGGCCTTCTCCGCCTCAATGAGCCTCATGATGGCGTATGCGAGCTGCTGCGTAAGCGTGCCGTCGGGCTTGCCCGGGTAATTGCGGTTGAGGTTTCTGGCCTCGTTGCCGGAGAGCTCCTGGCCCGTGGGGTAGTGGGTATACTTCTCGGGGTCCGGCTCCTGGAATGCGGCTACGGTGTCCCTGGCCCCGTACCTGAATGTCCTCTCCCC
>CAZNZD010000039.1:0-14747 GCA_964577435.1 uncultured Clostridia bacterium
AGGCGGCCGAGGAGAGCAAGGACGGGATTTCCGACGCGCTCTCAGGCGCCGACATGGTGTTCGTCACCGCCGGCATGGGCGGCGGCACCGGAACAGGGGCAAGCCCGCTCATTGCGGAGATAGCCCGCGCATCCGGCGCGTTGACCGTCGGTGTCGTCACCAAGCCCTTCAACTTCGAGGGAGCAAGGAGGGCCGACTTCGCGCAGAAGGGCATAGAGGAGCTAAGGGGCAAGGTCGACACCCTCATAATAATCCCCAACGAGAGGCTTCTTACCGTAGTCGAGAAAAACACGAGGCTCTCGGAGGCATTCAGGGTGGCCGACGATGTGCTCAGACAGGGCATACAGGGCATAACGGACGTGATAGTGAAGGCCGGCGAGGTCAACGTGGACTTCGCCGACGTGAAGACGATAATGACCAACGCCGGCTCGGCGCTTATGGGAATCGGCATAGCAAGCGGCGAGGACAGGGCACTTGTCGCCGCTAAGGAGGCTATATCGAGCCCGCTGCTCGAAGCTTCCATCCAGGGGGCGAAGGGAGTGCTCTTCAACGTCACTGGCGGAGACGACCTTACTCTAAGCGAGGTTTATCAGGCGGCGGGGCACATCCACGGAAGCGTGGACCCGGACGCCATGGTCATATTCGGCTCGGTAGTGGATCCCAGCATGGAGGGCAAGGTGAAGATTACGGTGATCGCGGCCGGCTTCTCCGACCAGTCCGCAAGGGCAGCCAGAAGGCCCCTGCCGCAGCGGCCCGCCGCACCCCAGAATGATGACGAGCGGGGCATAAGAAAGCCCGTGATGCCGCCTGTGCAGGAAGATGACGAAGACATCCCAGTCTTTTTAAGGGACAGAAGGAGCTGAAGATGCCAGAAAGCAGGATAAGCCAGGCCGACCCGGATTTCGCGGGCGGGCTGCCGGAGGGCGCGGAGATAGTCCTCCTTAAGTCTGGAAAGGAAGTTCTCAAGACGGACGTTAGCTGGTTCGACACGTACCTTGACGCGGAGGGCTGCCCCGAGGGCTGCCCGGAGCTTGATGTGAAGGTCCTGTGCTCGACCGGCTGGACAGACGTGGGGGAGCTTGCCAGAAGGACGTTCTGGGAGCATGAATCGACCGTGACTGTCTCCGTGCGCAAGGGCAAGGCAAGCTTCGCCTGCGGCACGGTCCTTCCGATAATAAGGGGAGGAAGGCAGACGGCATCGGAGGTAGAGCACCTTTCCGCCGGGGACACCGTGATCATGCATGACTACATGATGCTTAGAAACGGCCACACCGACCCCGCCAAGCAGGTCATCGTAAGGCACCAGGGCGTCATGGACAAGAAGAAGAACCCCGCCTCGGGGCTCAGGCTCTATCATATTACAACCGCGACGGGCGACATAATCGCCGACGGCATAGTCGTCTACACGTCGAAGTAGGCATGAAGGGCGACTTCATCCGCATCAAAGGCCGCGGGGGGATGGAGATCCTGAGGTCCGCGCAGTTCGACCGGGAGGGCTTCATCGCGGCTTTCACTACGAGGAAGGGCGGTTGGAGCCCTCCTCCTTTTGACGGGGCTAACATGGGCTACGGAGTCCCCGACGAGCCGGCGAACGTAGCGGCGAACCGGCAGTGCGCGCTCGCCATCCTGGGCCTTGAGCCGGACCTTGCCTACTCCATGCGGCAGGTGCACGGTACAAGCATAGAGGAGGCGGGAGCAGAAGGAGAGAGCCAGCGCGGCAAGATGTCTTCCGGCGGGTTCGAAAGGACCGACGGGATGTTCACTGCAAAGCCGGGAGCAGCGCTCATGGGCATGTTCGCAGACTGCGTGCCGGTCATCCTCGCTGACACCGGAAGCGGCAGGGTCGGGATTGTCCACGCAGGCTGGAGGGGGACCGCCGCGGGAGCTGCTGTTGAGCTTGCTAAAAGGATGGGTCTGAACCGGGCCAACGCAGGGGACTTCATGGCGGCCATCGGACCTTCCATAGGCCCGTGCTGCTACGAGGTCGGAGGCGAGGTCCAAGGGGCAGTCCGTGACAGGTCCGGGAGCGCATGCGCATTAGAGAAGGACGGTAGGCTCTTCCTGGACCTGGGGCTTGCAAACGAGCTGCAGCTTATCGGCATCGGGATGGCCGGAGGGCGCATCCTAAGGTATGCCGGATGCACGTCATGCGAGCGCGAGGACTTCTTCTCGCACAGAAGGGACGATGGAAGGACCGGGCGAATGGCCGCAATCGCGGCGTCCGTGAGGTAGCAATGGAGCAACAGAGGGACATCCCAACCCGCGAGGACGGGCAGGAGGACGGCAGGGACACATACATGAGGAGGTTCGGGCTCTGGGTCCTGGTGGCCCTCGCCCTTGTATTCCTCGTGGTGGCATACTCCATGGTATATGACGCGCTGGTGGGAAGGGTGACCCCGACTATCACCGTCAAGGAGGGCACTTTAGACAGCTATGCCCAGTGCCAGGCGATAATCGTGCGCGACGAGAGGCTAATAAGGGCCGCCGCGCCGGGCATCTTCCACCCTGTGGCTGAGGAGGGGGAGAGGCTCGCCAAAGGCGGCATAGCCGCCCGCATCGGAGGAAGCCCCGACCCCGGGGATGAAGCCCAGGCAAGCCCAGGGTCCGAGTCGACCGACGCGCTGCTGCTTCTGGAAAGGGCCGAGGGGGAGCTTAACGACGCTAGGCTGTACCTCTCCTCCAAGGAGATGGAGCTTGCCATCTACCTGAACAGGCTGGACACAAAGAGCGCAGCAAGGCTGGAAGCCGAGGTCTCCGACGCGAGGATAAGGGTGGACGGGCTGATCAAGGCCAAGCAGGACGCTCAGGTCGCATACGATCTGAGCCTTAGGGCGGCAGCGGCGCAGACCGCTTCGCAGTCGCCGAAGGACCCGGGGGGTATAAAGGTAAGGACCTCAAGGCAGGCGATAGCCAGCTTCAACTGGGATGGGCTGGAAAACAGGCTTAACCCCCAGAATCCGGACATCCTTGACACGGACTACTCGATCGCAGAAAGCGCGGGATCCGGGGCAAGGGCGCTCGGAGACCAGCTTAACGAGGGCGACATAGTCTTCAGGGAGATAGGAAGCCTAAGCACGGACCTCCTTCTCTTCATTAAGGGAGTGGACCCGGAAAGCCTCAAGGCCGGCAGGGCGTACAGGATAAGGTTCCCGAGGCTCTCGTCCGAGAAGGTCGCTGCGATTCTGAAGTCCTCCAAGGAGAGAGACGGCGGGTCGGTCGCAGCCTACTTCTCGCTGGACCGCTACGTGAACTCGATGACGAGCCTCAGGACCGTGGATGCCGAGCTTCTTATGGCAAGCTATACAGGCCTCATAGTCCCCTCAAGGGCGATTGGGTACGACTCGGGGAAGCCCTATGTCTATGTGATGAGGCAGGACCGCTTCGTCAAGGCATATGTGGATGTGCTGGGGACTGTGGCGGGGGAGGCCGCGGTCTCATCCGATGCCCTTAAGCCCGGCGACAAGGTGAAGTTCGATGGATGAGCGCGAGGCTGTAATCGATAGGGCAAGGCATGTCATCTCGAGGGTCGAGGCTGCCGAGATTGCGGCAGGGCACCCCAGGGGAAGCGTAAGGCTTGTCGCGGTAAGCAAGAGGAAGCCCGCCGAGGCCATCATCGCGGCCTGGGAGGCAGGCATATCCGAGTTCGGCGAGAACTACGTGCAGGAAGCACTTCAGAAGGCGGGGTCGATACCCGAGGGGGCGAGGCTGCACCTAGTGGGAAACCTTCAGAGGAACAAGGCCAGGAAGGCGGCAGCCCTGTTCGACATGGTTCAGAGCGTTGATTCGCCCGAGATAGCCGAGGCGCTGGACAGGGCGGCTCACGAGGCCGGAAGGAGGATGGAGGTCCTCCTCGAGGTGAACGTGGGCATGGAGCAGGGCAAGGCGGGCGTCGGAGCAGACGGGCTGCTCTCGCTGGCCGACAGGGTGGCGGGCCTTCCTAACCTCAGCTTGAGGGGACTTATGTTCATACCCCCGGCAGAGTGCACGGAAGCGTTCTTCCCTGAGGCTAAAGACTTGTTCGATGCCGCCTGCGCCAGGCTTGGTGGAGATTCGGGCTTTGACATCCTGTCGATGGGGATGTCGCAGGACTTCGAGCGTGCCATATTATGCGGCTCGACTATGGTCAGAATCGGGCGCGCGATCTTCGGGGAGAGGTGAGCATGATGAAGCTTGGCGAGGCATTTGCCGGCGTCGCCGGACGGGCGGAGGCCGAATCTGTGGAAAGGGCTGCAGCGTCCTGCCTTTCGGAGGGCACGGCGAAGCTGACGGTGTTCCTCGCGGCCGGGGCCTCCGACCTTCTGCGGCAGGCGCTGCAGGAGGATGGCGCTTTAAGCTACAAGGTATATGGAGGGTACAGGGGAGCCTCACGTGTCAGGTTCGCGATAGCTCCTGCCGCCTTCGATTGGGAGGGCTTCGAGCCAGGCATATCGTTCTTCTGCGTCGAAGGCCAGTCCGTCCCCGGCGAGGAGATGCTCCTTTACCTGAAGGCGGCTGGCGTGCAGGCGTCCGAGGTCGGAGATGTGTTTGAATCCGGGGGCCTCACCTGCGGGGCCGCCACTTCGGAGGCCGCCCACAGGCTCTCCCAGAAGGGCGCGGACGTAAGGGGCGTGCCGGCGGCGGTTACGGTGTGCGACCCTTCCGAGATAGCCCTTCCAGGGCAGCAGGCGAAGGCCATCAGGGCTACGGTCAGCTCCCTTAGGATCGACGCGGTCGCTGCGGCCGGCTTTCCCGCCAGCAGGACGAGGCTGTCTCAGGAAATCGAGATAGGAAGGGTCAAGCTGAACGGGAAGGTGTGCACCGACACCGCGGCCAAGGTGAAGGCGGGAGACTCGATAGTTATCAGGGGCAGGGGAAGGCTCACGGTCGATGAGCAGGGGCAGAAGACGGCTAAGGGAAGGATTCCCCTCAGGCTGTCGAAATATTCGGTCCTTTAGGAGGTTTGCTGCATGGTCTCACCATTGGAGCTTAAGAACAAGGAGTTCTCCACCAAGCTGATGGGCTACAACAAGGCCGAAGTCGACGACTTCCTGTCGGTGGTCATCAAGGACTACGAGGCTTTGTACAGGTTCTTCAGGAAGAACGCGGACCCGGAGGAGGTTTCTTCCGAGGCTGATGAATCGCCCGAACCAAAGTATCCCGAGCCGAAGTATCCCGAGCATAGGCAGCCCGGCCAGATGCCTCGCCAGAGCGCAAGAGGGGGCGCTGAGGCCAATGCGGCGGGCGCACCGTCGGAGGAGGGTTCACCTCCTGAAAGCAGGCCTCAGGACAGGGCGGTAATGGAGATACTCGAGATGACAAGGCAGGCTGCCGAGGACGCAAGGAGGGCGGCTTCCGCCGAGGCCCAGTCCCTGGTCGCGGATGCCCAGCGAAGGGCGGCTGTCATTGCAGCTGAGGCGGACTCAAAGGTAAGGGCAGCCGAAAGGCGGCTTCAGGACCTATCGAGCCAGGAATCCGCGGCAAGGGCCAGGATGAAGGGCCTCATCGAGGGCTACAGGCAGCTTATGGAGGACTTCGAGGAGACATCCGGCATAGACTACAACCTTTAGCACTTTTATTGAAGGGCAGGCACGCGTGTGATAGAATCTAATCCATGTGAAAACGGAAAAGGAGCTGGCGGTTATTCGCCGGTCAGGGCTTACAGGTGGCTTGCCTCCATCGTGGCGGCGCTCATTCTGCTCGACCAGGCGACGAAGCTCGCCGCCCTTAAGCTCATCGAACCCTACGGCACGATATCCACGCCATTGGGCGGGCTTCTCAGGTTCACGCTGGTATTCAACGACGGTGCGGCGTTCGGCATCCTTTCCGGGAAGCGCTGGCTGATGCTCGCCATTACCGTCGCGACAGTGCTGGGAGCGGTCCTTTTCTGGAAGGGCATCTGGTCGATGGGGGCGCTGGTGCGCGGCGCGGCCGCTATCGTGCTGGCAGGCTCGCTGGGCAATTTCATCGACAGGGTGAGGATCGGCCACGTCATAGACTTCATAGAGGTGCCGCTCATCCCCCTGTTCCAGGTGTTCAACTTCGCGGACGCGTTCCTGGTGCTTGGCTCTTTGGTACTAATATTCGCAATATTCCGCGCTTCATAACCGAGAGGAGGAGTTCCATTGTTCCCGACCCTTTTTCAAATCGGCAGCTACCCGATCCTGACATGGGGAGTCTCACTTGCGGTGGCATTCGTGCTCTGCACGGTCATCGCGGCCATTATCGGCAGGAAGAGGGGCTTTAAGAGCGATACGGTAATAGATGCCGCCCTCATCATCTGCATAGTCTCGATATTGACTGCAAGGCTGCTCTACGTATTCCTAAACTTCGAGCAGTACAGCTCGGACCCGATTACAATACTCTACCTCAGAGACGGCGGCCTGTCGTTCATCGGCGGGGCCATCGGAGGCATCCTGACCGGCTGGCTCTTCACCAAGCTCAGGAAGGTCAGCTTCCCTGACGGGGCCGACGTCGGCGCGGTGGTGCTCTCCCTCGGATACGGCATAGTAAGGCTCGGATGCCTGGCCAACGGATGCTGCTACGGGCTTCCCTCGAACGTCCCGTGGGCGCTTGCCACCACAGGCGATGCCATATTGAGGCACCCCACGCAGATCTACGCCTCCATACTCGGCTTCGCGATGTTCGCGCTGCTTCTTGCCCTCTATTACAGGTCGGAGAAGCTGAGGGGGCTGCTTCTGGTCCTTTACGTCGCAATCTACTCAGCCGGAAGGTTCGTAATCGAGTTCTTCAGGGTGGGACCCAGGGACTATTTCGCGCCCCTTACCCTCACCCAGGTGTTCACGATCGTGACGTTCCTGCTGTCAGTAGGAATCCTCGTCATAGAGCTGGGAAAGAGGAAGGCGAAGGCCTGAGATGGTCCGCACAGCCACAGCCGGGCCCGAGGATTCGGGCATAAGGCTTGATATCTTCGTTGCGAAGGGGTTTAGCACCCCTTCGCGCTCTTTTGCGGCCCGGATCATAGACGAGGGCAGGGTCAAGGTGAACGGCAGGAAGGCAAGGGCCTCATACAGGATGGAGCCCGGGGACGAAGTGGAGGCCGACTTTCAGGAAGCCCCTGTGAAGACGGGCATAGCGGCCGAGAGCATGGAGCTTACGGTCGTATACGAGGACGATGATATAATCGTGTTGGACAAGCCCAAGGGCATCGTGGTCCACCCGGGGGCGGGAGTAAGCTCAGGCACCCTGGTAAACGCCCTTCTTGGAAGGGAGGGCTCCCTTTCCTCCATAGGGGGCGCCGAAAGGCCCGGCATAGTGCACCGCCTTGACAAGGACACGTCAGGCCTTCTTGTGGTCGCGAAGAACGACAGGGCCCATGTGAGGCTCTCTGCGGACCTTGCGGCAAGGAGGATGGGAAGGACCTACCGGGCGATAGCTAGGGGTACCTTCCATGAGGACTCTGGGACTATTGACGTTCCGGTCGGAAGGAGCCAGGCGGACAGGAAGAAGATGGCGGCAAGGCCTGACGGAAGAAGGGCAATGACGCGCTTCTCCGTCCTTGAGAGATTCCCGGGCTACACGCTTCTTGAGCTGAGGCTGGAAAGCGGAAGGACGCACCAGATAAGAGTCCACTTGAGCTACATCGGGCATCCCGTGGCAGGAGACGTCCAGTACGGCGGGGCCCCCGGGGAGCTGGGGCTTGGCTCGCAGGCGCTTCACGCCGTGGCCCTTCAGCTCAATCATCCTTCGGACGGAAGGCAGATGAGCTTTGCGTCAGAACCAGGCCCCGAGTTCAAGCGGGCGCTTGAGATCCTAAGAAACCCGCGCGGGAGGTAACAAGGCATGATCGACAGATACGGCTATCCTGAGATGAAGGCCATTTGGAGCGACGCCCACAGGCTTGAGACCTGGCTTAAAGTCGAGGTCCTCTCCGCCGAGGCCTGGATGAAGCTCGGAAAGGTGCCTTCTGAGGACGTAGAGGCTTTGAAGAGGCCCATAACCGTCGACCCCAAGAGGGTGGCGGAGATAGAAAGGACCACCAACCACGACGTCATCGCCTTCCTGAGCGCGGTCGCCGAGCAGGTAGGGGAGCCCGCAAAGCACCTCCACCTGGGGATGACCAGCTCCGACATGCTGGACACGGCGATGGCCGTGAACGTCCAGGAGGCCCTCGCCCTCATACTGGAGGGGCTCGACGGGCTGATGGAGGCCATATTGGACAAGGCTTCCGAGCACAGGCGCACAATCATGGTAGGAAGGACCCACGGGATACACGCTGAGCCGATTACTTTGGGGCTTAAGCTTATTAACTGGTACTCGGAGCTTGAGAGGGCAAGGCAGAGGCTCGTATACGCAGGCGAGGAGATGGCGGTGGGCAAGATATCCGGGCCTGTCGGTACCTATGCCGGGGTGCCCCCCTATGTCGAGGAGTACGTGTGCCTGAGGCTGGGCCTGGTCCCGGCAAAAGTCTCCAACCAGATAATACAGAGGGACAGGTATGCGGCCTTCACGGGGGCCCTGGCGCTTCTGGGCTCCTCCCTGGAGAAGTTCGCGACTGAGGTCAGGACGCTTCAGCGCACCGAGATATCCGAGCTCATGGAGCCCTTCGGCAAGGGCCAGAAGGGCTCGTCCGCCATGCCCCACAAGAAGAACCCGATAACCTGCGAGAGAATCTGCGGGATGGCCAGGCTTCTCAGGGGAAACCACCTCGCGGCGATGGAGAACATCGCCCTTTGGAACGAGAGGGACATCTCGCATTCATCCGTCGAGAGGGTCATCTTCCCCGACTCGACGATCATCGCGGACTACATCATAAGGAAGTTCAGGTGGATAATCGACGGGCTCGTGATTAGGCCCGACAGGATGCTGAGAAACCTCGAATCCACAGGAGGGCTCGTCTTCTCCGGCACCGTCCTTCTCGCGCTGGTCGACTCCGGGCTCATGAGGGACGACGCCTACGCCATTGTCCAGAGGAACGCGCTTAAGGCCTGGGAGGAGGGCACATCCTTCAGGAAGCTCTGCGAGGCGGACCCCGAGGTTGAGGGAAGGTTAGGCGCGGAGAGGCTCGCCGAATGCTTCGGCTACGAAAGGCACATCGCAAACGTGGACGAGGTCTTCGCGAGGTTCGGAAGGTAGGAAGCAATGGCAAGGCTTGCCTCCTTGTTACTGATAATCGCCATGCTCGGAACGGGCGCGGTAGCAATGGGACCCTCCTTCAAGACAGGAGGGCCCTCACTTATTGCGCCTGAGGTGAGGATAGCGGCATGCGGCGACATTATGATGGACCGGGGGGTTGCGTCCGAGATGAGGCAGATGGGGGAAGGCTGGCCTTTTTCGGGCCTATCCGGCCAGCTGTCCGAAGCTGACATCGCGTTTTCGAACCTCGAGACCTCCGTGTCGGACAGGGGCTCCCGCATAGCAGGCAAGGGCATATGGTTCAGAAGCCGTCCAGAGCACCTTAAGCTCTTAGCGGACGCCGGCATCGACATAGTGTCGGTCGCAAACAACCACATCATGGACTACGGCCTGGACGCGCTCCACGACACTTTGGATCACCTAGACGAAGCAGGGATAAGGCATGTAGGGGCAGGATCCGACCTAACTGAGGCAAGGCGCGGGGCGGTCATCGAGGCAAACGGGATTAAAGTGGGTTTCCTGGCTTATTCGGACTTCCATGACATCTTCTGGTCCTTTGCGGAGAGGTTCACCTTCGCCGCCACAGGCAGCAGGGCCGGAATGGCGCCAGCTGTTACCTCGCTAATGGCCGAGGACGTAAGAAGGCTCAAGAAGGCGGCGGATTTCGTCGTCGTCTCGGTGCACTGGGGGCAGGAGTACATGAGGTTTCCGGACAGCTACCAGGTAGAAAGGGCGCATGCCCTGGTTGATGCCGGCGCGGACGTGGTGTTCGGCCACCATCCGCACGTGCTTCAGCCCGTGGAATGCTACAAGGGCGCGCTGATATTCTACTCGCTCGGTAACTTCATCTTCGACCAGGAGGGCGAGAAGGAGACGGAGAGCATGGTGGCTACTGTCAGCCTTAGAATCGGGATGCCCCATGAGGCTGAGCTCGTGCCGATGCGGATAGGCCGCTCGCGCCCGGCCCCGATGGAAGGCGATGAGGCGGAGGGTTCCATCCTCGCCATGACGAAAGACAGCGCCGGCTTCAACAGCCGGATCTTCTCAAGCGGCGGCAGGATGTACATGGCCGCGGACGGGAGGAGGCCTGACCTAATCCTTAAGCGCATAATCGAGGAGAACCGCCTCATCTTCCCCCTTGGGACGGATGCCCCTTAGGAGCTGAAGGGTCCACTGTGACGCTTCTCTGCCCGGTATAGGTGACCGCGCCCGGAAGCCCTCCGGGGATCTTCCTCACCTTCCTGGCCTCGGTGTAGTCCACCTCTGCCTTTGAGCTTGACCTAAGCGACGAGTTCACGGCGGCAAGCCCTGCCGCCTCCGCTATTGCGCCGTCCGGCGCGGCCTCGCCCCTTTCTAGCCTTATCACCACATGGGATCCGGGCGCCCCCTTCACATGAAGCCAGATGTCCCAGGGATTGGCGATGCCGAAGGTTAGCTGGTCGTTCTGCATGTTGTTGCGGCCAACAAGCGCCTTATGCCCTGTCGAGAGGGTATATTGCGCGGGAAGGGCCGGCTTTGCCGCCTTGGCCTTCCCTTTGGCCTTCTGCCTGTCGGCGACATAGCCTGAGATCACGAGCTCGCGCTTGAGCTCCTGAAGCGTCTCGACGCCGTCCGCCCGCTCAAGAGATCCCTTCACCCCCGTCAGGTAATCGACTTCGGCCTCTGCCGCCGAGATCAGCGGCAGAAGCGCCTTCTCAGCCCTCCTGCCCCTGTTATAGCGCGAGTAGTACCTCTCCGCGTTCTGAGCCGCGGTGAGGTCCCTTTCGAGAGGGACTTCCACCTGGGGCTCGCCGGGGGAGGAGTAATCCGTAAGGGAAGCCCTCTCGGGAAGCCCCCCTTGAAGAAGGTGCAGGGAGGACAGTATGGCATCCCCCCAGGTGCGATACTTATGCGAGCGCTTCGCCTCAGACAGGTCCTGCCGCCTTGCCTCAAGCTTGTTTCCGGCCTTTGAGAGGGCGGAGCTCACCGCCTTCAATAGCTCTGAGCTGATCCTTGTGGCCTGCTCGGCCGATTCCGAAGCGCCGAGGATACCCTCAAGGCATGCCGAGGGCAGCTTGCCGGCATCCCTTCCGGCGAGTATGAAAGAGGGGCGGGGGCCTTTTAGAGTCTGGACCTCCAGGCAGGGCCAGGGCTCATCCTTGAACTCCTGCTGCCTTTGCCTTAAGGCATCATGCGCGGAAGCCGCAGCGTCAAATACGGATGAGCCTGCAAAGCCGGCCGCTTTGAGCAGGTCTTCGGCGTGGTCCCTGGAAAGGCCGAACAAGCCTCCGGATATCGCCGAAGCAGGCGCGATGCCGGGCAGCTCCGCCGCCCGTCTCACCGCAGATGCGATGAAAGCCTGCCTGCTGCATTCCAGGGCGTCCGGAAGCTCGAAGCGGGGTAAAGGCTCGAAGCGCTGCCCAGGGGCGTCCGCCCTTCCCTCCCTGGCATGCCTGAAGGAGCCGATTATCGTGCCCTCCTGGCTTAGAAGGAATATGTTCGAATCCGGGCCGGAGGCTTCAAGAAGCAGCATCCTGGGGCTTTCCATCCTCTCGTCGTCCCAGGAGGAGAAGCTCATCTCTATGGCGTTTTCAAGCTGCCTTCTTGTAGCTCCTAGGAACCTGCCGCCCTCAAGGTGCTTTCTCAGCAGCATGACGAATGAGGATGGTTCCGCCCCGTGCTCCGATTTGGCGCCGGCCATCACCTGGGCGCGCGCGGCAAGGGGCGACGAGCTTACGAGTATGCCGCCCGACCTCTGGAGGGCGATGAACACCGCGTGCTTTCCCACGCCGGTCACCTTGTCGACCTTGCTGCCCCTGAAGCGTATGTCCATCTCCTTTGCCAGTTCCCTTAAAGAAAGGCCGTCGAGCCTCATCTATTACCTCCGAAGGGCCCCCGCAGGGCCCTTGTTTCGCTTTTCAAGTATATTTTAAAGCAAATCTTTCGAACAAAGAAGGATATTTGAAGTATAGGTTGAATAATGACAGCATAATTGCGTATTGGGCAAACGCCAGCAAATGAAGTGGAAACAGGGCTAAATCCCAGCTTATAGGGTTATGCATTTACAAATAAGGCGCGATAATCTATGATAGTCGTGATTTACGGTTTGAACAGGAGAGTGTGCCATTGCCTAGGAGCATGACTGGTTACGGCAGGGGAGAGGCGGTCTCTGATGCGCTCGACGTCCTCGTCGAGGTCAAGGCCGTCAACAACAAGTTCCTTGACACGAATATCAGGATGCCGAAGGAGTTCTCGGCGCTGGAAGACAGGCTGAGAAGGCTCCTGTCGGAGAGGCTGGACCGCGGCAAGGTCGACATGTATGTTACCGTGGACTGGCTTGAGGGCGCCCCCAGAAGGGTTATCGTCGACAAGGCGCTGGCCATGGCATACTATCAGGCCTTGGACGAGCTTGCAAAGGAGCTGGGCAAGGAATCGGACGCGGGAGTCTCAAGGCTCGCATCCTTCCCGGACGTGATAAGCATCAAGGACGTGCCTCCGGACCTGGAAGGAATCTGGCTTCTTCTCTCGGATGCGGCGAACGGCGCCATATCCGGGTTGATTGCCATGAGGGAGTCCGAAGGAGCGCAGCTTGTGAAGGACCTTGAGAAGAGGGTAGCGACTATCAAGGAGAACCTGTCCGACATAGAGAGGATAATGCCCGAGGGAGCGCCCGCCTACAGGGAGAAGCTCATGAAGAAGCTCGAGGAGATCAAGATGACCGTCGACGAGCAGCGCTTCGCCCAGGAGGCGGCCCTTATGGCCGAAAGGTGCGACTGCACGGAGGAGACCGTGAGGCTAAGAAGCCACATCGCGCAGTTCACCGCGATGCTAAGGGCAGACGGGCCCATCGGAAGGAAGATGGACTTTCTTGTGCAGGAGATGAACCGGGAGACCAACACCATAGGCTCCAAGTCGCAGGACATCAGGATAACTGGCCTCGTTCTGGAGCTTAAAAGCGATATAGAGAAAGTCAGGGAGCAGATACAGAACATCGAGTAGGCGCGTACGGCGGGGATACCGCCGATGATGCGATATAAGAGAAAGGCGGAGGTGTTAGACATGTCGCTTCCAAAGCTTACACCGGAGCAGAAGAAAAAGGCGCTCATGAAGGCGCAGAAGGTCAGGTCCGAAAGGGCGAAGATCCGCGCTGAGCTGAAAAAGGGAAAGATCACACTCGACCAGATCATGAAGAAGGCCGGAGACGAAGTGATCGGCAAGATGAGGGTATCGTATGTCCTGCAGTCGCTGCCAAGAATCGGCAAGGTCCGCGCCGCGAAGATCATGTACGAGATCGGCATCGACGAGAACCGCAGGGTACAGGGCCTCGGCACCCGCCAGGTGGATGCCCTGAAGGAGCACTTCGCGAAGAAGTAAGCAATCGGTCCGCGGCATAGCCGCGTACAGTCACGAGGTAGGGGCTATGCAGGGACTTAAAAGGACAAAGGGGATATTGTTCGTTATCTCGGGGCCTTCAGGGGTGGGGAAGAACTCGGTTCTCACCTCGCTCCTGAAGGATGACCTCGGGCTTTGTTATTCGATCTCCGCCACCACAAGAAAGCCCAGGAAGGGCGAGGCTGACGGAGTGAACTACTATTTCCTGGACAGGGAGGAGTTTCTGAGAAGGGCCGGGGAGGGCTTCTTCTTCGAATACCAGGAATACGTCGGGAACATGTACGGCACGCCGAAGGTCTACATCGAGCGCATGGTGGATGAGGGCAAGGATGTGGTGATGGACATAGAGTGCAGGGGGGCCGCGGCGATAAAGGCCCAGATGCCCGGCGCCGTCTTGATATTCCTGACGCCTCCAAGCATGGAGGATCTAAGGAAGAGGCTCCAGGCGAGGAGCACCGACGAACCAGAGGTAATCGAGGAGCGCATAAAGAAGGCCGAACATGAGATGGGCGAGATCGGCAGCTACGACTATTATGTCGAAAACGGGCTGCTTGAGGATGCGGTCGGCATGGTGAGGAGCATAATCACGGCGGAGAGGCTGAGAGTCTCGCGTCTCGAGAAGATGCGGGAATGAAGCTCCGTCATGTTATAATATACTTTCGAAGGGCGTGAAAGCCCCAGCCAAGAATCATGAGGTGATCTATCCGATGTCAATGATAAAGCCCTCCATAGAGGAGCTTATGCCAAAGGCGGAGAACAAGTACACGCTGGTCGTCATGGCCGCAAAGCGTGCCAGGAACCTCGTAAAGAACCCCGGCGCGGAGAACGAGGATTGGATCCATGAGAAGCCTGTCTCAAGGGCGTTCAGGGAGATAGCAGAGGACCTCATCTCTTACACTCCTGCCCCCGAGGACTTCATCCCTGAGATCCCGGACGAGATGGTAGAGGTCATCGACGAGTTCGACGAGGCCTCTGAGGAGCCCGTTGCCGACATGGAAGACGGCGCGGAAGCCAATGACTGAGGAAGGCGACAGGCCCTCCATACTTATGGGAGTGACCGGCGGCATCGCTGCCGCCAAGGCATCCCTGCTTGCAAGCCGGCTTAACAAGGCCGGCTTCGATGTACACGTGGTGATGACGGATAACGCGACGCAGTTCGTCGCGCCTCTCACCTTCAGGAGCCTGACCGGAAGCAGGGTGGTCACAGACATGTTCGACGAGCCCGAGGAGTGGGACGTAAGGCATGTCTCACTGGCAAAGAAGGCGAAGCTCGCCGTCATATGCCCCGCCACCGCCAACTTCAT
>CAZNZD010000040.1:0-14704 GCA_964577435.1 uncultured Clostridia bacterium
TCAACTGACGATGCTGTATATGCAGTATGCCAAGTTTCCTGGACTGGCCTTCCGGGACAGGATTATCAGCCCTTGGATTAAGCGGAACATGGCAAAGTACCTAGAATAAGGTCGTTTGCTAAGAAATGAAAGGAATCATGTATGCCAAGGAGTTAGTCACCACATGCCCGCATCCAGGCAGCAGCCTTATTATCGCTGTCGGCACCAGGCGGGACAGCCTCTGTGCCGAGGACTTCGCATCAACGATGGCGTCATCTTCCCCACCTATGAAAAGGACCGGCATCTTAAGCCGCTGTAGCTGCTCATCCGAGAATAATGGCAGGTCCTGGATCGGCTCGTAGCTCTCAACGATAAGTCCCAGGAAATCCAGGACCTCCTTTGGAAGGCCCTGTCCGCCAGCGATGGAGATGTCCGCCGATGCATCTTCTCCCCCCTCTTCCTGCTTGTGCCAAGCGTGGCGGGTGAATTTCCCTTGGATCTGCGAGATGCCTGAAGAGGCTATCAGCACCAGCTTCGAGACCCGCTCCGGATGGGATGTAGCGAACTTGAGCGCCATCCAGCCGCCCAGCGAGTTGCCTGCTACTATGGCTCTTTCTATGCCCAGCGCGTCCAGCACTTCCCCCATCCAGGCAGCAAATGCGTCCGAATCCAGATCAGGCCTGTATTCATCGCTGTTTCCCGCTTCCCCGATTATATCGACGGCATGGACCCGATAGCTGCCGGACAGGCCCATTATCTCGGGAAACCAGAACGCGCTGTTGCTGCATGAGCCATGCAGAAGGATAATCGGCGGAGAAGATGCATTGCCGGCCGAAAGCAGGAAAGTCCGCCCGAAGGTTGTATCCAGATACCGCTTCTCGAATGGCAATTGGTTTAGCACCCCGTTGTAGTAAGCCCGGAGCTTATCGCGCCCCGCCTCAGTCCTGAAGACGCTGGTCCCCATCAGAATCACTCCTTGTCGCTTTGTTCAGTCAGTGCCGTTAGCGTGTCCAACATTATCGCCAGGAAGCGTGTGCCACCCCATAGCGTGACTCGGACCATGTCCTCGCGCTCTATGTACTGCGCCTGCATTGAGGATTGGCCATATTCTGTCGGCTTGGAGTTCAGTGCTGCCGTCAGCGTGTTCATTATCCGGATGGCCTCATCCTTCCCTCCGACCTTTATGTCTATTACCGATGAGGCGGTGACAATGCGTTCCGGAGCTTCATCAGGCAATGGCTTCCTGAAGCCGTCGCTCTCGACGAATGTGCTCAGGTCGTGGCCGGTCACGCGCCATCCCTTGCCGATCTTCGTGGCACGCAGCTTGCCCTCCCTGATGTAACGCTGTATGGTCTTTGGATGGATGCTGATCATGCTGGAGATCTGGTCGACTGTATAGTACTCCCTCTTCATCTTATTACTCCCTATTATTTCTTTTAAGGTTATTATAAGTAACTATTAGCAATATTGCAAGGTATTATCGATATTCTCGCCCTGCATCATCCCGTCACGACGGGACCCTCCTACATAATCGGAGGAATCTGTCGTGCTGAGGTGGAAATGTAAGCATGATGATTCGGTGGGGGCTTTTCGGTCTCGAGCAAGTCAGATGAGCCCATCCCCGGCTAATCCTGGCGAATATTGCTGTATCGAGGAGGGATGACATGAAGCATAGGATATTCTCGATGCCCTTTTCAAACGTATACCCCATGTATGTGCAGAAAGCCGAAAGGAAGGGGCGCACGAAGGAAGAAGTCGATGCTGCAATCCGCTGGCTTACCGGTTATGACGAGAACGGCCTTCAGGCACAGATTGATAAGGGAGTCGACTTCGAGGCCTTCTTTGCCCAGGCCCCCAAGATCAACCCGAATTCGACGAAAATCACCGGGGTAGTCTGCGGCGTGCGCGTGGAGGAGGTCGAAGACCCCTTGATGCAGAAGATCCGCTGGCTCGACAAGCTGGTAGACGAGCTGGCGAAAGGAAAGCCTCTTGAGAAAGTCCTCAGACCATGATGCTCCGGGCATCGTCTTTAGGTTGGATGCAGGGTTTGCCTCTCACCCCTTTGGTTGAACTCAGTGAAGTCAACCGACCTGCAGCATGAACAGGGCAGAGAAGAAATCCATCAGCCAATGCCCAACTATAAGGGGCGTAAGGCGCCGGATCCTCAGGTAAATGAGCTGCAGGGCGATAGTCAAGGGGACAAACAGCACGAACATGTACAAACCATACTTGAACCCTGCAAGCGCCAGAAAGCTGTGTTGAATCGAATAGAAGAAGCTGATGATCAGGACTGTCAAGAGCGTGGACTTCGTAATCGCCTGCATCCTCGGCAAGGAGTACCCTTCATAGGTCAGCTCCTCTGTCGCCGACCAGATGGGCCACCAGATTATCCTGCTGTACAGGACTGCAAGAAGCGGCAATATGCGTATGAACGTGCCTTCCGGAAATGAAGGGCTCGTGCTGCCATAGATGAGAAGCATCGCAAGCTGCCCGAAGCCGAACACCACAATCGGAAACACCACAAGCATGATGCCCAAGCCGATGGCGATATCCGCTTTCAGCTTCTTCCTGTCAAAGCCGACAAGATCCATAAGGCGGATTCCTTCGCGCCGCGTTAGCCAGACAAGAAGCCCTAGACAGCCCATATCCGCAAGCGTGCCATATGCGGACCACCAGTTGCGGATCTCCACTTCGGCGTTATCGACCTCAAACAACTTCATGAGCAGATAGGTAATGCCCTGCGCCAGCAGGATGAACACAGGACGGGCAGCAACCATCAGGAATGGGCCGAAGCCGGGGATGCGCCCTTCAGAGAGTCGGCCTTCGATAGCTTTTCTGGAGTTCACAGTCATCGGTTCGCTCTGCTCATAAACCCCCTGATTGATTTGACAAGCTTAAAATACATAATCTGCAGGCTGAAGTCCACATTCATCCGTATCTTTCCTGAGAAATCCGCATGCTCTCAACATGATTCCCCCCTCCGCTCCCCTTCCCGCATCCCAGTCAGTTTCAATTCTTAGGATGCAAAATCACCAACAAACGGACCGGCAGGTAGGATTCCGGCTTCGCTGAAGGAAGTAGACATTACACTACGAATAAGGGGGTAGCTTGCATGAGCGATGCTGCTTCAAACTTGGGAAGATTGACAAAAGACCAACATAGCGAGCTTTTTAGGGCTCTCAGGTCTCGTTTCGAGGCCAACATGGCACGACATAGTGGGATAAAATGGGCTGATGTCCAGGCTAAGCTTGAGGGCTCCGCCGGCAAGCTCTGGTCCCTGTACCAGATGGAGGCAACAGGAGGAGAGCCTGACGTAGTCTCCTTTAGCAAGGACTCTGGGGGGTACACCTTCCTGGATTGCTCCAAGGAGAGCCCGGAAGGACGCAGGAACACATGCTATGACCAGGCGGCGCTGGATTCCAGAAAGCAGAACAAGCCTGCAAACAGCGCCATTGGCTTGGCTGAGGCGATGGGCATAGCAATACTGACAGAAGAGGAATACCGCAAGCTGCAGGAGCTCGGGGAATTCGACACCAAGACATCAAGCTGGGTGAATACGCCCGAGAGCATCAGAAAGCTAGGAGGGGCGCTGTTCTGCGACCGGCGCTACGGAACCGTCTTCACCTATCACAACGGCGCTGAATCCTATTACGGAGTAAGGGGCTTCAGGGGCCTGATCAGAATCTGATATTTGCCATGAAACCGCGATGTATGAGCCGGAATGAATATTGCAGGAGGTATTGCACTTTGCGCAGCGATAAGGAGATCATGGGCCTTATCCTGGATGTCGCCAGAGAGGATGCAAGGATACGGGCTGCGCTTCTAGTAGGTTCCCGGGCAAATCCCAGCGCCCCTGCGGATTCTTACCAGGACTTCGACATAACCTACATCGTCGAAGACATCAGGCCGTACAGCAATAATACTAGGTGGATCGAGGAACGCTTCGGCAAACCGGGCATCATGCAGATGCCGGATCTGATGGCTCCGCCGGCACAGGATACCTATGCACATTTCGCATACCTGATGATCTTCGATGACGGAGTCCGGATCGACCTTACCATTAGCGAGAAGCCCGGCATAGATGAAGGAGAGCCTGCAATAGCCCTTATCGATAAGGACGGGAGGCTAGCAGGTCTGCCCCATCCCGATGACAGTATATGGCATGTAAGGCCTCCCTCGGAGAAGCAGTACTCCGATTGCTGCAACGAGTTCTGGTGGTGCCTTAACAATGTAGGGAAAGGCATAGCAAGAGACGAGCTTCCTTACGCAATGAGGATGTTGAATGTCTTTGCGAGGGACATGCTGGACGAGATGCTTGGCTGGCATGTCGGGGTTGATGCTGGCTTTACCGTGTCTGTCGGCAAGTTCGGGAAGTACTTCAGGAAGCACCTGCCGGAAAGCATGTATTCCGCATACCTTATGACATACTCCTCAGCTAAGCATGAGCAGATATGGGTTTCAGTGCTTGCGGCCTGCAACCTGTTCCACGAAGCGGCGCTTCACGTGGCGGAGCATTGCGGCTTCATCTACAATCAGGGCGAAGAGGACGCCATGAGGACTTACCTGAACAGTGTGAGGCACCCTTACTATAGCGGAAGGATATGATGGAGGGAAAGCCGTGACCGACAGGAAAGCGTTTTTCATGGACATGCCGCATCTGCTCCCGATCTATCAGGCTCTCGAGGAGAGACTTCTGTCACGCTTCCCTGACATAACTGTCGATGTTCTGAAGACGCAGATCGCGTTTAGCAACAGGCACCGCTTCGCGTTCATCTGGCTTCCCCCGAGGAAAATCGCCGGCAGGCCTGAAGCTTATCTGGTGCTCACTTTCGGACTTCCCTGCCGCATCGACTCGCCCCGGATAGAGGAGGCTGTCGAGCCACATCCCGGCAGATGGACGCATCATACGATTATTGACACCACAGACCGGATTGACGAACAGTTGATGGGCTGGCTGGAGCAAGCTTACCGGTTCTCGATGGAGAAAAGGAAGGCGCCTTGATGCCTATGAAAGATCACAGGCCGGGAGATGCGCTTCTATTCGGCCGATATCCGCAGACTGAGGATTCCTCGCTCCTGCCGATCAGCTGGACGGTCCTCGACGTAAGCGGCGACAGCGCGCTTCTGCTTAGCCACCGCATACTCGACTGCAGGCGTTATCATGGAAAGAGCGCCGGCATGAAGTGGAGGGACTGCTCTGATACCACCTGGCGCGACTGCGACCTGAGGGCCTGGCTGAAAGACGAGTTCTATTCTTCAGCCTTCAGCTCAGCCGAGAAGACGATGATCAGGCTTACGCACTGCAGCGGAAATGGCGTAGGAAGCCCGGACACGGACGACTACGCGTTCCTTCTCAGCGCAGAGGAGGCAAGAGCGCATCTTGCAAGGCACGGAAAGCAGGTAATGAAGTCGGTGGGCACGCCATTTGCGAGGCTTCCCAAGCCCGACGGCTGCAGGCTCTATGTCTACGACAAGTCGAATGAGGACAATTATGCAGCAGTCGACGGAAAGATGGCTGGATGCTCCTGGTGGTGGCTCAGGACTCAGGGAAACAAGCCCTCCAGGGCCTGTTTCGTGGGTACAGGCTGCAGCATACGAAGCTATGAGAACGTAAGCGTCTCCCGAGCAGGCATAAGGCCCGCCATCTGGATCGACGCATCATGGAGGCGGGATGCTAATGGAACAGGTTGAGAGTCCGACCTGCGCCGAGTGCGGCGCTCGCCTTTTTGCCGGCATGAGCTGCAAAGATATGCTTGGATGGGTAATCGGGTGGGAGAGCGAGGATGAAGAGCTTTCAAAGGAGCATTTCAAGACGGTCGCCTGCTATAACCTTGAGCACCCCTCCCTTTTCACCGACGAGGCATTGTGCCAGCTTCGAGTGGCTTTCATGGGACATATGGACGAGGGCATGGCCGTTTCAGAGATTAGAAGGCGCATGGGAGCCATGTTCGAAGGCGACATGAAAGTGATGAAGGATCCTTCCTCCAGGAAGGCCACACCAAGAGATTGGAGAATGACTATCGCTGATGTGTTCTGCCAAAGCAACCCCCAAGGTGCGGCCGACAGGGTTCGCACTTGGGCAAAGAACCTGCGCTCCGAACTTTAGTTATCCTTATCAGCAAGCTGCAAGCGGTTTAGTGTTCGTTTCCTTCATCCAGCTTGATTGGGGGTATCTGCTTGCCTGACGTAAGAAAGATCGAAGAGTCACTGAAGCACCATAACATACCTGGCGATATCGCTGATGTGGTGCTTCGTCCCGAAACCCCGGGGCATTGCTTCGGGAAAGCGGCAAAAGCCAGGCGCCTAGTGCAGGTCATAGACAGGATGGATGCCACCCTGGAAAGGCAGCTTCTTATAGAGGTCATGGGCTGGTGTGCCTGCTGCAAGGGCGGCAGCAGGGAGGCTGACTGCAAAGCCTATAGGAAGGCGACCGCTGGATCCGACCTTAAGTCCAGGATTGAGGGGCTGTCATCGCTGAGATTCATGGGAAACCCGAAGCTGAACAGCGACGGTACAATCTCCGCCTGGATAAGCTGGAAGGTAAAGGACAGGTATCTGTGCCCATGCCCCTGCTTCTCGGGCCTTCAGCTTTCCGAGCCGGTGTCCCTTACCTACTGCCTGTGCTGCGCCGGGCATTTCCTGCATCACTACGGAAATGCCCTGGGTGTGAAGCTTGAAACAATCGGTGTGATATCCTCGGCATTAAACAGCAAAGGCGCGAAGCCCTGCGAGTTCGCCTACAGGCTCTGCAGCGGCGAAGATTGATGCCTTCGGAGGATGCCATGCTTGAGAAGAAGGCGTATGCGAACGGACAGAAGGTGTACGAGTTGGCTGAAGGCAGGCTCACCTTCTTTTATAAGAACGGGTCGATGAAGGCACAAGGACCTTACCAGTGGGAGCTTATGACTGGACAGTGGCGCTTCTACCGGGAAGGCGGCGAGCTCTGGCAGGTCGGCCACTTCCTTGATGGCGTGAAGGACGGGGAATGGATACGTTACGGCAAGGATGGCTTGCCGGAGTACCGCGAGAGCTTCACAGGCGGCAGGAAGGCAAAGTCGGTCGAATAACCATGCAGGAAGGCTCATTAGGGGCACATCCGGTTTGATATGATCGCCGGAGGATCCCTTAAGCGAAATGGGGATGCCTATGGAAGCCTTGGACATTGAACTGACGAGAAGCCCGGAGCCTTGGACATCCTACAATGCCCTAAGGCATCTATCCGGCCTGCCTGATGAGCATCCGGAGGTTAGAGGCGCAAGGGAGCTAATGCTTTCGCACCCGAACGTCGCCGAGCTAGTCGAAAGCCTTCAGGTTTGGCCCGGCAAGGTGATATCGAGCCATAAGAGCGCCTGGCAGCCTTATCACAGGCTCGCCTTCACAGCCGACATCGGGCTTACGGTGAAAGATGAGTGCATGAAGGATGTAGTAGAAAAGGTGATGGAGAGCTTCTCAGAGGAGGGCTTGCCCGAACTGCCGATGCCCTTGGAGGGTAGCTCCCGCGTCAGCACGGCCGCGACGTTGGCATGGGCGGCATGCGACGCCCCGACGACGCTATACGCCCTCTCTTCGATGGGTCTTTCAGAAGATGCCATGGTCAGGAATGGGTTTGACTATCTTCTAAGCCTTGCAAGGCCCAACGGTTGGGGTTGCAGCGTATCTCCCAAGCTGGGTGGCTTCAGAGGCCCTGGAAAGAGGTCCGACCCCTGCCCTTACGCTAACCTGATAATGCTGAAGCTGATTTCCGCCCACAAGGGGATCATCTACGGGTCTGAGGCGAGATCAGGCGTCGAATGCCTGCTTGGGCTTTGGGAGCGCAGCATGGAGGAGCATCCGTACATATTCTGGATGGGAACTGACTTCCGCAAGTTGAAGGCCCCGTTCATCTGGTATGACATCCTGCATGTGGCCGAAGTCCTCTCCCGCTTCCCCGCTGCAATCGGCGACCCCCGCTTCTTGGACGTGGTGGGAACCATAAACAGCAAGGCGGACCCATGCGGCATGTTCACCGCGGAATCGGCCTGGCTTCCATGGAAGAGATGGGACTTCGGCCAGACGAAGCTTCCCTCATCTTGGATCAGCCTGAGGGTCAGGCTGATTAACAGGCGCCTGGCTGGGCTTGGCAGTTAGCTTCCCCTATTCTCCAGAATCGTGGCTGAACTGCCACTGGATGCCGTACTTATCCGTTACGTTGCCGTAGCATTTGCTCCAGAACGTCTCCTGAAGGGGCATTGTGACCATCCCCTCATCTGCCATCCTGTTAAACAGCCTCTTCACCTCATCAGCATCCTTAAGCACCAGCGTGATGCTTATGTTATTGCCCACATTGTGAGGCCAGCCCTCCGGTATGTCGGAGAACATGATGTTGATCCCCTCGATATTGAGGCTTGTGAACATGATGAGCCCTGCGTTCCTCTCATCCACCTTGTAGTCTGGATCCGGAGGCGCGTCTGCGAAGGTCATGAACTCAGGAATCGGCTTCCTGAAGACATCCGCGTAGAAGAGCACAGCCTCCCTGCAGTTTCCGTCGTAGTTGATGAACAGGCTTATGGCCATTTCGCCACCTTCCTTATCGGAGATTCATGAGCCGGGCACTTAGATATTTCACAGAGCACGGATAAAACCTGCCGGCAAATGAAAAAAGCCGCTTCCTGTTGTATCCTAGATGCAACGGTGTTCTTCTCTGAGGGGGTAATAACTTGGACATAGGGACAAAGGACCTTCTTCTCGCCTTCGGCCTTACGGTATTCGCAGGTCTGTCCACCGGAATAGGCAGCGCCCTCGCCTTCTACACGAAAAGGGCCAACCACAAGTTCCTTTCCGGTGCTTTGGGCTTCTCGGCTGGCGTTATGATCTACGTGTCCCTTGTGGAGATATTCGCCAAGGCCAGGGTGTCCCTAGACGCGTTCTATGGGAGCCCCAAAGGCTATATTGTCACCACTTTGGCATTCTTCGCAGGAATCGCCTTCATTGCGATCATCGACAGGCTGGTTCCGAGCGCAGAGAATCCGCACGAGGTCAGAGACGTTAGCGAGATACGCTCGCCCAAGCCTTCAAGCTCCGCTCTTCTCAGGATGGGGATGTTCTCGGCGCTTGCGATAACGATACACAACTTCCCGGAAGGCCTTGCGACTTTCACAAGCGCCCTTCAGGACGCACGCCTCGGCATAAGCATCGCCGTCGCGGTCGCAATCCACAATATCCCCGAGGGAATAGCAGTATCAGTGCCGATATACTTCGCGACCGGGAGCAGGAGGAAAGCCTTCCTCTACTCCTTCCTCTCGGGCCTTTCCGAGCCTGTAGGGGCAGTAATCGGTTACCTGATTCTTATGCGTTACTTCAACCAGGCCATGTTCGGCATCATATTCGCATCCGTCGCCGGCATCATGGTCTACATATCACTGGACGAGCTGCTGCCCACCGCTGAGAAGTACGGCGAACACCATATCGCAATCTATGGGCTGATCGCAGGCATGGCCGTCATGGCGGCAAGCCTTATGCTGTTCGCCTGACAGGAGGGCGCAAATGTCGGACAAAGGAAGCCTCAGACAGGCTTATAAGCAGCGCAAGGTTGTTGGCGGCGTCGGCGCCGTGAGAAATGCCGCTGACGGCAGGCTGCTAATCGAATCTGCGGTCGACATCGATTCCAAGAGGAACCGGTTCAGCTTCGCCAAGTCGTCGGGCCTGTGCATATACCCCAGGCTGCAGGAGGATTGGGCAAGGCTTGGGCCGGCGGCATTCGAGTACGAGGTGCTTGAGGCCCTCGAAAAGCCCGAGGATGAGACTATAAAGCAGTTCGGCGAGGATGTAGAGCTTCTGGAGAGGATCTGGCTTGAGAATATCCCGGAATCTTCAAGGTACTGAGCTTGAGGAGGCATCGCTGTGCTATTTGTCCCGATTAAGACCGAGAGGCTAGTCATAAGGCTTATGGAGGAGAAGGACGCCCCCGAGGTCTTCCGCTACAGAAGCCTGCCCGAAGTGGAAGTCTATCAGGCAGGTTGGCCCGAAAGCGAGGAAGCGTGCGCCTCTTTCGCAAGGGTGAACTGCTCTCGGCCCTCCTTCCAGCCGGGAGAGTACACCCAGCTTGCCATAGTAAGGCAGGAAGACGGCCTTCTGCTGGGCGATATGGGGATACTAATCGGCGAGGGCGGCTTCCAAGCCGAGCTCGGTTTCACACTTGCGCCTTTCTACCAGGGTCAGGGGTTCGGGACGGAAGCCGTCGAGGCAGTACTCGGGCACCTTTTCGAGCAAAGGGGGCTTCACAGGGCCTACGGCTCCGTGGATCCAAACAACCTGCCTTCGATAAGGCTTATGGAGAGGCTGGGCTTCAGGCGCGAGGCCCACCTGAAGAGAAGCTACCGCATGCGCGGAAGCTGGTATGACGATGTCATCTACGGCCTTCTTGACGAGGAATGGACTGGTAGGCGCAGAAGCGGCCCCGAGGCAGGGCGTGAAGATGGCCAGGCATATGCTCCGAGCGGACACGCGATTTCGATACGCCAGCTGGATAAGGGGCAGTACAATGGCAGGAAGCTTGTATTCGAGTATAAGACTTCCACATATTACGATGTCGTCTCCGAGCCCGGTTCGGTATTCTCCGTGAAGCTCGTCGAGAAGCCCCTGCCAAAGCCTACAAGGAAAGCATTCGAAAGCGCGCTCTTCGAGGACTGGCTGACCTCTCCTGTAGCCTTTGCCGCAGCAGACGGGACCGACCTTGGTTACATTGAGGCCGACCGTGAGGACTGGCACAACAGGATGAGGGTCACAGAGCTTCTGGTGCTTGAGCCATATAGGGGCCGCGGCATCGGCAAAGCCCTTCTGGACAGGATAAAAACCCTTGCGGCTCATGAGGGCTATCGGGAGATCGTACTCGAGACCCAGAGCTGCAACGTTCCCGCCATAGGCTTCTATATGAGCCAGGGATTCAAAGTGGTCGGAATCGACCTCTCCTGCTACACGGACGCGGACCTCGAAAGAGGAGAAGTCAGGCTGGAGATGGCTTTCAGAGTCAGGGGGTAGGCCATGAAGGACACCAGGATTGAGGATTTCAGGAAGATCAGGGAGCTTATGAGGAAGTATGAGGACCGCTTCACCCCTAAGACGGACATCGAGGGCAGATATGAGCTGTATGCCGTGAAGGAGCTTGTCATCGAGGGCAGGAAGCGCAAGGAGGTATACTTCTCCGCTGCGATCATCCAAAGCAGCTATGTAGGCTTCTATTTCATGCCTGTCTATGTAGATGAGGAAGTTAAGGCATTCCTCTCCCCTGGCCTGCTTAAGCTTCTCAAGGGGAAGTCGTGCTTCCACATAAGGGGCCTTGACGCAAGCCTCGAGGCAGATGTGCGCGACGCCCTTGATAGGGGTGCGGCCCTCTATGCGGAGAGGGGCTGGATGGAGGTCCGCAAGAAGGAGGATGGGCATGGCGCTTGAGTTGAAGAAGTTGACCGACAGGACGGGATACTTCCCCGGCGGGACCAACATAGGCCTATATGCATGCGGGAAGGATGCTTACCTCATAGACAGCGGCAACGACAAGGAGGCAGGCAGGCGCCTTCTATCCGCCCTGAACTCCCTCGGGCTTGGCCTTGCTGCCGTGATCAACACCCATTCCAACGCCGACCACTGCGGCGGAAATCGCTTTCTGCAGGATAGGACCGGATGCAAGGTGATCAGCCCTGATATCGAGGCGGCTGTGATGATGCACCCCATTCTGGAGCCATCGCTTCTTTACGGTGGTAACCCGCCTGAGGAGCTTAAGAGCAAGTTCTTCATGGCGCAGCCCTCCTCCCCGCTTCCGGACGGCCTTGCCCAGCTTCCGGAGGGATTGTCTTCCGTCGGTCTCCCGGGCCATTACCTGGGGATGTGCGGCTATCTGACCGACGACCGCGTGTTCTTCGCGGCCGACAGCCTGTTTTCGGAGCAGGTCCTGGACAAGTACCACATCTCCTTCCTCTATGACGTCGCCTCATATCTGAGGACGCTTGAGATGCTCCCTTCCATCGACTGTGACCTGTTTGTACCTTCCCATGCCGAACCTGTTGCCGACATCAGGCCGCTTGCCGCAAAGAACACCGCTAAGGTGAAAGAGATCGCGGATCTGGTAGTGCTCTTCTGCGCCAAGCCAACAGGGCCGGACGACGTTCTCAAGCGGCTGTATGACAACTACGGGATGAGCCTCGATGTCGCACAGTACGCTCTTGCGGGAAGCACCGTCAGGTCATACCTCACATACCTGGTAAGTGATGGCAGGCTCGAGCGCCAGGTCATAGACAATAGGCTGGTTTATGTGCGCAAATGACGAATCGAACGGAGTGAAGGCGATGGAATTCATGGAAGCTGTGGCAAAACGCCGCAGCATGTACTCAATAAGCGACGAGAGCACCATTGATATCGGAAGGGTGAGAAGCATACTGGAATCCGCCCTTCTTCATACCCCCTCACCCTACAACATCCAGCATGGAAGGATCGTGCTCCTAACAGGGCCCCATCATCTGAGGCTCTGGGATATCGTCATGGAGGCCCTTAGAGCAAGGGTCGCCCCTGAGAGATTCGGCAGGACGGAGGCGAAGGTGAACTCTTTCAAGGCAGGATACGCGACTGTGCTGTTCTTCAATGACGACGACGCAGTACGGGAGCTATCAGACCGGTTCCCCAAGTATGCAGAGACTTTCCCTATATGGGCACAGCACTCGCAGGGTATGCTGCAGTATGTTGTCTGGACTGCTCTGGAATCGGAGGGCCTTGGCGCAAACCTTCAGCACTATAACCCCATCATAGACGAGAAGGTGCACGCTGAGTGGCACATACCTTTTAGCTGGCAGCTCATCGCCCAGATGCCATTCGGGAAGCCGACCGGCCCTGCCGGCGAGAAGAGCTTCCTTCCCCTTGAAGGGCGCTTCAAGGCATTTACTGACTGAACCTGGCTCATCATGCTGGCTTTATACATACTTGGTATGTGTATGACAGTATTGTCATATGACATGCTTGTCATATACCCTTCCCTGTGAGATAATCGCACCGAGGAGGACTGCAAGATGCCCAAGGATACTTTCATGAACCTTCCGGAGGATAAGAGGCAGCGGATATTCGAGGCCTCTGTTGACGAGTTCGCCGAAAAGAGGTTCAGCGATGCCTCCATAAACAGCATCATCAAGGCCGCCGGCATACCAAGGGGCAGCTTCTATCAATACTTCTCCGACAAGGAGGACCTGTACCTCTATACCCTAGGGGAGATCGGCAAGGAGAAGATAAAGATAGTGATGGAGGTCGGCAGGCTGGAACCCGAGGCGGATTTCTTCGAAGTCTACGAGCACATGTTCAAGGTGGGCATAAAGTGGGCTGAGAAGCATCCGAGATACAGCAGGATAGGCCTTCTGATGAAGCTCGACGACAGCGGCTTCATCGCAAAGCTTAAAGCAGTAACAGATGATGGCTTGAAGCAGCTGGAGGCATTGATCGACAGGGACAAGGAAAGGGGTCTTATCGCACCGGACATAGACTCCAGGCTTGTGGTGAACCTTCTGTACAACAGCATCTCCCAGGACGTTCAGGAGCTTTTCGAGAAGGGAAACGAAGCCGAGCTCATGGAAAGGGTTAAGAAGACCATCCGCATCATCAAGGGGGGTATCACGATTGTTCAAGGCAGATAACCTCAGGTACAGCTATCCGAAGAGCAAGTCATGGGCAGTGGACGGCCTAAGCTTCGAAGTAAGGCCGGGCGAGATATACGGGCTTCTGGGGCCGAGCGGAGCCGGCAAGAGCACGACCCAGAAGGTACTCATCAAGCTGCTGAAGGGATATGAGGGCAGCATCTCCTATGCCGGAAGGCCGCTTGATTCCTATGGAAGCGAGTTTTATGAGGATATCGGGGTGAGCTTCGAGATGCCCATCTCTTTCTCAAAGCTTACGGCCATGGAGAACCTCGACTTCTTCAGAAGGCTTTACAAGAAGACGGCGGACGTCGAGCCGCTCATGAAGAGGGTCGGGCTCTGGGAGGACAGGGACAAGAAGGCCGGAGAGTATTCCAAGGGCATGAAAATCAGGCTGAACTTCGTCAGGGCACTGCTAAACTCCCCTAAGATGCTCTTCCTGGACGAGCCCACAAACGGTCTGGACCCTGTGAACGCAAGGATCATGAAGGATATAATACTTGAGTTCAAACAGGCCGGCGGCACCGTGTTCCTTACAAGCCACATAATGAGCGACGTTGAACAGCTCTGTGACAGGGTGGGCTTCATAATAAACGGCAAGCTCACTGAGGAGGACACGCCAAGAAACCTCAAGCTCAAGTACGGCAAGAAGACGGTAAGGGTGGAATACAGGGAAAGCGGCGAGCTGAAGGTCGCTGATTTCACGATGCAGCAGATAAAGGGCGACTCCTTCCACGAGCTGCTAAGGACGAAGGATGTCGAGACCATCCACAGCGGCGAGACGACGCTGGAGGAGATCTTCATAAAGGTTACGGGGGTGGCTCTTCATGAGTAGGCTCTCCGTACTCATCAAAGGCGAGTTTGATAGGCTCAGCAAATATAACCTATTCACGGCGAGCTTCGTGGCATCGTCCATGTACGTCGTCATGGCATACCTTTTAAGCACCGAGCAGCTCAAAGGCTTCCTTCCTCTGATTTTCATCACGGACAGCACCATGATGACCATAGTCCTGGTCGGCGCTACCCTCTTCTATGAGAAGAAGGAGCACACTATCAACTCCATAATGGTGACCCCTGCG